>CAYFQC010000001.1:0-4130 GCA_964345155.1 uncultured Actinomyces sp.
GACCCTCTTGGTGTCCCGGTCGGCGAACGATCTGATCACGGGACCACTGCATAACGGGGGACGTTATTGACGCCAGGCGTTAAGCCGGAACTCCACCACGTCCAGGTCTGACATGTGACGACGCGGACGGCGGCGTGCAGTCCTACCGTCCTCGCCCCTACACTTCGGCTTGTCCGACGTCCTCCAGCTCCGTGAATTCCGTATCGGCGGCCCGCGCTGATGCGTCCCGTGGAATGGCAGCCATCGAAAGGGCGAGGGCGGCTACACCGAAAGCGACAGCTCCAAATGCGAACAGCGTCAGATACCCGCGCACCGTGGCGAAGTCGCTTCCGAGTGGCGTGAACCAGCTAAGGACCAAGGCGAAGATTGCGCCCGCCGTGGCACCCCCCAGAGTGCGCAGCGAGTTGTAGACGCCCGTGGCGATTCCCGTGTTGTTCTTCGGCGCGACTTCCGCCACCAGCGCGGGCAGGCCTCCCAGGAGAAGCCCCATGCCGAGTCCAGAGATGGCTGCGTATGCGTACACCTGCCAGAGGTCCGAATGGAAGAAGAGTAGGAAAAGTGAGCCGAGGGACGCGATTACGGCACCTCCGAGCAGCACGCCACGCATTCCTACCAGACGTGCGATGCGCGAGAAGGTTGCTGCCCCAAGTGTCGCGAAAACCGTAGTCGCGGCCAGCACCGTCGAGGTAATGGTGGGGGAGGCAGCGAAACCGTACCCTACTTCCGCCGGGTCGGCGGATAGGAAGGTCGTGAGTGGGGCCTGGATTCCGAACATGATCATCCCGAACAGAAAGCCGGCGATGTAGAGAGGGCCGAGCTTTCGGGAGGCGAGCAGCCGCACGTCCACGGCCGGGTAGGGCGAACGTAGCTCCCACCAGATCCAAGTGCCGAGCACTACGGCCGCGCAGGCCAGGAGCACAATGGTTCCAGGGGTCGCGAAGCCACCGTTAGAGGCTGTTCGCAGCCCGCTGAGCAGCAGAATCATTCCTGCGGCCAAGCCTATGAAGCCGACGGTGTCCACTGGCTCTTCGCTGTGGTGTCGGGAGCCGGGAACCTTGAACATGACCGCGTAGAAACTCACTGATATGAGGACTGTTGGGACCAGAAGGGTCAGCGTCAGATTTGGGGAGAAGGTGCCGACCAGCCCCGCTGCCAGAGTTCCCAAAATGGCTCCGCCGGTCATGACCGAAACCAGGAGACCAACGGATTTTCGTGCGCCCTCGCCCGAGATTCGGCTATGAATCAATGCGATCTCCAGCGGCAACCACACGGCGATCGGACCAACCAAGACGCGGCCGACGAGGACGAGGGGGAACCACGGAGAAACGGCTGTGATGATAGTTCCAAGCAGCACTACGCCAACCGCTATCCTCAGCAGACGCCGATGACCATACATGTCCCCCAGCTTCGACAACAGCGGAACGGAGACGGCGGCCGCCAGAGTTTGGACGGTCATGAACCAGATAATGGAGGAGTCGGAAACGTCTAGTTTCTCGGCGATCGATGGGATCAGCGGCGTGTAGAAGCCCTGGGTGAACCCGCTGGCCAACTCGCAGAAAACGAGGAACCCCACGGCGGCCTTGATCGTTACTGCTCCGGTGTCGCTTCCTCTGTCGGAGGAGTCGTGCTGCGCTACGTCACCACTCCTGCTCTCATCTTCAGTAGCCATCGTCAACCCTTCGCCTGTGCTGGTGACGCGCTGTTGGCAGCCACTCCTGATCGGTCGTCACATGATTAATATCAGTGTAACGATCGCGCCGATAACCGCTCGTTGGGGCTCCGGCATGGCAACCTTTGCCTGGTTTCCCGCGGTTTTCGTCTGCTAGCGGATGCCGTGTCCTTGGCGTGCCTCCAACCGCGCCCGCAGATGGTCGAGGGCGACGGCGATGAAGCCCAGTGCCAGCACGCCCACCGCCAGCGCGACGACGTTCAATGCCACCGTTCCCACGCCCAGAGACTCGAAATCCAGGAAGGGATAGGGTACGCGCGAGGTGGTGTTGAGGGTGCCCGAGCCGCTAGGCATCCGGAGGACTAACCAGGCCACTAGGAAAGGGATCGTCACCGACATCGTGGCTATCCCCTTCCATGCTGGAGCAAAAGGGGTCCCTGAGCGGTCTTGGCCGGCCCAAATGCGGGCGGCAGCCACCGTGAAGTACGAGGTGGCCAGGATGTTGCTCTGGGTTGTGAACATCTCCAGCGCCGTCCACGAAGGGTGCCCGTCGAAAACGCCGAGCATTGCGACGATCGATACCCAGCCGATCACCGAAAGGACGGTTTTGTAGGCGGCGGACACTCTCCAGCTGTTTATCAGTGGCATCCGGCAACGCTAGGTCGCCAACCTTGGAGGCGCATGTGAAAAACGCAGGTCAGATTGAGGTGTGGAGCTCATGTTGCGCGGAGAGCGCCTACACCGATTCGGACGCCGGACAAGCACCTGTGCCGCGTTCCTGCGGTCCGCCCTCCCTACAGGCCCAAAAACTCTTTGATCTGTGGCAACTCCCGGCGGATCTGTGCCGTGCCTTCATCGAAAGCGCGCTCAAGCCGCTCGAACTTGCGCTCCTGGTTGCGCGCCAGATAGCCGGTGGGGGTGAACACGTACGCTTTGCCGTCCTTTTCGAGGTCGAGCAGCTCTTCCTTCGTCCGGTTGTAGTTCCCAGGCCGTTTCTCCAGCGCATCCGTGACTGCGGGGAAATCCTTGAAGACCCTGTTTGTCAGCCGGCTGCCGCGGAAAGGCTTCTTGATGTAGTCGCGGGGTCTGGTGAGGATGACCAGGAACTTTTCGAAGCCCGCGGCTTTTGCGGCATCTAGCGCTATGCCGCCTCCCGGGCCGAGCGCACCGTCAACGTAGGTGTGGCCGTCGATCTGAATCGGAGGCATGAACACGGGCATAGTGGAGGACGCCTGCACTCGGACCAGGAGATCTTGGAGTTGGCGGATATCTTCGCGGCCCCAGTACACCTCCTGCCCATCGTCCGCCCTGAACGCGCCGATCTGGAAACGCGCCGGATTTGCGTTGTAGGTTTCCCAATCGAAAGGAAGGGCCTGGTCTGGTTGCGAAGTCTGCTGATAGATGTAGTTCGCGTTGAATAGTCCGTCCCCGCGCATCCAGGTGCGCAGGTTCCCCAGATTCGGGTCGAGGGCGAACTCCACGAACGATCGCCTCGCTCGAACGGGATCGCGGGACAGATAGTTGGCCGTGTTCGACGACCCAGCCGATATCCCGGCTACCCAGTCGATGTAGATCCCCGCACGCAGCATCTCCACGACGGTCGCCGCTGTGTAGCTGGCGCGCATTCCGCCGCCCTCGAAGATGAGCGCAGTATCAGTGACGTTGGAGGTTAGCGGTTCCTGTTCCACGTCGGTCCTCGGCTTCGGTCTTATTTGACGCCGAGTTGTCGCTTCACCCTCTGCGTCCTTGAATGTCTCTAGTGTTCCACGTTCCCCCGGCCAGGGGATCCTCGGCCACTAGGGTGGTCGGGGAGCATCACGGATAGGGGAGAAGAATGCAGTATGCGCCAGGACGTCGCCGGCTCCTGGCGGTCGCAGCGGTGGCGTCAGCGTTGGCGCTGGCGGGTTGCGGGAGTGGTCAGCCGGAGCAGCACTCTGGCGCAGCCGTGCAGTCAGAGGCGCAAGACGTAGGCCAGTCGTCCTTGCCAGCTCAATCGGGAGACGCCCTGGAGCATCAAACTGAACACGTAGGGAACCCGTATGCGGGGGCCATCGGCTACGTCAACGCGCAGTGGGCGGCGAACGTACTATCAACGGCGCAGAGCGTGAGCGAACAGGACGCCGTCCTCGCCGGTCAGATGGAGAAAGTGGCGCAGCAGTCCACGGCAGTTTGGATGGACAAGACAGCAGCGATCGAGGGCGACGGCGACAACGCTGGCCTGCGGGCCCACCTTGACGCGGCGCTCGAGCAGCAGAGCGGGGACGAACCCGTTGTGGTGACGGTGGTTGTGTACAACCTGCCAGGCGTCTACACGTATTTGGACGCAGGTCACTCGGGCTGGCTTGGTTGGGAGAGTAACTCTCAGCCAACCGCCGAGCTGTTCGCCCAAGTGGTCTCAGGCACGGAAGCAGGCTTAGATACGGGCCGGCAACGTCCTCGGGCGCACGACGATCCACAGTAC
>CAYFQC010000001.1:4230-62527 GCA_964345155.1 uncultured Actinomyces sp.
AGCAGGCTTAGATACGGGCCGGCAACGTCCTCGGGCGCACGACGATCCACAGTACGGCGGCGGAGATCGCGGCGGCGACAGCCATCAGACCGGCCATCGGCACCGCGGTGTCTACACCCATGAGGCCCACCAGTGGAGAGAGCGCACCGGCGAGACCGAAGTTCACCGCACCCAACAGGCTGGCTGCCGTTCCCGCTTCTTTTCCGTGGTTGGCGAGGGCTAAGTATTGAACCGTGGGGAAGGTAAAGCCACACATCAAGATGAAGAACCACAGGGGAACCAGCGTTCCCCACATCCCGAGGCCGAGGAACCAGGAGGCCATGATTATGAGGCCCAGACCCACTTGGCTCGCAGTGGTCACGGCGAGGATCCACTGGGGGCCCATTCGGCCCGTGTGGAGGAGTCGCGAGCTGGTCTGAACTCCAGCAATCACTGCCAGAGAGTTGACCGCGAACGCAAGGCCGTACTGCTGCTCGCTCATTCCGTAGACCTGCTGGAAGAGGAAGGGGGAGGTGGAAAGGTAGGTGAACAAGCCAGCGAAGTTCAGCCCGGCCATCGCCACCATCCCTAGGTAGACGCGGTCGGAAAACAACGAGGCGTATCGGGAGCGCAGGGACCGCTGATCCACCGCTCGGACGTGCGCCGGATGGGTCTCTCGCAGGAACAGGACGGCTGCCAGGGACACTGCGGAGCCATACCCGGCGAGTACCCAGAAGATCCCTCGCCAGTCCATTACTGCCAGCAGCTGCGACCCAAGGACTGGAGCGATTACCGGGGCCAACCCGTTTACAAGAGCCAACCGACTCATCATTTGTACTAGGCGCCGTCCGGCGAACAGGTCCCGGACCATTGCCATCGACACCACGCCTGAGGAAGCGGCACCGAATCCCTGCAAGACCCTGAAGACACCCAGGACTGTGATGCCTGCCGACAGGGCCACGCCTATGGAAGCGGCAATGTGGAGCAGTGTCGCGGCAATCAGTGGGACCCGTCTGCCGACGCGGTCCGACAGTGGACCCACGACCAACTGTCCGACCGCAAACCCAATCATCGTCCCCGTCAGCGTTAGCTGGACCGCGGCCGCGTCAACGCCGAACTGGGCCTCGATCGTCGGGAAAGCGGGCAGATACATGTCCGTGGTGAAGGGGCCAAGCGCGGTGAGAGCGCCTAGGACCAGCACATAGACGAGGCGTTGCCGAGCAGTCAGAAGGTCGCCGGGCTGGGTGGAGCGAGGAGAAGTCGTCATGTCGTCACGTAGCCTAATGCCCCTGCGGGCGGGCAGATGACGGCGGTCGGAATGCCTTGAAGGTTGAGGGTTGTCGGATTCGGGCTAGGCGTCGTTGCCTGGGACTCTTGGTGGCAAACGCGTCGTGACAACAATGCTTCCGGCGGTGTTCGTATCGGCCGCCTCCTGCGCGGCCCAACCCGCTCTCTCCCAGAACCCCAGAGAATCAGGGGTGGCAAGAGCGTACGCGTCCTGTGCGCCGCTTTCGGACAACACCTGCGCGGCGATCGCAAGCAGCGTGCTCCCCACGCCCTGGCCCCGGAAAGTGGGAGCCACGTACAACTCCCGCACGAACCCCCAGCCCGGGCGATCGTTCCAGTCGCTGCCCGGGGAATCGATCTGGAAGATCACGAAACCAACCGGCGTGTCTTCGTGAACCGCCAACACGATCGGCGCCGCGCCCCGCTGTGCCAAGCGGGAGAACTGGTCCACCGCTGTGGCGCGGACCTGCTCCTCGGAAAATGGTGCCCCCAAGTCCTCGAGGTAGTAGTGCGTCACTAGATCTGAGAAGGCCGGAAGGTCCCCACTGCTGTACTGCCTGTAGTCCATGACCACATTTTGTCATCGGCACTGTCCTTGGGTGATATGCGTCCCACCGCGCTACGCCACTTCTATCTGGTGTGGTTCAAATGGCGGCTGACCAGTGCTTACGCGTATGATCTTGCCGCAGGAGAAAGCACAATGTAAATGGCTTGATAAGGATGGCGGACATTTTGAAGATTCTGCGCAAAACATGGCTCATGGGCAGACGCGGGCAGACCTCCGAGTGGGCGGATTACGTGGCGAAATTGGGGGACAACCTACAGCGCATACGCCACGAGCGCGGAATGTCCCAGGAGCAGGTTGCCTACCGCGCAGGAATGAGTCGCTTCACCTACCAGAGGATGGAACGGTCCAATTTCGCTTCCGCGTCACCAGCGAACCCCACCCTTGTCACGCTGGTCAGCCTTTGCAAGGTCTTAGAGGTCCCGCTTCAGGCGTTACTGCCCGATGGTCCGCTTCCGGATCCAGGGGACCTTGGGATTGAGCCGTCTAGGCGTCGAATGCGGTAAGCGCAAGGAGGTCTCCTAACCTTCGGTAAAGCCGCAACGCGCTCTCCCTGGTCACCGTCAAGCCGCGGTAGTCGCTGCCCACAAACACCCACTCTTCTTCCGCCGCAGGATCACGTTTAGGGCCGAAGAACCGGAACAGCGTGATGTCCAGTTCTTCAGTGACGACCGCCCTTTCGTCCTCGCCGGTTGAAACCAGGCTGACCACCGGGATTGGCGGCGCGCCGGTCGCATGAACAGCTTCGCCAGTTGCTTCGGTGTCGTCAGGATGGTCGCCCACGCACCATCTGGGACAGTCCTCCCGCACGTCGTACCCCCTCTCTTTCGACCGCGTTCCCTCGAACTCTGCCCCCTGCCTGCGGCCGCCGTTCTCGTTAGGGGAGAGGCTGTGGACGGGGACAGCCGCGACACCGGCTACCCTGTTCCCATGACTCCGGAAGAACTCGCATCCCTCATACAGGAAGCCTTGTCGGCAAGCATTGAAGAGGGCGCCATTGATCTAGCCCCTGCGGCCGTTGAGGACGCGGTGACCGTGGAGCGTCCGCGGGTGCGCGAACACGGCGATTGGTCTTCCAACGTGGCTTTGAAACTAGCGAAGCGCGCTGGGCTTGCCCCCCGCGAGCTGGCAGAGCTCTTGAAACGACGCTTGCAGATCCAGCCTGGAATCGCGGAAGTGGACATAGCCGGCCCCGGCTTCTTGAACTTCCGCTTCGACGCCGCTTCCGCGGGTGAACTGGCGCGCGCAATCGTTGAATCCGGGGACCAGTATGGACGCAGTGACGCCCTCGCTGGCCAGGTTGTGAACCTGGAGTTCGTGTCCGCTAACCCGACCGGACCCATCCACTTGGGCGGCGCACGCTGGGCCGCTGTGGGAGACGCCCTCGCCCGCCTGCTCGAGGCTTCGGGGGCGGAGGTGGTACGCGAGTACTACTTCAACGACCATGGTTCCCAGATCGATCGGTTTTCCTCGTCGCTGCTCGCCAGGGCGCGTGGGGAGGAGGTCCCCGAGGACGGATACGGCGGCACCTACATCCAGGAGATTGCCGACAAGGTCAGCGCCGCCGAGATTGAGAAGGGGAATCCGATCCCCGCCGAACTTCCCGACCAAGAAGCCCTGGAAGTCTTCCGCCGAGAAGGCGTCGAGATCATGTTTGCGGAGATCAAGGATCGGCTCGAAGAGTTCAGAGTGAACTTCGACGTGTACTTCCACGAGGAGTCACTTCATGAGTCGGGCGCTGTGGACCGCGCGCTGAAACAGCTCCGAGACCGGGGCGTTCTCTATGAGAAAGACGGTGCCACCTGGCTTCGGTCCACCGATTTTGGGGACGACAAAGACAGGGTTTTGGTCAAGTCGAACGGTGAGGCCGCGTACTTGGCTGGGGACGTCGCGTATTACTTGGACAAGCGGGAGCGCGGCGCCGATTCGGCTGTCTACCTGCTCGGCGCGGACCACCACGGCTACGTCGGAAGGATGATGGCAGTGTGCGCAGCCTTCGGGGACACGCCGGGGGAGAACATGCAGATCATCATCGGGCAGCTAGTTGACCTCGTGAAGGGGAGCGAACAGGTCCGAATGTCCAAACGGGCGGGCAACGTTGTGACGCAGGAGGACCTGGTGGACGCCGTGGGCGTCGACGCTGCACGCTACGCCATGGTTCGGGTGTCGGCTGACACGAAGCTGGTCATCGACTTGGATCTTCTCACCCGGAATACGAATGACAATCCGGTCTACTACGTTCAGTACGCGCACGCGAGGACGCATTCAGTGGCAAAGAACGCGCAGGAGCACGGCGTGAGGATGGACTCCGGGTTTCGACCTGAGCTTCTGGACCATCCGGCCGACGCAGAGCTGTTGGGCGTTCTCGCCCGATACCCCGCGGTGGTCGGGCAAGCAGCGTCCTTGCGTGAGGCGCACCGGGTGGCGCGCTACCTTGAGTCGTTGGCGGCCACCTACCACGGCTGGTACTCGCAGTGCCGGGTGACCCCACGGGCAGATGAACCCGTCACGGATGCGCACGTTGCCCGCCTCTGGCTGAACGAGGCCGTGGGGCAGGTGCTCCGGAACGGGTTGGGTCTGCTAGGCGTCGAAGCTCCCGACCGGATGTGACTTCAGAGGCGGTTCTGCCCGAAACGTTCGTCAAAGGACTTCGCCCGCTCTCCAAGAGAGGGCAGGTAGGAAGCGCTCCACGCGGAGTAGGGGCTGTTCACGAGGGCGTCATTGGAGAACCTAGGGTCATCCGTGATCTCCGTCCGGCAGAACCAAGGGATCTCCAGGTCCACAACCGGAGACGTTCGCTCACATTCGGCAATCACGAGGGGCCGGTTGTCGCCACAGAACTCATCGATCACCCACCCGTCCTGACTCAGCCAGACTCCGTATCGGCGCTTGGCCAGAGTTAGTCCTCCTCGCAGGCACATCTGGGCTCCTACGCCCACGTCGATCGGCCTTTCGGCTTCGTACCGCGTGCCACCTATATAGGGGCCCTTCACGGTGACCACGCAGAGATCGAAGTCATCTAGGAATTCTTTGATTGCTCCCTTGCCATCCAGGTGCAGCGGCAGTTGACGGGCGGGCTGGGTCGCCTGAAGCCGCACGCGCAGAGCGTATCCGTCCTCAGCGAGGAAATAGGTCTGCACAATCACGTCGGGTTGGTTATCACGCAGCAGCTCTTCCGGAGGCTCCGTCACCAGGAACCTGCGCTCAAACTCGAAATCCGTGTCGCCCAGGTGCATAGCAACACGGTAGTGCAAACTGGCAGGGACATCCGCTGTTCCTGACCCGGTTTCCACTGGGCCCGAGGGAAGGATCGCTTTGAGCCGCTCCGCATCCGACCTGCGCAGTCAAGCGCTTCCCTTCGGGATCGTGCTGACAGCCGGGTTCATGGCGCTGCTTGACGTCTCCATCGTCAATGTCGCGCTGCCCTCCATGGAGAGTTCGCTGGGCGCCGGCCCCGCCGAGGTGCAGTGGATAGTCGCCGGCTACGCCCTAACGTTCGGACTGTCGCTCGTGGCGGCCGGTAAGGCAGGCGATCTGTTCGGGCGTAGGCGCCTGTTCATGATCGGAGTCATGGGCTTCGTGCTGGCGTCCGCCGGTTGCGGATTCTCACCCACGCCGGAACTGCTCATCGTGATGAGACTCCTTCAGGGACTCTTTTCTGGCATTTTGAACCCACAGGTTCTAGGTCTGATGCAGGACATGTTTGCCGGACAGGCCCGGGCGCGCGCATTCGGAGTGTTCGGCGTAGTCGTGGGGCTGTCAACAGCGATAGGACCCGCCCTCGGCGGCGCGCTGATCGGCTTGGCGGGATCCGCGTACGGGTGGCGTCTGGTGTTCCTCATCAACCTCCCAATCGGGCTTGTCGTACTCCCACTGGCCGCCAAATATCTGCCTAGGTCAAAGCGCGTTTCGGGCGCGGAAAATGCCGCTGCGCGCGAGTTCGACCCCGTGGGCGTACTCCTTGTGGGACTTACGGTTGTCTTGGTCATGCTGCCGTTCCTCGCGTCCTCGGGCGAGGGCGGCCCGGCTGAGGTGAACCCCGCTGTCTACTGGCTGGTTGCCGCGGCTGTGGTGGCTGCGATCCTGACGTGGGCGTGGGAGAAGCTGCAAGCATCCAGGGGTCGCGAGGTGTTGCTCGACCCGGTGCTGATGAAAGATCGTTCGTTCGTGCTCGGCTTGACTACGGCGTTTTTCTATTTCGCGGGTTTCACGTCGATCTTCATAATCACCACTTTGTATCTGCAGCAGGAGCTGGGCTGGACCGCCTTCCAGGCGGGAGCCGCGGTGATTCCTTTTGCAGTCACGTCAGGGGCCGCCTCCGGGGTGTCCGGGCGTCTGGTGAATCGATTCGGTCGGCTGGTCCCGCTTTTCGGTGCTGAGCTCTTCGTTGTTGCCATGTTGGGGATGGGCGCCGCCGCGCTCTTGGTTGAGGGCTCGGGGCAGCCGTTCTTGATCCTCGCGCTTCTCACAGTCAGCGGGGCGGGTTCCGGGCTTCTGATCGCGCCTAATCAAGCACTGACCCTAGAGGCCGTGCCCGCCGCCTCGGCCGGCATAGCGGCCGCTCTGTTGCAGACTTTCCAAAGGCTGGGGGCCGCGATCGGCCTGTCCGCAGTGACAACGGTGTACTTCCAGGCTTTGAGGCTACCCGCGGCGGATGTCAATCCCGCACTCCCGCTGGGCTTCGCGGTAATAGTGGTGGCGGGAATAACGTTCTTCTCATTGCTCGCGACGCTCGCCGATTGGCTGCGCAGGCGTGGCGGGACCCGTCGAACAGTAGCGAGCGCGCTGGGCGGGAAAACTGGAAGGGACGAATCTCTGGAGGAGGCCCCCGTTGAGGATTAGTGGAGATCGGGCTAAGACGTCTGTGCCGGCGACCACCGTGGATTTAGGGCCCGCTTTCGACGGGTTGGGTCTGGCTCTTGGTCTTAGAGACGAGGTGACCATAAGGGCCGTGCCCGGTGATTCTCAGGTGCGGGTGATCGACTCATTGGGTGGTAGCCCCGAGCGTTGGCTTGAGTCGTGGGAAGTCGAGCAGCATCTGAGTGTTCAGGCTTTGAGGCTCACCCTCGATGAAGCTGGCGCGCCCCAAGTCGGGCTGTCTGTGACGTACCGGCAGGGGATTCCTCCCGGCGTCGGCTTGGGGGATCGGGAGGCGAGAGTGCTTGCGGGGGTGTACTCGGCGTGGGAACTCTTGGGAAGGCCGGAAGGCGCGGCTTCCATTCTCGACGGTGTGATTGCAGAGTTTTCTGTCTCCGATCTGCGGGTTCGAACGGCGGTCGAGGGCGGACTAGTGGTCCGGTTGCCCGCCAGCCTTGAGGAAGATGCGAGCCGCCCAGCGGCCGACGTCTTCTTGTCACTCGAGCCTTCTCCACGGGTGAATCCCGTAGTCCTCGTACCTGGGTTTACGGCGGCCGAAGGGGACTCCGCAGATATCCTGCCCCGCGCAGCGTCCTTTCGCCGTGCGTCAGGAAATGCGGCGAGGGCGGCTGCCCTGACCGCGCTTCTGACCGCCGGCCCGCATCTGGCTGGAGCCGACCGAGGTTCGGACATGTCCGAGCAGCAGTGGAAAGCCCTCGTGGCGTCCGCCACGGCTGACGACATTGCTCAGGTCCACAGGCGTGCGTTCTCTCCGGCTTCTGTGGCCCTGGTGGACTGGCTGCGGGTGAGAGACCAACCCGCGTTCTTGTCTGGCCGCGGACCGGCGGTGGTTACGCTTGTCCAGCTACCGGAGGAGGTCCGCGAGTCGGCGGCCCGATCCGGTTGGGCGATCCGCGCGGCAGGAGTGGCGCGTGCTGGAGTGCGTCTGGGAGACTGACTCAGCCGCAACTCGCATCTCAACAAAATACCCCACGGGGTAACATGTCGATTTGTGATTGCGAATTCTCCTGCGGCCGGCGCACCTCAGAGTGGTGGCGTCACCCCCGGTTTCTCTCTTAGAGCTTTCGCTCCAGCTTGGGGAGCGGTGGTGATGGGAACGGCGGCCCTCGCCGTCGTGTTCGGGGCCTTGGCTCACAGGAACGTCTTGCCGGCGGTCACGTCTGTGTTGTCGATGGTCATTTTCTGGGTCTCAATGGCCGCTGCTGTCATCGTGGTGGGACTGGCGGTTGCGCGTTGGGTTCTGTATCCCCGTGACGCTTGGGCAGATCTGAGGCATCCGATCAAAGGCGCTATGTCGGCAACGCTGCCGGGCGCGCTGCTGGTTGTAGCTGTCGCGGTGGGAAGGGTCGGACCGGACACGCTGCCGGTTGAGGGATTGGTGAATAGTCTCGCAATCATCGGTGGCGCAATCGCCCTGCTGTTCGGATGGGTTTTCTTGGGCTCTGTCTTTGCAGGTGGGGCAACTCCGCCCCAGATGATCACCGGAGCGTGGTTCATCCCTCCGGTGGTTGCAGTTATTGTTCCGACCGCCCTCGCCCCGTTCATCGGTGCGGAGGGCACCAGTCACTCCCATTCCCTTGACGTGGATCTCCTGGGCTTCTCCTGGGTGATGCTCGGTGTCGGGACTGCGCTCTTCTTCGCCATAACGGCCGTCCTCGTATACAGAAGCGCCACTGCTCCTCTCCCCGCGGCTAAGTTCGCTCCGACTTTGAGTATCGGCGTGGGCCCGGCTGGACTCATCGGGTTGGATCTGCTGCTGATGGCCCAGGCTGCCGAGCGTCTTGGGGTCATGGGGGAGGACGCGGTTTCCCTCGCTGTGATGGTCGGCGGAATGTTCTGGGGCTTCGGAGCGTGGTGGGCCATCGCATCCTTGTTCGTCCTCTTCATGGGGTACGGCAAGATCCCCTTTGCCCTCTCCTGGTGGGGGTTCACCTTTCCGCTTGCGGCGTGGACCATAGCGGGTCTGTCCATCTCAGCGGCCGTGGGATCGACGCTGCTGCTGGCTATCTCGGTGGTTGGTGCGGCGGTTCTGATGCTCCTGTGGCTCGTAACCGTCGTGCTTACGGTCCTGGGGATAGTTCGCGGAACGATTTGGGACTGACGCCGGCACTAGCCCGCCTGTGACATGAGCCGCAAGGTCGGTTGGCGGTATTGCGTAGGGTGAGAGCCTGGGCGGAAAATACTGGTACTCTTCGACAAGAGGCCACCGGCGGCTTAGAAGTTTTGATCTCGAAGTTCTGATTTCGTGCCCTCCGGGTTCGGAGAGACAAGCCCGCCTCCTTTTTGCAAATCCCCAGGTGCCTACCACTTAGCGAAGTGCAAGTCGGTACCCAAAGTTAGGACTTCCCCACGGAAATGGAACAAGACGCAAACCAAGGCTCGGCGACGCTCGGGAAGATGAAGCTGGCAGAGCTGCAGGCTCTAGCCGCCCAGCGGGGTCTCAAGGGAACTTCGCGGATGCGCAAGGCCGACCTTGTCGCAGCTCTCAGCGGCTCCGCGCCTTCCAAGGCATCGGGCCCGCAGGCCAACAACGCGGATAGCGCCAGGAAGTCTGGCTCTGACGAAGTGGAGCCCAAAGCAAGTGAGGCGGGTTCTGAAGCTCCGCAGAAGTCGCGCCCGCAGCGGGACCGTAGCCGGGCAGGAAAAGGCTCCAAGCAATCAGAACGCTCAACGGACTCTCCCTCGCGCGCAGGCGCGGAGGACGCGGCCCCCGGGGACGCCCTGGCAGCAGTTGCGGAGGATCTCGCACAAGTGCGGGGGCGCCGCGGAGGGAACGGCCGGGGCCGGGAAACGGGCCGGTCAGAGCAGACAGAGTCCAGCGAGGCTCCCGTTGCTCTCGAAGAAATAGCCTTGCCGGAGGGCGGGGAGCCGGGTCGCAGCCGGGGGCGTCGGGATCGCAATTCTCGCCGCAGGGGGCGTGACCGTGGGCAGAACCAGAACCAGGGGCAGCGCAATCGCGGCCAGGGCCGTGAATCAGATGCTGAACCGATCGATGAATCTCAACTGATCCCCATTGCGGGCATCGTCGACATCCAGGCGAACCACGCGTTTGTGCGCACTTCGGGGTACCTTCCGGGCAATAACGATGTGTACGTCACCCTCGGCAACGTTCGCCGGTGGGGACTGCGGCGCGGCGACGCCGTAGTGGGGGCGGTTCGTCCGGCTCGTGAGGGAGGCGGAGGACGTCAGCAGAAGCACAACGCCCTCGTGCGCGTCGATTCGGTCAACGGTATGAGTGTTGAGGACGCGGCCAAGCGAAGGGAGTTCGCCAAGCTCACCCCCGAGTATCCGCGGGAGCAGCTGCGCATGGAAACCACCCCCAAGGCCCTCACTTCGCGGATGATCGACTTGGTCGCCCCTGTGGGTAAAGGACAGCGCGGTCTGATCGTGTCGCCTCCAAAAGCCGGCAAGACAATGATCATCCAGCAGATCGCCAAAGCGATTGAGGTCAACAACCCGGGTGTGCACCTGATGGTCGTCCTCGTCGATGAGCGTCCCGAAGAGGTCACGGACATGCGGTCCATCGTCAAGGGGGAGGTGATCGCCTCTACCTTTGACCGTCCCGCGTCCGATCACACCACAGTGGCTGAACTGGCGATTGAACGTGCCAAGCGCCTTGTGGAGCTCGGTCAAGATGTCGTGGTTTTGCTGGACTCAATCACCAGGCTTTCCCGCGCCTACAACCTTGCCGCTCCTGCCTCCGGCCGGATACTTTCTGGCGGTGTGGATGCGGGTGCCCTCTACCCTCCGAAGAAGTTCTTCGGGGCCGCGCGCAACCTGAGGGAAGGCGGGTCCCTGACCATCATTGCTTCTGCCCTGGTGGAAACGGGTTCCAAGATGGACGAGGTGATCTTCGAAGAATTCAAGGGAACCGGCAACATGGAACTGCGTCTGTCCAGGCAGCTTGCCGACCGAAGGATCTTCCCTGCCATCGACATCAACGCTTCAGGTACGCGGCGGGAGGAGCTGCTGCTCAAGCCGGAGGAGCTGGCCATCATGTGGAAGCTCCGCCGGGTTCTAGGCAATCTGGATCAGCAGTCGGCGCTCGAATCGGTGCTCGGCCGACTCAAGGACACCCAGTCGAACGCTGAGTTCTTGATGCAGGTGGCGAAAACCACTGCTGACTAGTCGCCATCCTGGTGACATCTCGGACATTACCCGCTCGCCGCTGGACCGGGCGATGGGGGCGGTGGCACACTTATGTGCCGGTTCCGGTTCACCGACGCGGGAGTATCCCAGTTGGACCCGGAGCAAGAGACTAGGAGAAGAAATGAAGCAGGGCATCCACCCCGAATACGTAGAGACCACGGTCACCTGCACGTGTGGCAATGAGTTCACCACTCATTCCACTGTCGCAGACGGCGTCATGCGCGTCGACGTCTGCTCAGAATGTCACCCGTTCTACACGGGCAAGCAGAAGATTTTGGACTCCGGTGGGCGTGTTGCTCGCTTCGAGGCCCGTTACGGCAAAAAGGCCAAGAAGTAGCGACTTAGCAGAGCGCCGGCGAACTCGATTCGTCGGCGCTCAGCCGTACCCGCGGAAGACAGTTCGCCGAGCAACTGCAGACACAACGGAGCCCCAATGTCCACAACAGTCCCTGAGTCGGTAGCCCCTCTGGTCGCTGAGTACCACGACCTTGAGGGGAAGCTTGCTGACCCCTCTCTCCACTCCGACCAGGCCAAGGCTCGCCAGGTAGGAAGGCGGTACGCGGAGCTGGGTCGGATCGTGAAGTTGGCCGAAGCCGTCGCAGCTTTGGACGAGGACGTGGAGGCTGCCAAAGAACTTGCCGCAGAGGATCCGGACTTCGAAGAAGAGCTGGAGTCTTTGACTCTGCGAAGAGACGAGATGCTGCGTGACCTCATCGCCGTACTGGCCCCACGAGACCCGGACGACGCCTGCGACGTGATCCTGGAGATCAAGGCGGGCGAGGGCGGTGAGGAGTCCGCACTATTCGCAGCCGACTTGGCTCGGATGTACTCCAGGTACGCAGACCAGAAAGGCTGGACCACGACGGAGCTGTCTACCACTCACACCGGACTGGGCGGCCTCAAGGAAATCACCATGGCCATCCGGGCGAAGGGGAATCCGACACCCGAGGAGGGGGTATGGACGCACCTCAAATATGAGGGCGGAGTCCACCGTGTCCAGCGCATTCCCGTCACGGAATCTCAGGGGCGGATCCACACCTCGGCAGTTGGAGTCATGGTGATGCCGGAGGTCGAGGTCGACGACACCGTGGTCATCGACCCGAACGACTTGCGGATAGACGTGTACCGCTCCTCAGGGCCGGGCGGGCAGTCAGTGAACACTACCGACTCGGCGGTGCGCATCACGCACATCCCCACGGGGATCGTCGTTTCCATGCAGAACGAGAAGTCGCAGCTGCAGAACAAGGAAGCGGCCCTGCGTGTTCTGCACTCCCGCCTGGTGGCGGAGCAACGCGCCCAGAGGGAGGCGGAGGCTTCGGCACAGAGGTTAAGCCAGGTGCGCACGGTAGACAGGTCGGAGCGCATCCGGACATACAATTTCCCGGAGAACCGCATCGCAGACCACAGGACGGGTTTCAAGGCGTACAACTTGGACACCGTCCTGGAAGGTCACCTCAGTGATGTGATCCAGTCCGCCATAGAGGCCGACGAGGCAGCCCGCCTAGAGTCTGCCGGACAAGCCGCAGGCTGAACTCGATGCTCGCGGCGGGGAGCGGCTCAACGGACTCGGGATTCCTTCCACTCATTGCCAGCGCTCGCCGGCAGAGCAGGGGGCGCGCGGCGACCGTGCAGATCTCGCGCCTGCTCACCTGGGGGACGGAGCAGCTAGCGCGAAGCGGTCTGTCTCCGATTGAGGCGAAGTGGCTGTTGGAGTGGGCGCTGGGCGTTGACAGCCTTATCAAAGCTGAAGAGCAGGTTGGGATCCGTTCAGCGGAGAAGTACAGGTCGGCCATCGCGCAGCGGAGGCGACACGTCCCCCTTCAACACATCACGGGTGAGATGCAGTTCCGCAGCCTTAACCTGGAGGCGGGTCCTGGCGTCTTCAACGTTCGACCGGAGACCGAAATGCTGGTTGACCTGGCTCTCCTGGACTTGCCGGGTGGGCGAGCTAAGGTGGCCGATCTGTGTTCGGGCTCCGGTGCGGTCGGCCTAGCCCTAGCCTGTGAACGCCCGCAGACCGAAGCCTGGCTAGTCGAGGTCGATCCGACGGCCGCACGCTACCTGGAGAGGAATGCGCGGCGGGTGCGCCCCTACGCGGACGGGAGCACGGTTCAGGTGCGGGTCGAGGACGCTACTGCTGGGCTGGCGGGCCAAGAGGACACTTTCGCCCTCGTCGTGAGCAATCCCCCCTACGTAGGACTGGCTGACGCGCCAACGCAACCGGAAGCTTTGGCTGACCCCGCCTTCGCCCTTTTCGGCGGTGGCGAGGACGGAATGGTGACCCCCCGCGGGGTCGTCGGACGGGCCTACGAACTCTTGACAGAAGGGGGCCGCCTGGTCATGGAGCACGGTTATCAACAGGGAGCGGCCCTGCGTGACCATGCAGTTGCCAGTGGGTTCTCCCGGGTTTCTACCGTCGATGATTGGGCGGGAAAGCCGCGCTTCCTGGTCGCGGAGAAGTGAGGGAAGACAAGTGAGAAACGCGCCCCGGAACCGCCGGGAGGATCAGGTACGCGCTGCGATGCGGGCCGTCCGTGCCGGGGAACTCATCGTCATTCCTACTGACACCGTCTATGGAATCGCCGCAGATCCGCTGTCCGCGCAATCCGTGGCCCGACTGCTCGGCGCAAAGGGCAGAGACGAAACGAAGCCCCCTCCGGTCCTCGGTGCGGAGGCCGACGGGCTGCTCGGCCTGGCCGATTTCCCTTCCGCGCGTCAGCGTGAATCCATCGAGGCGGTGGTAGAGCACTTCTGGCCTGGTCCCCTCACGATCGTCGTCCGCAGCCGCTTCCACATGGGTTGGGATGCGTCTTCGGTTGGCGGCACCGTCGCCTTGAGAATGCCGGCCCTGGCCACGGCGCTGGAGGTGCTACGGGCCACCGGACCGCTTGCCGTGACTTCCGCTAACCGAACTGGACTACCCCCCGCGGTGACAGTGGGGGAAGCACAGGAGTATTTCGGAGGTGAAGTGGCCGTCTACATCGACGGTGGAAAGGCAGAGGAACCCGTTCCTTCTTCGGTGGTGGACTTCACCGGCCACGAGCCAAGGATCCTTCGCGCAGGAGCAGTGAGCATAGAGCAGATCAGGGAACTGATACCGTCAAGCTAGTTCGCTGCGAACTGACCACGGGGGGGTGTGCGTGCGCGTCTACATTTTGCTGTTGCTGACGGCGCTCGCGGTCACTTTGGTACTGACGCCCGTTGTCCGGCGTTTGGCGCTCAGCTTCCATATCCTCACCCCACTGCGAGCCCGTGACATTCATGCGCATCCGATCCCTCGGCTGGGCGGCTTGGCCATGACCGGTGGGATACTTGCCGCCCTCTTGCTTGGCTACGCCATTCCTTTCTTGCGCCCGATCTATGAATCCTCTCCGGCGCTGTGGTCGGTCGCAGCGGGAGCGGTGGCCATCTCGATTCTGGGTGTAATAGACGACATCTGGGAGTTGGACTGGTTCACGAAGCTAAGTGGCCAGATCCTCATTTCTGGAGGAATGGCCATCGGCGGAGTGCAGCTAATCAACATCCCCCTCTTCGGGGTGACTGTCGGGTCAGCTCGCCTTTCAGTGCTGGTGTCGACGCTGTTTCTGGTAGCCATCATCAACGGCGTGAACTTCGTGGATGGACTGGACGGCCTCGCCGCGGGAGTCATAGCGATCGGCTCCATGTCGTTCTTCGCCTACTCCTACGTGCTGACGCGCCTGATGGGTGCAACCTCGTATGCAACTGCAGCCGCCGTAGTGACGGTGGCTCTGGCCGGGGCTTGCATCGGCTTTCTCTGGTTCAACTTTCACCCCGCGTCGATCTTCATGGGAGATTCGGGGTCGATGGTGCTGGGACTGATGCTGGGTTCCGCGACGCTGATCGTTACCGGGCAGGTCAACCCTGCGCTGCTGCACGAGCAGTCGTTTGTGACTTCCTGGGTTCCGATCCTTCTGCCTCTGGCGGTGCTTGTAATTCCCATTGCAGACCTGGCGATCACGCCGGCTCTGCGCATGCTCCACGGGAAAAGCCCGATGACCGCCGACCGCACGCATCTTCATGATCGCCTGCTCCTGCACGGACACTCCCATCGGGGTGTGGTGCTCATCTTGTACGCATGGACGACTCTGGCTTGCGTCGTTGCGGTTTCGTTCATCCTCCTTCCCCCCGAGGTGGTTCTGCTCTGGGCTGTCCCGGCGCTGGTAGTCATCACCTTGGCCACCTGGTTTCAGTTTCCGGGGCGCGACGCGCGGGGCGGTGTTCGGCGCCTGGGAACGGGCGTCCCGGGCGGACCTGTCGCCTTGGATGCGGGCCAGGAGGTCATCGGTCGCGAGCAGTTGGGTACCAAGTGGCTTCCGCTTCCCAGGGGTCATGAATCGGGCGAGGGCGCGGCCCATCCCTCTCCGCCCGCATACCGCAACGCCGCACCGCGGCATCAAAGGACTCGGGTAGAGGAGACAAAGTGACGTCGTTACAGGTTCGCAGAGCAACACGCCGCATGCACTCGATGCTCGTGTACGGCTTCGGCGTTTTCGTGCTGGTCGCGCTTGCGCTAGCCCTGTTCTGGCCGGGGCATCCGTGGCCGTCTGCGCTGGTGGGCCTGGTTGGCGGTGGCATCATGTTTGCGGCGTCCTGGATCACCACTTCGCGCGCGGCGGGGAGCGCGGAACTCTCCGTCGGGCCGATAGCCCTGGACTACCTCATCAAGATTGCGCTGACTTTGGGTGCGCTCGTCCTCGCGAAATCTATCTCCGCGCTCCAGGTGGGGCCGGTGGCCGCCCTGCTGATCTCGGCAATAGTGCTGACTGCCGGCATCCAGGTCACCGCATTTGCGCCGGCGCAGAAGGGGCGGGCCACGCCCAGCGAGACGGACGTTTAGTTCGGCATCAGTGTCCGGCTGGTGACTTCGCTATCTGGAATAATCAGGACCTCCCTGTCCTCCGTGAGCACCTTCAGGAAGCCGGGATCGGATTCGAGGACGTAGCCGTACATAGTGCCCGAGTCTGTTTCTATACGTTCGCGTTCAACCCACGGGGTGTCGACCGTGCTGGCCAGTAGTAACAGCGCCACACCGAAAAGCACGCCCACGTGAGACCCCAGGCGCGACAGAGTCCGGTTCCAGCCTTTTGTCTTTACGAGGATACCCATCGTGATCAGGGCCAGCGTGAGGACTGCGGTGACCGCGAAAAGCCACCACATCTCGAAGCTGCGGGTGAGGACGTAGGCGGTAGCAAGCAGTGCCACGATCAGAAACCAGTTGTTCGCCCGGGTGGAGGAGATTCCCTTGCGTGAGAGCCAGTAGTCTCTGAAAAACGCTAGCGGCAGGGCTATGGAGATGAGGATTCCAGACACGCGCGGTCGCTCAAAAAGCGTGCCCAGGAGTATCGAGACGGCGTCGTCGAAGTTGAAGGAATCGGCCAAAGACGCCGCTACTTCCCAGTTCCAGTCCGCAACAGCAAACAATCTCAGAACTAGCAGAAGTGAGACTAGGCCGACCGTGATTCCGGCTTCTCCCAGACGTGTGAACCAAGGGCCTTCATCTTCCTTGGCCACCTTTTCGATAGCCTCGGTGCCCTTGTCGATGGACTCCGTCGCGGCCTCAAGGTCGGCGGTCAGACGTTCCTCGCGCTGGTCCTCGACCGGGACTGCACCCGGGTGGTGCTCCCTGAGCCCGCCAAGTCGCGGACCACGGGCGAGGGCGGGAGAGGAACTCGTTTTGTCCGTGCCCGCGTTAGATGGGGCTTCGTCGGTGGACGCGGCTACCTGCGTCGGATCAACATCAGATGGCGAATCGGTCACAGTCGGGCCCCCGTCCTCGGTGGTGCAGATCGCGAAATCGTTGGTACTTTGGGACCTATGGTCTCAATAAGGAAGTTATGAAACGGCTTCCGGCTAGCCCACATGGTACCCCGCTGGCTGCTAACATTGTCGAGGTCGCAACGCGACGTGGCCGGTACGGGAAACAGTCTTCGCTGATGAAGGCGCGAAACTCTGGAGGTAAGTCTGACCACCGCACATGTGGCGCAGCCGACCCAGGAAAGCCGCCAAGATCTGGAGTCAGCCAAGCCGTCCTCTGAGAAAGCTCGCGCCAAGAAACCGACTTGGTGGTATGTCGGGCTGGCACTGATCGTCGTCGTTATCGTTGCCTCGTTTTGGCCCGGTATCGTTTCCGGATTTCAGAACCCCGTGGAGGACATCCACAGCCCCGGAATGAGCGACTTCTTCCCGGAGGCTCTGATCTGGGATGGGACTCATTTTGAGTTCAACCGATTGACCCTAGCGCGGCTGATCGCAGCGGCAGTGGTGGCGATAGTGTTCGCGATCATAGCCGCAGGGGCGAAGTTGCGGCCCTCAAGGGGCCAGGCGCTTGCGGAGATGGGACTCGAGTTCGTCCGCAAGAACATCGGCATTGAACTCCTTGGGACGCGCAGAGGAAAGCGTTACGCGCTCCTACTGAGCTTCATCTTCTTCGGCGTGCTGGCAATGAATCTGACGGGGATCGTGCCCGGAATAAACATTGCTGCCTCCTCGGTCATGTCTGTTCCGCTGGTATTCGCGGTCATCGCGTATGTCTCTTTCATCTGGGCGGGAATAAAAGCCCAGGGGGGGTGGAAGTTCTTCAAGTCGCAGCTGTTCCCACCGGGAGTTCCGTGGCCGGTCTACTTCTTGATCACGCCGATTGAAGCGGTATCGACTTTCGTTGTTCGCCCCGCCACCTTGGCTATACGTCTTCTGGCCAACATGATCGCGGGCCACATGTTGCTGGCACTCACGTACTTCGGCACTCAGTTCCTGCTTGTCGGCATTGCCGTTTCGAAGCCGGGAGCAGTGTTGACCTTCGGAGCCGCGATAATCCTGACCCTGTTTGAAATATTCGTCGCCGTACTACAGGCGTATGTCTTTACGATTTTGACTGCCGTATACATCAAGATGTCTGTGGAAGCACACTGACCGTCCCCAATAGAAACAAGTAAGGAAATTAACGATGAGCGGTTCCATCACAATCCTGGGCTACGGCCTTGCAACCCTCGGCCCTGGGATCGGTATCGGCCTCCTTGTGAGTCGCACCCAAGAGGCAACTGCCCGCCAGCCTGAGGTTGCGGGGCGCCTGTTCACCAACATGATCATCGGTGCTGCACTGGTTGAGGCTCTTGCGCTGATTGGCTTCGTCCTCGCCTTCATTGTCTGATGTTCTCCATTCACCCATTCCCGGCTGAGGCGGCAGAGCCCAGTGGCTTACAAGTGCTGCTGCCGCCCGCCTATGAGATTTTCTATTCGGCCCTGATCTTGCTTGGCCTGTGGCTGGTGCTGGGGAAGGTTCTGCCGAAGATCTACGGGATGCTCGACACCCGCAACCAGAAGATCGACGAGGGCCTGGATGCTGCGGAGAAAGCCAAAGAAGACGCGGCGGTCGCCAAGCGCGAGCGTGCCGAACTCCTCCGCAACGCGCAGGAAGAGGCAAAGGGCATCCGCGACGATGCGCAGAAAGATGCTGGCCGCATAGTCGCTCAGGCCCGGCAGGAAGCTGTTGAGGAGGCGGCGCGGATAACGGACGCCGCGAACCGCCACATTCAAGCGGAACGCAAAGCTGCCGAAGTTGCGCTCAGGCAGGATGTTGGGGCCTTGGCTACCGAGCTTGCGGAGCGGATTGTCGGCGAGCAGCTGAAGGACACGGCGTTGTCTCAGCGGGTAATCGACCGCTTCATGGATGAGGTTGAAGCAGACCTTGAGCAGCGATCCGTAGGAGCCGATGCGTAGTGGGAGCAGAACAGCAGAGCCATCTGGCGAAAGCCAGGGACATCCTTCACCAGCTTGTGGAGCGGGATGGGTCGGGCCAGGAAACCGGTGAGCAACTATTTGCGGTTGCGGACCTCTTCCACTCGAACAGGAATCTGCTGCGCGCGCTCACTGACGCCGGGCGGGAACCTGAGGACCGCAAGGAGCTGGCTGGCTCCTTGCTCGCCGGTAAGGTCACTGCCACGACGCTGGAAGTGGTGGAGGCCCTGGTCGGTGCCCACTGGTCTCACCCCGAGGAACTGGTGAACACCACGGCTCTCCTTGGTTTGGATGCGTACGTCCTCGCGGCCGACGCCGAAGAGGAACCGGATCTGAGCCAGCAGCTCGTGGACGTTTACACCCTCATCGCGTCGAATCGGGACCTTCGCATTCAGCTCTCTGACATTGGTGATGGGGACGTTAGCCAGAGGGTCGCTTTGGCTCGCTCCATCTTTGCGGGCCACGTCTCCCCCATAGCTCTGGACCTAATCTCCAGGGCAGTCAAGCGGTCGACGCTGGGGCATCTGGTTCAGGCGCTGCGCCTGATGGCGTCCCGGGCAGCGGAGCTGAACGGTCTTCTACTGGTCATCTGCACCACCGCGCAGCCACTCAGCGAAGAGCAAGCAGAGCGGATGAACCAGCTTGCTGCTCGGAAGTGGGGGCAGCCCGTAGACCTGGCGCTAGTGGTGGATCCCGCGGTGGTTGGCGGCTTCCGTCTGGATGGTGGGGAAGAGGCAATCGACACGACGGTGCGCAGTGACATTGCCAGCGCTCGTCTCGCGTTGGTGCGTTAGACAAGACTTCATTACACAGGATTTAGCGAGTAGGAACGATCAATGACTGATCTTGGGATTAGCCCAGAGGCCATCCGCAGCGCGCTTGACTCATACATTGAGTCCTTCACACCCGTGGAGGCCGCGGCGGAGGAAGTCGGCCACGTTATGGAGGCGGCCGACGGAATCGCCCAGGTCGAGGGGCTGCCCGGGGCCATGGCGAACGAGCTGCTGAAGTTTGAAGATGGGACGCTCGGCCTCGCAATGAACCTGGAGCCCACCAAGATAGGGACGGTGATTCTTGGCGATTTTTCCGGGATTGAGGAAGGTCAAGAAGTCCGCCGAACCGGGGAGGTCCTGTCGGTTCCGGTGGGTGACGGCTACCTGGGGCGCGTGGTTGATCCCATGGGCAAACCCCTAGATGGGCTCGGGGAGATCACCGACTTGGACGGCCGTCGCGCCCTTGAACTCCAAGCCCCCGGCGTCATGGATCGCAAGAGTGTTCATGAGCCGCTACAGACCGGTCTGAAGGCCATTGACTCGATGATCCCGATTGGGCGGGGTCAGCGCCAGTTGATCATCGGCGACAGGCAGACCGGCAAGACCGCCATCGCTATCGACACAATCCTGAACCAGAGAGAAAACTGGGCCAGCGGCGATCCGAAGAAGCAGGTCCGCTGCATCTACGTCGCTGTTGGGCAGAAAGCTTCGACTATCGCGGCTGTGAGAAAGACGCTGCAGGACAATGGCGCGATGGAGTACACGACCATTGTCGCTGCTCCGGCCTCAGACCCCGCAGGTTTCAAATACTTGGCCCCTTACACGGGTTCTGCGATTGGCCAGCATTGGATGTATGACGGCAAGGCTTGCCTGATCGTCTTTGATGACCTCTCAAAGCAGGCAGAGGCCTACCGAGCCATTTCGCTTCTCCTTCGGCGCCCACCGGGGCGTGAGGCGTACCCCGGGGATGTGTTCTACCTCCACTCGAGGCTCCTGGAACGCTGCGCGAAGCTCTCCGATGAGCTAGGAGGTGGCTCGCTTACGGGTCTACCGATTATTGAGACCAAGGCGAATGACGTTTCCGCTTACATCCCGACGAACGTCATTTCGATCACCGACGGGCAGATTTTCTTGCAGTCGGATCTTTTCAACGCCGACCAAAGGCCGGCGGTTGACGTCGGCATTTCCGTGTCCCGTGTCGGCGGAGACGCCCAGATCAAAGCCATGAAGAAGGTGGCGGGCACCCTCAAGATCATGTTGGCCCAGTACCGCTCGATGGCCTCGTTTGCCATGTTCGCTTCTGACCTTGACTCGGCTACACGCAAGCAGCTCATCCGCGGCGAGCGGATGATGCAACTCCTGAAGCAGCCGCAGAACTCTCCTATGAAGGTGGAGGATCAGGTCGCCGTCATCTGGGCCGGGACCCACGGCTACCTGGACGACCTGGAGATCAATGAGGTTCTGCCCTTCCAGGACGGTCTCCTGGACCATCTCCGTTCGCACACTGACGTCTTGAAGAGGATCGCGGAGAACGGAGTCTTGGGCGACGACCTCGAGTCTGATTTGAAGGCGGCAGTGGAGAAGTACCACGACCAGTTCGTCGTGACTCAACGCGAATCGGATCCGGGGGAGATCGAAGCGGAACGCACGCAGGAGAAGATCGTCCGGCCGCGCGCAGGCGCCAAGAAGGATTAGTCCATGGGTGGTCAGCAGAGGATCTACAAGCAGAAGATCCGCGCTACGGAGACCTTGGAGAAGGTATTCCGAGCCATGGAGATGATCGCCGCGTCCCGGATTGGGGCGGCGCGGACCCGCGCCACGGAGGCGGATCCGTACACGCGTGCGTTGACGCGCGCCGTGGCGGCTGTCGCTGTTCACTCTGACATCGACCACCCTCTTACCCACGAGCGGGATGACACCAACCGCGTCGCGGTTTTGGCTATCTCTTCGGACCGCGGTCTGGCCGGTTCCTATTCGGCAACCATCCTCAGAGAGACTTCCAAACTTGTGGAAGAACTGAAGGATCAAGGAAAGGTACCGGTTCTCTTCACGTCCGGGAAGCGCGCGAAGCAGTACTTTCAGTTCCGCGGCATGGAAATAGAGCAGTCTTGGGAAGGCGACTCTGACCGCCCTTCCGAAGAGCAGATGTACCAGATCGGGCAGACGATGCTGGACTACTTCCTTGATCCCGATCCCCAGACGGGAGTCGGGGCGGTAGAGGTCGTATTCACCCGTTTCGTCTCCATGGTGAAGCAGGTTCCAGAAATCCGCCAGGTGGTCCCCCTACAGGTTGTGGATGCGCCGGCGCCCGAGGGCGAAGGCGAGCTGGGCTTCGGTCCTGACGGCAGCGGATACCCGGAATACGAGTTCATTCCCGACGTGGACGAGGTACTCAACACACTGCTGCCCCTATACGTGACCAACAGGATCGCCACGGCCATGGTTCAGTCGGCCGCATCCGAACTGGCCTCGCGCCAGCAGGCCATGCATACGGCAACTGAGAACGCGAATGACTTGATCAGGGACTACACGCGCTTGGCTAACGCGGCGCGGCAGGCGGAAATCACACAGGAAATAACCGAGATCGTGTCGGGCGCGGACGCCCTTTCACGCGATTGAAGAACCAAAAGACATTGACCGATTCGAATACACGGAATCCGCGGAAAGAGACAAACATGGCAGACGAAAAGAGCAAGACCGCTGAGGGCCGGGTCGCCCGCGTGGTGGGCCCCGTTGTCGACGTTGAGTTTCCGCCCGACGCGATTCCGCCCCTTTACAACGCGCTCCTTGTCGACTTGGACCTCACCGGGCAGGGCGAGGGCGAAGGACTGACCACCTTGACCCTTGAGGTCGCGCAGCACCTCGGCGACAACATGGTTCGCACGATCGCGCTGAAACCGACCGACGGCTTGGTCCGCGGCGCGGAGGTGACTGATACGGGAGAACCGATCACCATTCCCGTGGGTGAAGTGACCAAAGGTCACGTCTTCAACGTGACGGGGGAGTGCCTCAACCTGGAGGAACACGAAACCTTGGAGGTGAAGGAGCGCTGGCCTATCCACCGCGACCCACCTCCTTTCGACCAGCTTGAGGGCCAAGAGAAGATGTTCCAGACGGGCATCAAGGTCATCGATCTGCTCACGCCCTACGTGCAAGGTGGGAAGATCGGGCTTTTCGGCGGAGCGGGCGTCGGTAAGACCGTTTTGATCCAAGAGATGATCCAGCGCGTGGCCCTGGAGCACGGCGGCGTGTCGGTGTTTGCAGGCGTGGGAGAGCGTACACGCGAGGGGAACGACCTCATCCATGAGATGGAGGAAGCCGGCGTCATGGAGAAGACCGCGCTGGTCTTTGGACAGATGGATGAGCCGCCGGGGACCCGTTTGCGGGTGGCCCTCACCGGCCTGACCATCGCCGAGTACTTCCGTGACGTTCAGCACCAGGACGTGCTCTTATTCATCGACAACATCTTCCGTTTCACCCAGGCGGGCTCGGAAGTGTCCACACTTCTGGGGCGTATGCCCTCGGCGGTCGGATACCAGCCGAACCTGGCCGATGAGATGGGGCAGCTGCAGGAACGGATCACCTCGGCAGGCGGCCACTCGATCACTTCTCTCCAGGCAATCTACGTGCCCGCTGACGACTACACGGATCCGGCTCCGGCAACGACCTTCGCTCACCTCGATGCGACCACGGAGCTTTCCCGCGAGATCGCGTCCCGCGGGCTTTACCCGGCCGTTGACCCGCTGACTTCGACATCCCGGTTGCTGGATCCGAAGCATGTTGGCCGGGAGCACTACGAAGTCGCAACACGAGTGAAGTCCATCCTCCAGAAGAACAAGGAACTCCAGGACATCATCGCGATTTTGGGTGTTGATGAGTTGTCCGAGGAAGACAAAGTGACAGTTGCACGCGCACGGCGCATGCAGCAGTTCCTATCTCAGAACACCTACATGGCGGAAAAATTCACCGGCGTGCCCGGATCGACTGTTCCGTTGGATGAGACGATTGAGGCGTTCCGCAGGATCGCGGACGGCTACTACGATCACGTTCCGGAGCAGGCTTTCTTCAACATCGGCGGAATTGAGGACATCGAACGGCGCTGGAAGGAAATTCAGGAGAGTGACTGAATCTACTTTGAGCGTTGAGGTTGTCTCGCGCGTCCGCTCGCTGTGGAGCGGGGACGCTTCATACGTGTCGATTCCCGCGGTGGACGGTCGACTCGGGATCCTTAGCGGACGCCAGCCTCTGCTCGCAGTTTTGGAGCCTGGGGTCGTTGAGATTAACTCCGTTTCGGGGCCAGCCATTACAGTTACTGTCGACGGCGGGTTTGCTTCGGTGGACTCCGACTTCGTGACCATCGTTGTTGAGGGCGGCTCGCTGGAAGCCAGCTAGCCACGGTCAAGCGTGAGAGGAGATAGGTGTCCACTCTTCTCGCAGTGCTGGCGGCGATCCTAGGTCTCGTCGCGATTGCCGCCGGCTACATGGCGGTGCGGGCAGCGGCGCTTTTGGGCCACCCCTCATCCTTTGGTGCCTGGATCATTGACGCTGGATCATCCAGATGGATACGAGGCGTCGCTCTGTACGGCCAGGTCCATTTGGCTTGGTATGAGCTTGGGAGTGCTTCACTTAGGCCCTCCGTGCGCCTGCCCCGAACGCGTCTGGAAGTCGTTGGAGCGCCGGTGCGTTCGAGGGACGGAAACTACACACTGGTCCGGCTTCGGGCACCCGAGCACGAGTACACCTTTGCTCTGATACCCGGAGATGCGGCGGGCTTGATTTCGTGGGTCAACTCCGCTCCTCCCGGAATCACGATGCGCTGAAGCGTCCTCGGGAGGGGAATGAGGCTCGTAATTGCTGACTGCTCGGTTGACTACTCGGGGAGACTTGAGGCGCACCTGCCCAGGGCGCGCCGCCTTCTGATGCTCAAGTCTGACGGTTCAGTCCTGGTTCACTCAGATGGGGGTTCCTACAAGCCTCTGAACTGGATGACTGGGCCCTGTGAGATCCGACAGGAGACCCCCGGGTCGGAGGACGCCGCCCTGGGTGCGGTTGAACTCTGGACCGTGGTGACCCCGAAGTCCGATGACCGTCTGCGCATACGCATCTTTGAGCGGATCGCCGAGTTGACTGAAGACCTGGGCGAAGACCCTGGACTGCGGAAAGACGGGGTAGAGGCCCACCTCCAGGAGCTATTGGCCGAACAGGTGCCCGCCATACTGGGCGCCGGATGGACGCTGCGGCGGAGGGAGTATCCGACCGCCATCGGCCCGGTAGACCTCATGGTCTACGATCCCGGCGGCCTCCCGGTGGCCATAGAAGTCAAGCGCCGCGGGGGGATCGACGGTGTCGAGCAGCTCACCAGGTACTTGGACTTGCTGTCCCGGGACCCCCAGTACTCGAAGATTCGCGGGATTTTTGCCGCTCAGGAGATAGCCAGGCAGGCCAGGGTGTTAGCTGAAGACAGAGGAATCGAGTGCCTAGTTCTCGACTACGCGTCCATGCGTGGAATGGACGACGCGGAGAACCGTTTGTTTTGATCCACCCGCAAAGAAAGGCAGGGGCAATGGGGCCAAAGGTGCTCTTGGGAAATATCGTGACGGAGGACAGCGTCCGCGAAGACGGGGCGGTCGTCCTCGACGGGAAGGAGATCGCCTGGCTTGGGCGACGTGAGGACCTACCCGGCAGGTACCAGGGTGCGGAGAGATTCGGAGAGTCGGGCGACTACGTTATGCCCGGCCTGATCGACGTCCATTGTCACGGCGGCGGGGGCGCGTCCTTCCCGGATTCCACGACGATCGAGGACGTCCAGGCGGCAGCCCTCGAGCATCTCCGCCATGGCACCACAACGCTGGTGGCGTCCTTGGCGACAGCGGCGATACCGGTTCTTGAGGAACGGGCGGCTCTCCTGGCCGAGGCCGTCGAGGCGGGCATCATCCAAGGCATCCACTACGAGGGACCGTTCCTCTCGAAGGCGCGTTGCGGCGCTCAGAACCCCGCCTATCTGGTTCCTGCGACCCCCGGAGATGCCCAGCGACTAGTTGAGGCTGCCAGGGGATACGCCGTGTCCATCACGCTTGCTCCTGAGCATTGTCTGGACGCGGATGGCAAAGAGGCGGTGCGCATCCTTGTCGAGGGCGACATCTTGCCGTCTTGGGGCCACTCGGACTGCACCACGGCCCAAGCGAACGAAGCACTCGCTTACGGCTACGAACTGCTGTCTGCGACGGCTCAGCCGGTCCGCGGCGGAAAAGCCACAGTGACCCACCTGTTCAACGGCATGCCGCCCATGCATCATCGGTCCCCCGGGCCGATTCCCGCTCTGCTGAACGCCGCCCAGGAAAGACGCATCATCGCCGAGCTGATCTCGGATGGAGTCCACCTTGATCCAGCGCTGGTCACCGAGATAGTGGAGCTTGTGGGGCGCGAAAACCTTGTCTTCGTGACCGATGCTATGGCGGCTGCTGGCATGGCTGATGGAGACTACGTTCTTGGACCTAACGAGGTGACGGTGGAAGGAGGCGTCGCTCGGCTCACCCACGGGGGGAACCTGGCGGGGGGCACATCGCACCTTCTGGATCAGGTCCGTACCGCCGTCACCAAGGGGGGAGTGCCGGTCGAGGACGCCACCTACCTTGCCTCATATCAAGGCGCGCGCGTTTTGGGCCTTGAAGACAGGGGGCGCCTCGCGGAAGGACTGAGAGGGGACGCCCTAGTCGTGTCCACCCAGTTCGAGGTACGAAGCGTATTCCGTGCCGGTCAGCAGGTGTCTATCTGAGCATGCCAAAGTCAAGGGGCTCCCGGCGCAGCAAACGCGGCCAGGTACATCGTCCGATCAGTCCGGCTCTCCTGGCCAGCGTTGGAGAGGAAGAGCGCGGGCCCGGTGGCGCGACGTATCAGGTCCAGCGGGTCGGAGGAGCCTCCAAACCGTACGTCTGTCCGGGATGTCTGCACGAAATCGCCCCAGGCACCCCGCACATTGTTGCATGGCCGACGGAAGCAGCCTACGGGTTGCACACGGGCGTCGGCGCCAGGAGGCATTGGCACGCTAGCTGCTGGGGTAGGCGGCTGCGTCCTGACTGAGCTACCGCCCGCTCGTTCGCAGTTCCGAGCGGATTCGCGGTGGGACACGTGGGGCTCAAGTGACATATGTTTAACGCAGTGTGTCCTGCAACGTTTTCCGTGGAGACGAGCCGGGGGACTAGTTTAGTGTTGGTTGACCGCAATTCCGGGAGAGAGACTAGGCCGTGAGTAATGTGAAGCGCTATTCGCTACCAATCGTCTTGGCGGCGCTTGCTGCCGCTCTCCTTGTGCTGGGAATACTGGCAGTGACCGTTTGGCGTCCGCCTCAGCAAGTCGTTGCCAGCAGAGACGCGGATGAGCCGTTCGTGATGACCCGGGCCGGAGTACTTCCGCTCTACGGCGATGAGGTTACCGTTCGAGCCACCGGAGAGCCGGACCAGACGGTCTGGCTGGCAGTTGGATCCCCCGAGGACGTGACCGCCTGGTTGCAAGACGAACCCTACGACGAGATCGTGGGGCTTGTCGGCGACATCAACACACTGAAGTCTGTGGACCATCCAGACGAGGACGCGCAGTCGGGCGCTCAGTCCGGAGAGGATTCCGCGGATGTGGAAGTTGAGGCGCAGTCCGGAGCGCAGTCGGGCGGGGAGCTGGTCAACCCGATCTCTTCGGACATGTGGAGTTCAATCAAATACGGCAAAGGCTCGGTGAGCACCACCCTCAGCGGGTCTGATATGGACTCTTCGATCCTTGCGGCGACCGACGGCTCTGGACCAGGCCCCCGGGTCACTCTGGAGTGGAATACGCCGCAGTCCAACCTCCTGGCCGTGGTCGCGTTCGTCTCTGCGGGTGTCGTGGCTGCAATAGCCGCGGTGATCGCGCTGGCTCTCTATGGCACTCGGAACCGGCGCTTGGCTCGTTCGCAGCACCTGCGGGGCACCGAAGAACGGGCCACCTTGGAAACCGCTGAGCTGGAGGCACTGCCCCCAACGGCCGGGCAGAAGCGTCCGAGCCGCATGGACCGCCACCGGAACAAACCGGCTGCTCCCGCCCTGACCCCCGAGCAGGCGTCGGACGCGGCTGAAGGAGTGCCGGACGGGGACGTCTCCCCCACCCAGAGCAAGGAAGTCCAGGAGAGGGAAGTCCCGGACAAGGAACCTCAGGCCGCAGAGCCGGAGGGTGCAGCCGGTGTGACGGAGCCGGAACCGGAGGGACAAGAGGGAGGGGAGCCCGAAGCTCCGGAGTCTCCCCAAGAAAGCCAGGAACCCGAGGAGGGCGACGCGGAGGAAGCCGCTGAGCCACGAGCAGAGGTTGAGCAGCCAGCAGAGGTTGAGCAGGCGCCCTCATCCGTAGAAGCGGCCGAAGGAGAAGGCACGGCTGAGCAATCCGCCGAAGCGCAGAAGCTGGCTGCTCGCAGCGAAACAGTTACTACTGACTCGGGAATGATGAACTTGAGTGCGCTTCAAGGCGGCGGAGCCTTCCCGACTCGTCGGGCGCTGAGGGATGCCCGACGCCGCGGCGTCGACAAGCTTGTGGTCGGAGACAGGGCGTTCCAGACAACTTCCAAGGCCAAGGACGCAAGCGACCCAACTGACGCGCTGGAGAAGAGCGCGGTTTCGCCAGAGAAGTGGAGTGAGGCCATGGGCTCCAGTGGCCAGGAAGGCTCTTCGCAATCTTGATACCTCGCACGCGCCGAAGGGACGGAGCGAAAATGAAACGACCATTACTTTCGAGCGGTGGCTCACTGCTCGCAGTTGCGGCCCTGCTCGCGGGATGCTCGCAGCCAATCAAGGAGGTCCCAGATCAGTCGGGAGCTCAGTCGAGTGTGCAGAGTGGAAGTCAAAGCGGCATCCAGTCGGGAGAGACCGCGCTTGGCGATGTGGCGCTGACCGAGGATCAAGTGCGGCGCATCGTGGCTGATGTTCAGGCGAGCTTGGACCAAGCACAGGCCGACAACGACTCGGCCGTCCTAGAGCAGCGTCTGATGAATCCGGCGCTGCAGATGCGGCAGTCTCAGATGATCCGCGCCGACAAGACGGGGGAGGAACTGGCTCCTTTGCAGATCACGGCTGACGTTTATTCAGCGACGGCCGGTGACTCTTGGCCTCGGGTACTAGTCGTCGCTTCGAACGCTGAGGGCGACACGCCAGCTGAGCTATTCTTCATCACTCAGCAGGAAGCCAAAGGCGACTACAAGCTGGAGAACTGGACCAGGCTAGTCGGCGGGACTTCGGTCAAGGGCTTGTCTGTGCGTGACGGATCAGTGGTTCTTTCCGACGATGCCTCTGGTTTCGTAATGACTCCGGCTGACACCGTTACCAACTACGTGAACTTCCTGAATAATCCGGACAGCGAGGAATACGCGTTGTTCGACGACAACGTGTTCGCACCAAGGTACCGGGAAGAACTCAGCGCTTTGAACGAGGCCGTCGAGGTGGCCGGAAACGTGAGTGCCGCAGCCGAGACCGGTGACTACCCCATCAGCGCGGTCGCACTGAACACGGGTTCCGCTGTCGTCTCTGCGGCGTTCACCTACAAGACCGTGTACCAGAAGACCGTTGTCGGATCGACCCTCACCATGGCGGGCACGCCTGCCTCTTACCTGGATGATCCGGACGTGAAGGGATCCGTCACCGTCGAGTACCTGGTCATGGTGTTTTTCTTGGTGCCGCCGGCGGACTCAGGGGAGAAGGTGTCCGTCATCGGCTCTGAACGGTCGATAATCTCAGTGAGCCGGGACGACACAGCGCCAACTGAATAGCACTTCGTAGCAAGGGACCGGGTCACACCGGCAAGTGAGAGAGGAGCGTCTAGGAATGGTTGAGCAAGCTTCAGGTGCCACCCACGGGGCCTTTGATTTGTCACAGATGGCCGCAGCGTCGGTGCCCTCGCAGGGCCCCCAAGCCACGCAAGCTGTACCCGCGGCGGCTGGCGCGCCCGCCGTTACAGTGAGCGCCCCGCTGATTGTGGACGTAAATGAGCAGACCGTGCAGGACACTCTTGCCCTGTCCCGCACGGTACCCGTCGTAATCGTCTTCTACACGCAGCAATCGCTAGCCTCAAAGCAGGCTCTGAACACTCTAGAGGCCCTGGCGAGGGCGGACGCTGGCGCCTTCCAACTCGCAAAAGTGGACGTTGAGACTTCACCCTCGGTGGCACAGGCGTTCCAGATCCAGACGGTGCCGACGGCGTTCGCCCTCGTCGGTGGTCGGCCCGTGCCGCTCTTCGAAGGGGAGCCGACGGAAACCCAGGCCCGTGAGGTGATGGGAGAGATCCTCCAGGTCGCCCCTCAAATGGGAGTAACGGGGAGGATTCAGGTGAACGAGGACGACCTCGAACGCCCAACCCCGCCCGAACACATGCCAGCCCGCACGGCGGAGGACGAGGGTGACTGGGACAGGGCCGTAAAGGCGTGGAAGAAGGTCCTCGCCAACAACCCGGCCGACAAAGAAGCCAAAGTGGCTCTGGCGCGCGCGCGTTTCGAGCGCCGCCTTGAGCGCGAACAAGAGGAAGACGGCGGGTCTCCTGACACTCCGGCGGAGCTTGCCGACAGCATGTTCGCCAGGGGAGATGAGGAAGGCGCGTTCAACGTCCTCCTGGATGCGTTAGTGGCCTCATTCGACCCGAAGGAGAAGGAAAAGCTCCGCAAGCAGCTGGTCGGACTCTTCCCGATCGCGGCTGACCCGGCGGCCGTGAAATCGGCGCGAAGCCGCTTGGCCACTCACCTGATGGTGTAGCTTCTCTTTTCCCCAAAAGGAACCGGCTGGCCCCGAGTGGGACGCAGCCGGTTTCCCATATCTACCGCTTTACCGGTCGCAGGAACGTGGCCCCGAGGGGTGGCACCCGGAGAGACACAGAGTGGTCCCGGTTGTTCCAGTGCACTTCTTCAGCCTGGAGAGCGCCGACGTTCACGACTCCTGAACCGCCGTAGGCGATGTCATCGGAGTTCAAGACTTCCTCCCACTCTCCGCCGAAGGGCAGCCCCACCCGGTAATGCTCGTGTGGGTTGCCGGCGAAGTTGAGAACGCATACCAAGTACTCGACCTCACCGGCTTCGTTCTTCGCCTGACGAACGTAGGAGATGACGTTGTGGTCCGCGTCTCCCGCGTCAATCCACTCGAAGCCGGTGTAATCGTCGTCCCACATGGCGGGGGAGGACGTGTAGAGCCGGTTCAGATCCCGCACGAGGAGCGCGACGCCCTTGTGCTCGGGATTGTCCAGCAGCCACCAGTCCAGGCTGTAAGCCTCGCTCCACTCTCCCTCTTGGGCGAATTCCTGGCCCATGAAAAGGAGTTGTTTGCCTGGGTGTGACCATTGGTAGGCGTAGAGAGCGCGGGTGTTCGCCAGTTTCTGCCACTTGTCCCCCGGCATCTTCGCGACGATGGAGCCTTTTCCGTGGACGACCTCGTCGTGGGAAAGCGGCAGGACGAAGTTCTCCGAGAAGGCGTACACCAGGGAGAACGTGAGTTCGCCGTGGTGCCAGCGCCGGTTGACGGGGTCCTCCTGCATGTAGCGGAGAGTGTCGTTCATCCACCCCATGTTCCACTTGAATCCGTATCCGAGGCCGCCACCGGAAGTGGGGGCCGTGACTCCTGGCCACGCCGTCGACTCCTCCGCGATCATCATGATGCCCGGGTAGCGGCGGTAAGCGGTCGCATTGGTTTCCTGGATGAACTGGATGGCTTCCAAGTTCTCCCGGCCACCGAACTGGTTGGGGCGCCACTGGCCCTCCTTGCGGGAGTAGTCCAGGTACAGCATGGACGCGACGGCATCCACACGCAGGCCGTCGACGTGGAACTCTTCGAACCAGTAGTTGGCGTTGGCTACCAAGAAGTTGCGAACCTCGTTGCGTCCGAAGTTGAACACCAGGGTGCCCCAGTCCGGGTGCTCACCGCGGAGAGGGTCTCCGTCCTCGTACAACGCGGTTCCGTCGAAGCGGGCGAGGGCCCACGAATCCTTCGGGAAGTGCGCGGGCACCCAGTCCAAGATGACGCCGATGCCGGCTTTATGGAGGCTATCAACTAGATAACGGAAGTCGTCGGGGTAGCCGTAGCGCGCAGTTGGAGCGTAGTAGGAGGTGACCTGGTATCCCCACGATCCCCCGAACGGATGCTCCATCACCGGCATGAACTCCACGTGCGTGTAGCCCATTTCTGTGAGGTAGGGGATCATCTCATCGGCCAGTTCCCGGTACGAAAGACCTTGCTTCCAGGAACCGATGTGACACTCATAGATCGACATGGGGCCGTTGTGGACGCTGGTTGTGGCTCTGCGTTCCAGCCAGCCCTCATCTCCCCACTGGTAGTCGGATTCGGTCACGACCGAAGCTGTGGCCGGGGGCACCTCTGTTGCCCTAGCCATTGGGTCAGCCTTTTGGAACCAGTTGCCCTCCGGACCTTGAATCTCGAACTTATAGCGCGCTCCCACCTGCACGTCGGGAATGAAGAGCTCCCAAATACCCGAGGAACCCAAAGAACGCATCGATGATCCCGATCCGTCCCAGAAGTTGAAGTCGCCCACTACTCTGATCGCTCGGGCATTCGGCGCCCACACAGTGAAGGCCACGCCCTCGACGTCGCCTAGTTCGCCCGTTAGGTACTTGCGGTGAGCTCCCATCGTTCGCCACAGCTCTTCCAGGCGCCCCTCGGAAAACAGGTGCTGGTCCAGGTCTCCGACGAAGGGAAGGAACCGATAGGGATCATCGACCGTGGTGACGGTGTCTCCGTAGCGAATCTTCAGTCGATAGTCGGGCACCTGGTCGCCGGGAATGACGGCAACCCACACTCCGTTGTGCTCGTGCTGCGCCGGGTGCTCGCCCTCGGCCGTAACTACGGTCACCTCGTCGGCGAGGTGACGCACGGTTCGGATCGTCACATTTCCATCGGAAGGATGGCCCCCGAGGACCGAGTGAGGGGAGTGGTACTCACCGCGAGCGACGGCATCCAGGACGTCATGGGATACAGGAACAGGTTGGTCACTCATGATCAAATTCTCTCGTGTAGGGCTATTTGAGGGGTTGTTCTGCAAGCTGGCTTAGCGCCCCTAAAGGCACTGGCAGGTAGGTGGGGCGGAAGAGTCTTTCGTATTCGACTTCATACAGTGCTTTCTCGAGTTGTAACAGGTCCAGGAGCTGCATCTCCTCCTCCTTCAGCGGCGTCGTAGCCGTGTAGCCGTCGAGGAAGCTTCGCTGCGCTGACTGCCGCCAGGCCTGTTGGGATGTCGCGTCGGTAGCGCCTTGTGCCGCGTAGTCCAATGATCGCAGCATCCCGGCCACATCGCGCAGCGGATTGTCCAGCGCGTTGCGCTCCGATATGTCCTTGAGGGGTTCGCCCTCAAAATCGATGAAGAACCAGGAGCCTCCTGCCCCGCGGAGACTCTGCCCGAGGTGTAGATCGCCGTGTATGCGACTGGTCGGTATTGAGGAGTCCGCAACGTGGGCCGCCTCCACCTTCTTGGACAGCTTCTCCAGAACGCTGGGATCGAGACCTGGTACGTCCTCCTTTTCGAGGGCGGACAGGCTCTTGAGAATCCGGCGCTCCAGCTCTCTGCCCGGAAGGGGCTCGCCAACCCCAAAGGACTGGGCTAGGAGCTGGTGCATTTGCGCCGTGAGCTCGCCTAAACGGTAGCAGTCTGCATGTGCGGTCTCCCCCGCCCGAGCCATGAGCTTCAGGAGCTCGAATCCGTCCTGCGCGTCGGGGATCGCGTCAGATATCACAGCAGAGCACTCAGGCAGGTGGCGGCCCCTTCTCGGTAGGTTCCATGAAGCAACGACTCGGGGCACGCCGCGCCACCCCTGCCCGGTAAGGGCGGACGGTACCTCCACCTCCGGGTGGGCTCCACGGTGAAGAACCCGAAAGACCTTCGCGATGTAGGGGTGCGGGCCGCCTTCCAGGAGAACGGAGGTGTTGGACTGCTCCACGCCCAGAGGGTGAACCCTATGCGCGGCGCGCAGCAGGTCGTCGCGGTCCTGCCCCGGAGGAAGAGCAAGGCGCACCCATGCCTCCCAGAAAGAGGGCTCTACGGCTCCGTCGCGTAGGTTCAACCCACCTGCTCGGGCAATGACGGGGCTGGCTCCGGAGCCGGTCAGCGGCACTTGTAAGCGCGGGCCGGTCTCATCCGCCTTCACCACTAGGATCGCGACGAACGGTGCGGTGCCAAGGATCCACATTTCCTTGCCGATGGGAGAAGTGGCCCTCCCGGTGGTCGGGTTCCACCGCTTGTCTTCCGCCCAAGGCCAGATCGCCTTTGCCACCTGGCGGGCATAAGCCTCATCGGCGAGCGCTGGGAGAACCTGACCGGGCGCGCTAAACGCTGGCATGGTCTACTCCACCGGCTTCACTCTGCGCACGGAGAACACGTGTCCGGTCCGCGTCCAAGGGGACAGCTGCACGTAGTTTTCACTTCCCCACTGGTATACGGAACCGTCCAGCTCATCGACAAGCTCGTAGGTCAGCGCCCCCTGCAGGGGGGAGGGAGCCCCGCCAAGCCTGGGCCTAGTGGTTGGTTCGAATAGTGCATGGGGATCCAGATAAATGGTCGATTCCACTGAGTTGTGCGGGTCCAGGCTGACCACAACAATGACCGTGTCGTCCTCGCCCGTCGGTGAGAACTTGGCGGGGACGTGCTTTGAATAGCACACGACCTGGTCGTTCGTACAAGTATGGAACGAAATCTGGTGCAGCTGCTGCAGCGCCGGGTGTCTGCTTCTCGCGTTGTTTAGCTGCCGAAGGAGGATGGCCATTCCCTGTTGCTCAATCACATTCCAATCACGCGGCCGGTATTCGTATTTCTCATTGTCGATCTGCTCCTCAAAGCCCGGACGTTGAACGTTCTCCACCAGTTCGTATCCGGAGTAGATGCCCCAGGTCGGTGACCCCGTCGCCGCGAGGATGGCACGGATCGCGAATATCGAAGCGCCGCCCGATGTCATTTGGTGAGTGAGTATGTCGTGGGTGGTGGGCCAGAACGCCGGGCGCATTACGTAGGACGTGTCTTTGGCGACCTCGTTGAAATACTCTTCAATCTCCCGCTTCGTCTGCCGCCACGCGAAGTACGTGTAGGACTGCTGGAAACCCACCATCCCCAGAGTCCTCATCATCGCGGGCCGGGTGAATGCCTCAGCGAGGAACAGAACCTCCGGGTGGTTTGCGTGCATGTAGCGGAGAAAGCGCTGCCAGAAGGGGATCGGCTTGGTGTGCGGATTGTCGACCCGGAAGATCGTGACGCCGTGGGCGATCCACCGCTCGACCACGTCGACGATGGCCTGGTAGATCCCGCCCGGGTCGTTGTCGAAGTTAAGGGGGTAGATGTCTTGGTACTTCTTCGGGGGGTTCTCCGCGTAGGCAATGGAGCCGTCGGCGCGCTGTGTGAACCACTCGGGGTGCTCACTGACCCAGGGATGGTCCGGTGAGCACTGTAACGCCAGGTCGAGGGCGACTTCCATTCCGGCCTCGTTGGCAGTCCGCACGAGGGCGTCGAAGTCCTCGAAGTCTCCAAGATCCGGGTGCAGTGCGTCGTGTCCTCCTTCGGGGGATCCGATCCCATAAGGGGATCCGGGGTCCCCTTCGCGAGCCTGCAAGGTGTTGTTCCTGCCCTTCCGGAACGTCGTGCCGATGGGATGAACCGGAGTCAGGTACAGCACGGTGAATCCCATGGAAGCGATCTTCGGTACGTCACCGGCGAGGGCGGAGAGGGTACCCGAGACCCACGTTCCGTCGGCGTTTTGTCGCGCCCCGAAAGAACGAGGGAATACCTCATACCAGGACCCGTACAGAGCCGCGCGGCGGTCCACTTGCAGCGGGTACTTAGCAGTGCACTCGATCAGATCGCGAAGGGGGTGGCGGTCCATGATCGCCTGCACCCGGGACGAGGTCGCTGCAGCAAAGCGCGTGGTGGCGGGAACCGAAGTGTCACGCAGGGTAGCCGCAGCCATTCGCAGTTGTGCGGCCGCCTCGGCGCTTGGCTTAACTCGCTTGTATGCCGGTGACGACGGCGGCCGGCGAGCCACCCGGATGCGGCCGGTGACAGCCCGATCCAGAACCCGCGCACCTTCCTCACACATGAGTTCTGTGTCGACCCCGGCCTGGATTTTGATCGAAGCGTCGTACTTCCACGTGGCCCAAGGATCAGACCAGGTGTCGATGCGGAAAGCCCAGTTTCCGGGTGCGTCCGGCATCACCCACGCTTCCATCCGGTCCAAACCAACGGCCACCTCGTACATACGCTCCCGCGAGAACTCTCGGTTGTCCGGGGTTATCAGCACGACTTCGGCTCCGAACTGGTCGTGCCCCTCCCTGAACACGGTCGCAGAGACGGGGAACGCTTCCCCCTCAGTGGCTTTGGCTGGCAGAGTCGCATCCTGAACCGTCGGGAAAACCTCTATGGCGGGGATGCGGCTAATCAAACGAGCGTCATTGGTGTTCACGGTCATAGTTTACCGTCGCATGAGAGGTCGATTCCCCACCCGGGCTGCCCCTGTTCAGCGCCTCACGTTCCGCTATGTATCTGGTGCGGGGGCGGACAAAGTGTGACTTGCGTCCTAAACTTGCGGGGTGAAGGCAATAAGACGATTTACCGTGAGAACCGTCCTCCCGAAGGACTTGGCGGTGCTTGACAGCCTGGCCCGTAATCTGCGCTGGAGCTGGGACCATCCGACCTTGCAATTCTTCGCCTCTCTGGACCCGGAAGCGTGGGAGCGAGTCGGGCGTGATCCAGTTGCCCTCCTCGGGGAGATCACTCCTGATCGTTTCCGTCAGTTGGCTGCAGATGCCGGTGTTGTTCTGGAGGCGCAGCGTCTAGGCGAGGAACTGGACGAGTACCTCACTGAGGACAAGTGGTTCCAGAGTGAGAGCGGAGACGAAAAGCCGGAGTCGATTGCGTATTTTTCCGCTGAGTTTGGGATCACAGAGGCGATGCCGCAGTATTCCGGCGGTCTAGGTGTGCTGGCAGGAGACCACCTGAAGTCAGCATCCGATCTTGGGGTGCCGATTGTGGGAGTCGGTCTTTTGTATGGGGCGGGCTATTTCCGCCAGTCGCTGACACGGGACGGATGGCAGAGAGAAACCTACCCGCTTCTAGACCCAAACAATCTGCCCCTAACTCTTCTGCGCGAGGACGGCGGCACTCCCGTATCCGTAACCGTTCCGCTGGTGGACGGTAGGACTCTGCACGCCCAGGTCTGGGTGGCACAGGTGGGGCGGGTTCCGCTGCTCCTGCTCGACTCGAACGTTCCCGCGAACGACGAGGTGTCCAGGAAGGTCACGGACCGGCTCTACGGGGGCTCAGCCGAGCACAGACTGGAACAGGAGCTACTGCTCGGCGTCGGGGGTGTGAAAGCACTTCGGGCTTTTGAGCGCAGCGCGGGACGCACTCCCGCGCAGGTCTACCACTGCAACGAGGGACACGCAGGGTTCCTTTCGATTGAGAGACTCCGGGAGATCCTGTCCCCCGAAGGGGCACCGGATTTCGCCACAGCCGTCGAGGCCGTGCGCTCTGCGACGCTTTTCACCACGCACACTCCGGTCCCGGCGGGGATCGACCGCTTCGACAGGAACCTGGTCCGCCGGTACGTGTCGGCACTTGCCATTCCGGGCGCCGATGTCGATCAGGTTCTGGCGCTGGGAGCGGAGTCGTACGAGGGCGGGAACCCCCACGTGTTCAACATGGCTGTGATGGGGCTTCGGATGGCTCGGATGGCCAACGGCGTCGCCCGTCTGCACGGAGAGGTGTCCCGGGCCATGTTCCAGCAGCTCTGGCCCGGTTTTGACGTGGCGGATGTCCCGATTACCTCCATAACCAATGGAGTTCACGGCCCGACGTGGAGAGACCCGCGGTTTGAGGCTATGGCTTTGGAATACATGACCCCTGAGCAGGAGGCCGACGGTCAGTCCTGGCTGAATACGGGCGAACAAGGAGGCATCCCGTCACGTGTCATCTGGGAGAAGAGGCGTGAACTGCGCTCCGCCCTCGTTGGGGAAGCACGAAAGAGGATGCGTTCCTCGTGGTTGGAACGCGGCGCCTCACCAGCGGAGGTTGGTTGGACAGACAACGTGCTGGATCCGGACGTTCTCACGGTGGGTTTCGCTCGCAGAGTGCCGACCTACAAGCGCCTCACCCTGATGCTGTCCGACCCGGAGCGCCTGACTCGCTTGCTGACCGATCCAGACAGGCCGATCCAGTTGGTGATAGCCGGCAAATCGCACCCCGACGATGAGCAGGGAGTCTCACTGATTCAACGTCTCGTGCAGTTCTCCGACAATCCGAAGGTAAGAGAGAGGATCGTCTTCCTGCCGAACTACGACATGGGTTTGGCGCAGATCCTGGTGCCAGGTTGCGACGTGTGGCTCAACAACCCGTTGCGCCCGTTGGAAGCGTCCGGAACCTCGGGAATGAAGTGCGCCTTGAACGGAGCTCTCAACCTGTCGGTTCTGGATGGATGGTGGGACGAAATGTACGACGGTTCCAACGGTTGGGCCATTCCCACCGCCGATGGAGTCGCAGACCCTGCGCGGCGCGACCAGATAGAAGCGAACGCACTCTACGACCTGCTGGAGAACACTGTTGCACCCCGTTTCTACGACCGCGACCAGGATGGGGTGCCACGTCGGTGGATGGAGATGGTCCGCCACACCCTGGCCACGCTGGGCCCCAAGGTGCAGGCCACACGGATGGTGAAAGAGTATGTGGACCGCTTGTACGCACCCATAGCGCGGGCGTCCGCGGCCCTCGATGTTCCGCCTTACCAGGAGGCGCAGGAACTGGCACTGTGGAAGGCGCGGGTGCGTGACGCGTGGCCCAGTGTGCGGGTGGACTTCGTGTCGTTGGAGCTGCCAGACGTGGTGGAACTCGGTGACACGGTTGCCGTCCAAGCCCACGTGAACCTTGCTGGCTTGGAACCAAATGATGTTCAGGTTCAGATGGTGATCGGAAGGGTGAGGGGTGATGACTCCATCGTTGATGGACAGATCATCCAGCTCCGTCCAGGCGGCGACTCGGAAGGCGAAGTCGCGACGTTCGTCGCCAAGGAACAACTGTCGGTGCCCGGCGCAGTGGGGTTCGCCGTGCGCGTCGTCCCGCACAGCGAACTGACAGCTTCGGACGCGGAGTTGGGGCTAGTGGTGAACGCGGAACCCACGGTCGTCTCGGCGCGCACAACCACGACGTTCGGGCAGTGACCGTGGTGCGAGCGGCCTAGTAGACCATCCCCAGCGCCGAACGGACCTGGTCCAGTTTGGCGTCCGCCTGGATGTTGGCGCGCTCGATACCTTGACGCAGTACGGAGAGTAGGTACTCCGGGTCTCTCTCCAGTTCCGCTCGGCGGGCCCGGAGAGGAGCCAGGTGGTCATTCAAGGCCTCCGTGGTCACCTGCTTCAAGGCACCCCCTCCGCCGTCTCCGATGCGTTCTGCGATTGCCCGTGGGTCCTCCCCCGAAGCCATTGAGGCCACCAGGAGGAGGTTCGAGACCTCGGGCCGCGCGATCGGGTCATAGGTGATGACGCGGTCGGAGTCCGTCTTCGCCTTCTTCAGGATGCGCGCGGTCTCATCTGCGCTCATCTTGAGCTCGACGGTGTTGCCACGGGACTTGCTCATCTTCGTGCCATCGGTGCCGAGGATCGCGGGAGCCTCCGACAGTAGGGCATCCGGACGCCGGAACACCGGGTGATTGGGGTTCGCCCTCCCGAAACGACGGTCGAAGCGTCCGGCAATTTGGCGTGCCAGCTCCAAGTGGGGGAGCTGATCTTGGCCGACAGGGACCAAGTTGGCGTCGCAGAAGAGAATATCTGCGGCCTGGTGGACCGGGTAGGTGAGTAGCAGTCCTGACATCGCCCGTCCGCCTGTGGCTTGGAGCTCTGCTTTCACGGTTGGGTTCCTGTGGAGCTCCGGTTCAGTCACCAAGGCCAGGAACGGAACGAGGAGTTCGTTCAGCGCCGGTACGCCCGAATGGGCGAAAATTGTGGATCGCTCGGGATCGATGCCTGCAGCCAAGTAGTCGGCTACCAGTCCGAGAACCCTCTCACGGATGGGACCGACCCCGTCGCGGTCAGTTATCACCTGAAAATCAGCCACCAACACCCAGGTGTCGACCCCGCGGTTCTGCAGGTCCACTCGGTTCTTGAGAGTCCCGAAGTAATGTCCAATATGGAGATTTCCGGTCGGACGATCGCCGGTGAGGACCCGGAACCTCGACGGATCCTCGTCGATCTCCGCCTCTATCTCTTCGGAGCGCTCGCGTGCCTTTCTGACCGATGCCGTGCTCACCTGGGAGTCGCCTGCGGGAGCCATGCCAGCGTCCTCGCCGGCGGGCTGCAAAGGGTGGTCGCTGGAGGTATTGACTGCGGTCTCGTGCATGCCCGAATCTTACTCGGGCTGCCCGGCGGGCCCGAATCCATCCGCGGTCGGACGGGCGGGCGGGCCTTACGACGCCGGAGACGATGAGAAATAGAGCGACAGAGACTGGGGTTCCATGGTTACGCGTCCCCCAACCTTCGCGTGCTCACCTTGCGAGAGTGCCTGCTGGACGCCGGAGATACCGCCGTGTTTAGGCGTTGGCCAGGACGTGTCCGCCACAAGAACCCACGTGGAGCCGTGGTTGGCGGGAAGCGTCACGTTCGCCAGATTCAGGGTGCCGTTCACGACCAGGAGAAGGTCGACGTCACCGGCGGACAGGCCGGACCGACGCATTTGGAACACGCGATTCTTCGGGTCGGACCACGCCTCCGAGGAGATTCCCTGCGCTTTGCGGGTGAACCACGAAACATCCGGCAGTGAGTCCGCACCTTGAGGTTGACCGGTGGCAAAACAACACGGTCGCATAACCGGGTGCTCGCGTCGCAGTGAAACCAGGTAAGTGGCCCACTCCAGGAGATCCTTCTGCCCGTCATCCAAGTTCCAGTCCACCCAAGAGATCGGAGAATCCTGGCAGTAAGCGTTGTTGTTGCCGTACTGGGTGCGCCCGAACTCGTCTCCCGCTGTGATCATCGGGGTTCCAGCGGAAACAAGGAGCGTGGTTAGCATATTCCGGCGCGACCTCTCCCTCACGTAGGAGAGTTCCTCCACCAGTCCGGAGGAGTCCGCCAAGTCGGGGGCCATGCGGAACGAAGATGGCGTCCCTTCTATGCCGTGGTTCCAAGAGTGGTTGTTGCTGTTCCCATCCTGGTTGTTTTCCAGATTCGCAAGATTGTGTTTGTGGTCGTAGGAGGTCAGATCTGCCAGTGTGAAACCGTCGTGGGCAGTGAGGAAGTTGACCGACGCTAAAGGTCCACGTTTTGCCCCCGATCGCCAGCCGAAGAGGTCTGCAGAGCCTGATAGTCGGGTGGCCAGGTCGTTTGGCCCCGAGACCTGCCGCCCAGCCGACTGCTGCTGGAAGTCAGTGAGCCAGAACTTACGGATCGAGTCCCGGTAACGGTCATTCCACTCCCCGAATGGAATGGGAAAATGCCCGGTCTGCCAGCCTCCCAGGCCCAGGTCCCATGGCTCAGCGATCAGCTTGACATCGCGAATGACAGGATCGGCGGCCGCGGCGACAAAGAAGGGGTGGTAGTCGGTAAAGCCCGTGTCCAATCTCCCGAGCGTTGTTGCCAGGTCGAAACGGAAACCGTCCACGCCCATCTCTTCCACCCAGTAACGCAAGGAGTCCAAGGTTGCCTGGACCACCCTGGCTTCGGAGAAATTGAGGGTGTTGCCGCAGCCGGTGTCATCGATCATGTGTCGAGGGCGATCCTTGACGCGTCGGTAGTACATCAACGAATCGAGTCCACGCCAACATAGGGTCGGGCCGGTGTCGCCGCCCTCGCATGTGTGGTTGTAGACGACGTCGAGGATGACCTCCAGACCCGCATCGTGAAGCAGAGAGACCATCCCGCGGAACTCGTCCACCACGGCCTGCGGCCCTGCGGCCTGAGCCTGCGTCGTGGCGTACGTGGGCTCGGGAGCAAAAAAGGACAGGGTGGAGTAGCCCCAGTAATTCACCAAGCCTCGCTCGGTGAGGAATGGTTCATCCATCTTCGCGTGAACTGGCAGCAACTCAAGGGTCGTCACACCCAAAGACTTCAAGTGCTTGACCGTCGCAGGGTGGGCAAGTCCCGCGTAAGTCCCGCGCAGCTCCTCTGGCACGCCCGGGAGGTTCTTCGTGAACCCCTTGACGTGCAGTTCGTAGAGAACCGTTTTCTCAGCGGAGACTTTCGGGCGCCTGCGGATGTCGAAACTCCGACTGACTACCACCGATGCGGGCGCGAACAGGGACGAGTTGAGATTCGACTGCGCCAGAGGGTACGTGGTCGGATACATCTCGTGGTCCACGTGGTGGGCGTGCAGGGCCGGACTTAGCTCGACGTTGCCGATGAGTCCGCGTCCATAGGGATCCAAGAGGAACTTGGAGGGGTTGTAGTAGAGCCCGCCATCCGGGTCCCAGGGTCCGAAGGCGCGGAACCCATACACGGTTCCGGCACCGATGCCGTCCACGTGTCCGTGCCACACGCCTTGGCGAGGTCCACGCAGGCGCCAACGTTGTTCCCGTCTTTGCGCGCCCTCGCCGGTGACGACACAGAAGTCCACGTCCGTGGCGTGGGGGGCGACCACCGCGATGTCCAGTCCGCCGCCGGCTGCTTCCCACACACCCAGTCTTTCCGGCTCCGGGTTGTCCGCCGGGACAAGGGTAGGTGAGGGCTGCAAGACAGTCTCATTGGGCTTACTGGTGTTCAACGGGTTCATCGCTCCGGCTCACTTAGTTTGGAGTCGGCTCACTGCGGCTGCGGTGAGCGGTAACAAACACGGTTAAGTTTGCACCATCGCCCCACTTGGCGGCTGGTAAGCGCAGAATCTCACGGTCAGTAGCCCAGATGTGCGTGGCAAACTGGCGTCATGAGAATCGTTGCGTGCGTGAAGAGCGTTCCCGACCCGGAGTCGGAACGCAGGATCGAAGAGGGACGCCTCGTTCGCGGTGAGGATGAGGTGCTGAACGAACTGGATGAATACGCGGTGGAGGCCGCGGTCTCCCTTGTTGAAGAGCGGGGCGGAGAAGTCATCGCCCTCACCATGGGGCCTGAGGATGCCAGCGACGCACTGACTCGCGCCCTGCAAATGGGGGCCGACCGTGCAGTTCTGCTCAGCGACCCAGGCCTTGAAGGCGCCGATGCGGTCACGACGGCAAAAGTGTTGGCCGCAGCCATCGGGCGACTGGCGCAAGAGGAGCCCATCGACCTCGTGGTGACGGGGATGGCAAGTCTCGACGGCATGACCTCTATGTTCGCGCCTGCGCTCTCACGGGCACTGAGCTGGCCCCTCCTGGACCTCGCGGCCGAGCTGGACGTATCTTCCGGAATGCCGCCGGAAGTTCGCATCGTGCGGAAGGCAGACGGCTACGAGGACGTCTTGGCCGCAGACGTTCCTGCCGTCGTCTCCGTCAGTGATCAGATAAACGAGCCCAGGTATCCAAGTTTCAAAGATCTGCGCGCCGCCCGCTCTAAGCCGGTGGACGAATGGACGCTGGAGTCTCTGGGGCTTGGGCCGCAGGACGTGACTTCACTTGTGCGTGTGGTGGGCGCCGAACCGAAGGAGCGTCAGGCCGGCACCGTGGTGACCGACTCGGGCGAGGGCGGAGTGGCCTTGGCTAAGTTCCTGCGCGCAAACGTGAGCGCGTAGCAAGGAGGAGAGTGCTGTGGAGAAGTTTGATAAGTCAGTCCTGGTCCTCGTCCGGAACGAATCTGAGTCGGAGGTTCTAGAAGGGGCCTCCCGCAAGGCCCTTCGTCTCGCGCGGACGCTGACCTCCGGCAGGGTCGCTGCCTTGCAGGTGGAAGGTGTGCCTGACGCGAAATCTCTGGCAGATTCCGGCGCGGACATCGTGTTCGTTCCCGATGCGGGTGGCTACTCGTCGCGCATCCCCGGGGCCATCGCGGACGCGGCGGCTGCGGGGGTGGCGTCGATCGAAGAGCCGGGAGCGGTGATCTTGGTTGGCGACTCTATGGGGCGGGCGGTGACCGGTCTTCTCGCGGAACAGCTGGGGTGCGGTGGAGTCGTGGACGTGAACCAGTTAGAGGCCGCTGAGGCCGGTCTGGTCGGGGAGAAGTCTGCGCTCGGCGGTTCCTGGAGCTCTCGTTTCATGACGCGTGACGGCCTGGGCGTTTTCGCCTTGCGTCCAGGGGCGGGTACGGACGAACCCGTGTCCGGGGGGTCCGCAGAGTTGATCACGCTGCCCGTACCTCTGTCGGAAGGGACGGAGGCAGTGAGGTTGGTGTCCTCGATGAAGGAGCCAAAAGGTGCGCGCATTTCTCTCAGCGGTGCCGACGTCGTAGTTGTCGGCGGCCGGGGCGTGAACGGAGACTTCGAACTGGTTGGTCGACTGGCCGACTCTCTCGGCGGAGCCGTCGGTGCTACACGCGTGGCCTGCGATGAGGGGTGGGTGGAGCGATCGGCCCAAGTTGGACAGACGGGCTTCACGGTGGCACCCAAGCTATACGTCGGGCTCGGAGTGTCGGGCGCTGTGCACCACACCTGCGGAATGCTGGGCTCTGAGACCGTGGTCGCGGTTGTTGACGATCCGGATGCCCCGATCATCGAGATCGCCGATTTCGCTGTGGTGGGCGACGTCGAGGAGGTCGTTCCACAGGCGCTTGAGGCTCTCCGAGCGGATGGCTGAGCTGCGCACCTATCTGGACCACGCCGCCACCACGCCCCTGCGCGAGGCAGCCCTTGCCGCGTGGCTGGACGCCCAAGACCGGCTCAGTCGGCAGCCCGGAAACCCTAGCTCCCTTCACAACGGCGGACGCGCTGCCCGCCAGATCCTTGAGGAGTCACGGGGGCGCCTCGCCGAGGCGCTTGATTGCGAACCCGGAGAGGTCATTTTCACCTCGGGTGCCACTGAGTCAGCCGCGCTGGGAATCACGGGAGCAGCTCGGTTCGCCGCTCAACGCCGGCCCACGTCCCGGCCCGCCACGGTCGTTGGTTCTGGGGTAGATCACCCGGCGGTGCGGGAGCAGAGCTCCGTCCTCGCCAGTTACTCAATAGGTTGGTCGGAGCTGCCTGTGGACGGGACCGGACTGACTTGCGCGGACGCGGAGTCGGTCCTCTCTGCGGTCGGTGACTCCGTTCCTGTGCTTGCGACCTTGGCCCTGGTCTGCTCGGAAACCGGGGTCGTTCAGCCGGTGCAGGAGCTTGTGGACACTTTGCGTTCGCTACCCGAGGCTGGAGACTCTAGAGCGCTGGTACACACGGATGCCACCCAAGCGGTGGACAACATGCGGGTCTCGTTTCGCGAACTCGGCGTGGATCTTATGACCGTTGGGGGACACAAGTTCGGGGCCCCGGTGGGGACGGGTGCCCTCGTCGTCTCCCGTTCCGTCTCCCCGGTGACGGATCGCCCCGGGGGTGGGCAGGAACGGAAGATCCGCTCGGGGACCCAGGACGTCGCGGGGGCCGCGGCGCTCAGTGTCGCGGCAGCGGAGGCGCAGGAGGGCGCGCTGGCTCGGAGGGTCCGCCACGCGGCTCTCCGCGACAGACTCCTGACTGGACTTCCAGAGGGGGTGCGTCCCACCACGGACGCGGAGACGGTTCCCAGTATCGTTCACCTCTCCCTACCGACTCGACACCCCGAGGTGCTGCTCCTGGAGATGGACCGCGCTGGGGTTTGTGTTTCGGCGGGTTCTGCCTGCCACGCCGGCGTGACCCGTCCTTCCCCAGTCCTCCTCGCGATGGGACGGGGCGAGGGCGAAGCACTAGGAGTTCTCCGGGTGTCGTTCGGCAGCGACACCACCAGTGGGGATGTGGATCGATTTCTGGCGGCTCTACCGTCCGCCCTCGCCAGCGCACAGCGAATGGATGAGTACGACGGCGGACGCGACAAAGACAGAGGAAGTAGACAATGAGGGTCTTAGCGGCGCTGTCCGGAGGTGTGGATTCGGCTGTGGCTGCCGCTCTAGCTGTAGAGGCCGGCCACGAAGTGACAGCAGTTCACATGGCGTTGTCATCCGAACCGCAGACCTGCCGGGTTGGTTCGCGAGGGTGCTGTTCGGAAGAAGACGCCCGGGACGCCGCTCGGGCAGCGGCAACGCTCGGGATTCCTTTCTACGTCTGGGATCTCTCTGAAGAGTTCGAAGACAGGGTTGTGAGCGACTTCCTGAGCGAGTACCGCGCGGGGCACACGCCCAACCCTTGCGTCCGGTGCAACGAGTTCGTCAAGTTCAAGGAACTACTGCAGCGAGGGCTGGCGCTTGGTTTCGACGCGATCTGTACGGGGCACTACGCACGCATTCTGTCTGGACCAGACGGGCCACAGTTGCATCGGGCAGCCGACGAACAGAAGGACCAGAGCTACGTGCTTGCAGTGATGGGCCAGGCGGAGCTGACTCAAGTCCTCCTTCCCTTGGGATCGGCACCGTCGAAGGCCTGGGTTCGGGAGCAGGCGGAGGTCCGCGGTCTGGGGGTGTCCTCGAAGCCAGACTCCTACGACATTTGCTTCATCCCTGACGGGGACACCGCGGGCTTCCTGGAACGCAAGCTCGGAAAGCAGCCGGGCGTCATAATCGACGCCGAGGGAAACGTGGTCGGGCAACACGAGGGGTACTACCGGTTTACGATCGGTCAGCGCAAGGGATTGGGACTGGGAAAACCCTCGAAGTCCGGCCGCCCCCGTTACGTCCTAGCGACTGAGCCTTCGACCAACACAGTGATCGTCGGGGAGTCACAACTGCTATCGGTGGACGTGATTGAGGGTGAGGACGTGGTGCTCCTGGCTCCCCCGGAGACTCTGCGGCCCGATGCTCAGATGAGCGCGACCTTCGGTTCGTCTATGTCGGGGCGTGCTCTGGCTGACGTTCCGGACGGCGTGCTCACTGCCCAGATTCGGGCGCACGGCATGCCCAGCGTGGTCACCTCCGCAGTCCTTTCAGAAAACGGGCAAGGGCGAAGCCTGGAAATCACGCTGGCTGAGCCAATTCGGGGCGTGGCAGCGGGCCAGTCACTCGTTGTCTACAGGGGGACGAGGGCTGTGGCCGAAGCGACAATCCGGTCGTCGCGTCGGCGGCGGGACGAGGGCCGCGAGGTCGCTGAGACCGGGCAGAAGGCAACCGAGCTCCAGGTGGTGTGAATCTCGTCCCGGAAGTTGCCGTTAATCGGCCGGTTCTGCCAGACTATACAAGCTGCCTTACGGGAGTGAGACGGCCCTGGCTGCTTACGCCGCTTCCGGTTCGGGATTCGAACTGGGGCGGATGAAGCAAACAGGATGGCCCAGGCGCGAAAGCGTAGGCCAGGCGGACTGCCCACAGCCCTAGTCTCCAACAGGGAGACACGCCGGTTTCCGGTCTCAACAGGGTTCAATACGTGGAGTGGTTCACTGGCCGCGATGAGCCTGGTGCCTGAGTTCTTTTGACAAGACATTCGGCCCGGCCAGAGCCCATCTGGAGAAGCACACGTGTGTGTTCCGCGCGGGACACGCCCGAGTGCGTGGGCCGGTGACGAATCTGTACGAGAAGAGGTAGACGGCATGGCGGGACAGAAGATCCGCATCCGGCTGAAGTCGTATGACCACGAGGTCATCGATAGCTCTGCGCGCAAGATTGTAGATACGGTGCAGCGTGCTGGTGCCACTGTCGTGGGGCCGGTACCGCTTCCGACCGAGAAGAACGTGTTTGTCGTTATTCGGTCGCCGCACAAGTACAAGGACAGCCGCGAGCAGTTCGAGATGCGCACGCACAAGCGGCTCATCGACATCATTGATCCCACGCCCACGGCCGTTGACTCGCTCATGCGTCTCGACCTGCCGGCGGACGTGAACATCGAGATTAAGCTCTGAGGACATCTGCAATGACTACTGACACCAAGCAGCAGGCGGGACGGGCGCAGAAAGCCCTTCTCGGCCGCAAGCTCGGCATGACCCAGGTCTGGGATGAAGACGGCAAGGTCGTTCCCCTGACGGTTGTGCAGGTCGATAAGAACGTCGTCACTCAGGTGCGTACCGAGGAGAACGACGGTTACTCGGCCGTCCAAATTGGCTTCGAGGACATTGATCCTCGTCGGGTGACCAAGCCTTTGCTGGGTCACTTCGAAAAAGCTGGCGTGAGCCCGAAGCGCCACCTGGCTGAGTTCCGCACGGATGACGCTGAGACATTTGAGCTCGGTGCGGAACTCGACGCCGCTACCTTCGAGGTTGGGCAGCAGGTCGACGTGTCCGGCAACACCAAGGGCAAAGGCTTCGCCGGCGTCATGAAGCGGCACGGGTTTAGAGGCGGTCCCGCCTCCCACGGTGCCCACAAGATCCACCGCAAGCCCGGCTCGATCGGTGGGTGCTCCACCCCGGGTCGCATTTTCAAGGGCCAGCGCATGGCCGGTCGGATGGGCAACGACAAGCGCACCGTCCAGAACTTGACGGTTCAGGGCGTCGACGTGGAGCGCGGTTTGCTTCTGATCAAGGGTGCCGTTCCAGGACCGCGCAAGGGCGTAGTCATGGTTCGCACCGCTGCTAAGGGGGTCTGAGCATGACCATTAAGACTGCAACTGTTGGAGCCGACATCGAGGTCCCCGTCTACGACGCGGCCGGCAAGAAGACGAAGGCGACTTTCGTTCTTCCCGGTTCGATCTTCGACGTGCCGCTCAACATTCCTCTAATTCATCAGGTTGTGGAAGCGCAGCGCGCTGCAGCTCGCCAGGGCACCCACGCTACGAAGACCCGCGGGATGGTCTCCGGTGGCGGGAAGAAGCCGTGGCGCCAGAAGGGGACCGGCCGGGCACGCCAAGGTTCGATTCGCGCTCCCCAGTGGAAGGGCGGCGGCGTTGTTCACGGCCCGCAGCCGCGCGACTACTCGCAGAGGACCCCGAAGAAGATGATCGCTGGAGCGCTGCGTTCCGCGTTGTCTGACCGGGCCCGCAACCAGGCCATCTTCGTTTTCAGTGCGCTGGTCGAGGGCGAGCGTCCTTCAACCAAGGCCGCAATCGCGACTCTGTCTAAGGTCACGGACGCGAAGAAGGTACTGGTGGTGATTGACCGTGACGAGGCTGGGGCTGAGCTCGCGGCGAAGAGCTACACCAACATCCCAGGTGCGCACGTCATCTGGGCGGATCAGATCAATGCGTACGACGTCGTTGACTCTGACCGGATCGTTGCCACCGAAGCCGCTCTGACTCAGTACATCAGCCGCGTCCAGGCTTCCTCGAGGAAGACCGTGGAGGTCTCAGATGCTCCTGAGTCGAAAGTGAAGGCTACGGAGGAAAAGAAGGCTGACAAGACCGAGGAGTCTTACGAGGCGGATCACGCTGCAAAGCTCGCCAAGACCGCAGAGGCGGAGGCCAAGAAGGCTGCGGGCAAGGCGAAGAAGTCGGCCAAAGCTGACAAGGAGGACGCCAAGTGAGCGCTTTGGAAGCTGCTAAGAACCCCCGCGACGTCATTTTGAAGCCGGTTGTCACGGAGAAGTCGTCTCTGCTGCAGGACCAGGGGAAGTACACCTTCGAGGTGGACCCGCGGGCGAACAAGACGGAGATCAAGAACGCTGTCGAGGAGATTTTTGGTGTGAAGGTTGAGAAGGTTGCAACCCAGCACCGTGCAGGAAAGGCGTACCGTCGCCGCGACGGGGTCGGACGCCGCAAGGACGTGAAGCGTGCCATCGTGACCGTTCGCGAGGGTTCCATAGACATCTTCGGACAGTCCGGGATCTAGGCGCGGAGGTAAGGGAACAAAATGGGTATTCGCAAATACAACCCGACGACTCCGGGCCGGCGGCACGGCAGCGTCTCGGACTTTTCTGAGATAACGCGCACGTCGCCTGAAAAGTCGCTAGTTCGTCCGTTGACGAAGACAGGTGGCCGTAACTCCTACGGGCGGATCACATCCCGCAGGCGTGGCGGTGGCCACAAGCGCGCCTACCGCGTGATCGACTTCAAGCGGAAGGACAAGGACGGCGTACCTGCGCGCGTTGCGCAGATTGAGTACGACCCGAACCGTACCGCGAACATCGCTCTTCTGCATTATGCCGACGGGGAGAAGCGCTACATTCTGGCTCCCGCTGGCGTGAAGGTCGGGACCGTAATTGAGAACGGCCCGAAGGCCGACATCAAGGCGGGTAACGCGCTGCCGATGAGGAACATTCCCCTGGGTACCGTGATCCACGCTGTGGAGCTTAATCCGGGGCAGGGCGCGAAGATGGCGCGCTCGGCCGGTTCTTCTGTGCAGCTCGTTGCAAAGGAAGGGCGTTTCGCTCAGCTTCGGTTGCCCTCCGGCGAGATCCGGAATGTGGATGTCGACTGCCGCGCCACCATTGGAAGCGTGGGAAACGCCGAGCAGGCCAACATTTCGCTTGGTAAGGCAGGTCGCGCCCGCTGGAAGGGTAAGCGACCCAAGGTCCGCGGCGTCGCCATGAACCCGGTTGACCACCCCCATGGTGGTGGCGAGGGCAGAACTTCTGGTGGTCGTCACCCGGTGAGCCCCTGGGGCAAGCCGGAGGGACGCACCCGCAAGTCAAATAAGCCAAGCGACAAACTCATTGTCCGCCGCCGCCGTACGGGCAAGAAGCGCTGATAGGGAGCTGGACACATGCCACGTAGTTTGAAGAAGGGTCCCTACGTCGACCCAAGCCTTCAGAAGAAGGTTGACGAGCAGATTGAAAAGGGGACGAAGCAGGTCATCAAGACCTGGTCGCGTCGCTCGATGATCACGCCCGATTTCCTCGGCCTGACCTTTGCAGTTCACGATGGACGCCGGCACGTTCCGGTTTTCGTCACCGAGTCGATGGTCGGTCACAAGCTCGGAGAGTTCGCGCCCACGCGTACCTTCCGCAGCCACGTGAAGGACGACCGCAAGGGTCGGCGCCGCTAGGCGCTGGGGAAGTTAGGAGCTATAGAGATGGAAGCCAAGGCGCAGGCGCGTTATGTGCGCGTCACGCCCCAGAAGGCGCGGCGGGTCGTGAATGAGATCCGCAACAAGTCTGTTCTGGAGGCCGCTGACATGCTGCAGTTCGCTCCCCAGAGGGCGGCGCGGGACGTGAATAAGATTTTGCACTCTGCCGTTGCGAACGCCAAAGTTCTGGCCGACAACAACGGGGAGAGCGTGCAAGAAGCCGACCTGTGGATTCTCGAAACGTACGTTGACGAAGGACCCACGATGAAACGGTTCCAGCCGCGAGCTCAGGGCCGCGCGGGAACGATTCTGAAGCGCACCAGCCACATCACCGTGATTGTTGGCACCAAAGATGAGAAGGAAGGGGATCGCTAGATGGGCCAGAAGGTCAACCCCACTGGTTTCCGCCTGGGGATCACCACAGAGCACCGCTCCCGCTGGTTCGCTGACTCCACTGCGAAGGGGCAGCGCTACCGCGACTATGTTGCCGAGGACGTGAAGATCCGAGAGGTTCTATCCGAGGGTCTCGAGCGCGCGGGTATTTCGAAAGTGGAGATCGAGAGGACCCGGGACCGGGTTCGCGTGGATCTGCACACCGCCCGTCCCGGAATCGTGATTGGGCGGCGCGGAGCGGAAGCCGACCGGCTTCGCCAAGACCTGGAGAAGCTCACCGGCAAGCAGGTGCAACTCAACATTCTTGAGGTCAAGAACCCAGAGATTGACGCGCAACTCGTCGCGCAGGGTGTCGCCGAGCAGTTGGCGGCGCGGGTTTCCTTCCGCCGCGCCATGCGTAAGGCCATTCAGTCTGCGCAGAGGGCTGGCGCCAAGGGCGTCCGGATTCAGTGCTCGGGCCGTCTGGGCGGGGCTGAAATGAGCCGCTCGGAGTTTTACCGTGAGGGCCGAGTGCCGTTGCAGACTCTGCGCGCAAATATCGACTACGGGTTCTTTGAGGCCCGCACAACCTTTGGCCGAATTGGCGTGAAGGTATGGATCTACAAAGGTGACATGACCGAACGTGAGTTCGCTCGGATCCAGGCAGAGCAGGCCAACCGCGGCGGTGGGCGCCGCGGGGACCGCCGTGGGCCGGGTCGCAGGGGCGGACGCTCTGACGGAAACCGCGGCGCGCGCGGCCAGGTCACAGAAGTTGCCGACCAGGGCTCAACCGTTGACTCGGATGTGCAGGCCCCAGTCGCTGAGACCGCTACGGAGGCCTGAGGCAGATGCTGATTCCTCGTCGAGTAAAGTACCGCAAGCAGCACAGGCCCAACCGGAAGGGCATGGCCAAAGCCGGCACCGAGCTTCACTTCGGTGACTACGGCATCCAGGCCTTGGAGCACACCTACCTCACCAACCGGCAGATTGAGGCGGCTCGTATCGCCATGACCCGCCACATCAAGCGTGGCGGCAAAGTATGGATCAACGTGTTTCCGGATCGTCCGCTCACGAAGAAGCCAGCCGAAACTCGGATGGGCTCCGGTAAGGGTGCACCAGAATGGTGGGTCGCGCCGATAAAGCCTGGCCGCATCATTTTCGAGTTGGGCGGCGTCCCAGAACCATTGGCTCGTGAAGCTATGCGGCGTGCGCGCCACAAGCTTCCGATTAAGACCCGTTTCGTGGTCCGTGAGGGCGTGGAGAACTGATGGCAGACAACGTATTGACCACCGCTGACCTGGATGCGATGGACGACGACCAGCTGCGCAAGGAGCTGGAGAAGTCCAAGGCGGAACTGTTCAATCTCCGCTTTTCGCAGGCTGTCGGAGGCCTAGAAGACACAGGACGCATGAAGGCGGTTCGTAAGAACATTGCCCGGATTTACACGATTGCGCGTGAGCGGGAACTTGGTTACCGCACTGCGCCCGGTAGCGAGGACTAGAGAGCATGTCGGAATCAACCGCATCCGAGCGTAACCAGCGCAAGGTTCGCCGGGGTTACGTCACCAGCGACAAGATGGACAAAACCGTGGTGGTGGAGCTTGAGGACCGCTTCAAGCACCCGCTCTACGGCAAGGTCTTGAGCAAGGCCAAGAAGGTCAAGGCTCATGACGAGAACAACGAATGCGGCGTGGGGGACCTGGTTCGCATCATGGAGACTCGGCCGCTTTCAGCCACAAAGCACTGGCGCGTAGTCGAGATCCTGGAGAAGGCGAAGTAGCAGGCAGAAGAGCCTGTTAGTTCGATCCGATCCGAAGAATAACAATCCGTTCGGCCAGGCTTCCCGGAGTTTCCGGGGAGAACCAGCACGACGACAGGAGTCATAAGACATGATCCAGCAGGAGTCACGACTTAGAGTCGCTGACAACACGGGTGCGAAGGAACTTCTCTGCATCCGAGTTATGGGCGGCTCCAGTCGGCGTTACGCGGGCATTGGCGACACCATCGTCGCCACCGTCAAGGACGCCATCCCCGGAGGCAACGTCAAAAAGGGTGATGTAGTCAAGGCGGTCGTCGTCCGCACTAAGAAGCCCTCGCGTCGTCAGGATGGCTCGTACATCCGTTTCGACGAGAACGCAGCCGTCATATTGAAGTCAGACGGCTCAGAACCGCGCGGAACCCGCATCTTCGGCCCGGTTGGCCGCGAGCTGCGCGATAAGCGCTTCATGCGAATCATTTCGCTTGCACCGGAGGTGATCTGATGGCCGCCAAGATTAAGAAGGGCGACCTCGTCGAGGTTATCCGGGGGCGTTCCTCAGATGACAAGAAGCTGTCTGCACGCAACGCTCGCCGCGAGGCCGAGGGCCTGGAGCCTTTGGCGCCCGGAGACAAGGGCAAGCAGGGACGGGTCATCAAGGTGAATCCGTCAGAAGGCACGGTGTTGGTGGAGGGCGTGAACCTCAAGACAAAGCACGTTCGTCCCGGACAGTCGGGCGAGCAGGGCGGCATCGTAACTGTTGAAGCTCCCATCTCAATCGCGAAGGTGGCACTGGTGGATGCGTCCACGGGCAAGCCTGTGCGGGTTGGTTTCCGCGAGGAAACTGTGGAGCGCGGCGGCAAGAAGAAGACAGTCCGTGTCCGCGTTGCGCGCGGCGGCACTCGCCGCGGCATCGAGCCGGGGAAGGAACTGGACGCATGAGCCCGCGTTTGAAGGAAAAGTACGACAACAAGGTGAAGGCTGAGCTGATAGAAGAGTTCAACCTTCAGAATGTGATGCAGGCTGGCGCGCCCGTCAAGGTCGTCGTCAACATGGGTGTCGGCGAGGCCGCCAGGGACGGCAAAGCACTTGACGGTGCCGTTGCAGATCTGGCTGCGATTACGGGGCAGAAGCCGCGTATCAATCGCGCCAAGAAGTCGATCGCCCAGTTCAAGTTGCGTGAGGGACAACCAATTGGCGCCTCCGTGACGCTGCGTGGGGACCGCATGTGGGAGTTCTTGGACCGACTGCTTTCGGTTTCGCTGCCCCGCATCCGTGACTTCCGGGGTCTGTCTCCAAAGCAGTTCGACGGCCATGGCAACTACACGTTTGGCCTGACCGAACAGTCGATGTTCCACGAAATCAATGTTGACAAGATCGACCGTGTTCGCGGTATGGACGTCACGGTGGTGACATCTGCGTCTACCGACGAGGAGGGGCGCGCGCTCCTTCGTAAACTCGGCTTCCCTTTCAAAGAGGACTGACAGATGGCTAAGACATCCCTGAAGATCAAAGCGGCGCGCGAGCCGAAATTCGCGGTGCGCGCTTACACCCGGTGCAGCCGTTGCGGAAGGCCGAAGTCGGTCTACCGCAAGTTCGGCTTGTGCCGCATCTGCCTGCGCGAGCTCGCCTTGAACGGCGATCTCCCGGGCGTCACGAAGAGCAGCTGGTAACACTTACGACGTAGGTCCGGGAGCAATAAGTGCTCTGGCAGGAAACCGCATCGAGGAAGGGGTCCGCCCCAAAATGACAATGACTGATCCAATCGCAGACATGCTGACGCGTCTGCGCAACGCGAACCAGGCTCACCACGAGTCGGTCTCGATGCCCTACTCCAAGCTGAAGGATGCGATTGCGCAGATCCTTCTTCGCGAGGGCTACATCAAGGCCGTGAAAGTGGAAGACGCTCGTGTTGGCAAGACTCTGATCCTGGAGCTCAAGTACGGGAGCAAGCGTGAGAAGGCCATCACCGGCCTGAAGCGAATCTCCAAGCCAGGTCTTCGTGTCTACGCAAAGTCAACTGAACTTCCGCAGGTCCGCGGCGGCCTGGGAGTGGCGATTCTTTCCACTTCCTCCGGCCTTCTAACCGACCGACAGGCGGCCGACAAGGGTGTGGGTGGGGAAGTCCTCGCCTACGTCTGGTAAGGGGCACTGACATGTCACGTATCGGTAAGCAGCCGGTTGCTATTCCAGCCGGAGTGGAAGCTAAGGTGCAGGGCCAGGAGGTCACCGTTCGGGGACCAAAGGGAGTTCTTTCACTTGAGGTTCGCAGCCCCATAACGGTGGCGGTCGAGGGCGATGAGGTAGTCGTTTCGCGTCCCGACGACACCCGTGAAGCGCGCGCGCTGCATGGCCTGTTCCGCACCCTGATCGCGAATATGGTCGAGGGAGTAACGAACGGCTATTCCAAGGCTCTGGAGATCGTGGGTACCGGCTACCGCGCCACGCAGAAGGGCAAGGGCGTCGAGCTCGCCTTGGGCTACTCGCACACGATTACCGTGGAGCCGCCTGAGGGCATCGAAATCGCGGTGCCGTCGCAGACGAAGATCGTAGTCTCCGGCATCGACAAGCAGCAGGTCGGCGAGGTGGCAGCGAACATCCGGAAGCTCCGGAAGCCAGAACCCTACAAGGGCAAAGGCATCCGTTACGAGGGTGAAGTTGTTCGCCGCAAGGTCGGAAAGGCGGGTAAGTAATGTCCTACACGGTTAAGGGCAAAGGCAAGGTTATTGCTCGCAAGCGGCGCCACCAGCGCGTCCGGAACAAGGTTTCCGGTACCGCCGAGCGTCCTCGTCTGGTGGTTACAAGGTCCAACCGGCACATGTTCGCTCAGGTCGTCAACGACGATGAGGGCGTGACGCTCGTATGGGCTTCCACAATGGAGCCAGAGTTGCGTGCAGACGACGCGAAGAAGACGGAAAAGGCACACAAGGTCGGTGAGCTGATCGCTCAGCGTGCCAAGGAAGCCGGCATTGAAGAGGTCGTTTTTGACCGCGGGGGCAACATGTACCACGGTCGAGTAGCGGCAGTAGCGGAAGGCGCCCGTGAGGGCGGCCTGAAGCTGTAGGCGCGAGCAAGGGAAGAGAGAGTAACTGATGGCTGCACAGCAGCGAGGTAGTAATGATCAGGATAGCTCCGCGCGCCAGAGCCGCGATGGAGCAGGTCGGGGTCGGGGTGGGCGCGACAATCGTCGCGACAACCGTCGCGACCAGGACCGTAACCAGTATCTGGAGCGCGTCGTCGCAATCAACCGCGTGTCAAAGGTCGTGAAGGGTGGCCGGAGGTTCTCCTTCACCGCCCTCGTCGTGGTCGGTGATGGCGAGGGAACGGTTGGCGTTGGCTACGGCAAGGCCAAAGAAGTTCCCGCGGCGATCGCTAAGGGAGTTGAGGAAGCGAAGAAGAACTTCTTCCGGGTCCCCATGATCCGCCGTACTATTCCGCACAAGGTTGAGGGATCTGACTCAGCTGGCGTGGTTATGCTGCGCCCCGCGTCTCCCGGTACCGGTGTTATTGCCGGCGGCCCGGTGCGTGCGGTGTTGGAGTGCGCCGGTATTCATGACGTTCTGACGAAGTCGCTGGGGTCTTCCAACTCCATCAACATCGTTCACGCAACCGTGGACGCGCTGAAGCAGCTGGAAGAGCCCGAGGATGTGGCGGCCCGACGCGGCCTGCCCCTCGAACGGGTTGCCCCGGCCTACATGCTTCGCGCGCGGGCCGAGGGTGAGGCTCAGCGCAAAGCTGACGCTGAGGCCGCAGAAGCAGCCAAGGCTGCCGCGGGGGTGAGCAACTGATGGCGAAAGTTGAAGTGAAGCTGACCAAGTCGCTGACGGGTCAGAAAGAGAACATCCGGGAAACCGCGAAGACCCTGGGCCTGAAGAAGGTTGGCCAGACGACGATTCGCGAGGTAACCCCGGTGGTCAAAGGCCAGCTGCGGATCATCCGCCACCTGGTCGAAGTCACGGAGGTCAAGTGAGCATGGCGAAAGACAATAAGCCCGCCGAAGGCGAAGTTCTGAAGCTTCACCACCTGGCTCCAGCTCCCGGCGCGAAGACCGCGCGCACGCGCGTTGGTCGCGGTGAAGGTTCAAAGGGTAAGACCGCTGGTCGTGGTACCAAGGGAACAAAGGCCCGCTACCAGGTTCCCCTCGGTTTCGAGGGTGGCCAGATGCCGATCCACATGCGGCTGCCGAAGCTTCGCGGCTTCAAGAACCCGTTCCGGGTGGAGTACCAGGTGGTCAATCTCGACACCTTGTCTGCCAGCTTCCCCGAAGGGGGCAAGGTGACAGTGGACGACCTCGTCGCGAAACGCTTGGTTCGCAAGGGTGAGCCGGTGAAAATCCTCGGGGGTGGGGACGTGAACGTCGCCTTCGACATTGAAGTAGACAAGTGGTCTGCTTCAGCCGAGTCGAAGATCAAAGCTGCAGGCGGCAGCCTAACCGCCCGCTAGTAGGGAGGGAGGGCGCCGCGGGGTTAGCGCCCTCCACTTTCTTAAACGCAACTTGTCGACGGGGTCCTGGTTTCGGTACCGTGAGCCGACCTCCTGGGTAGCCTAAGACCCAGAATCAAGACTGTTTTCTATTGCCTTTCGGCTTGGAGGAAGCGTGCTACAAGCTTTCGCGCAGGCGTTCAAGACGCCGGATCTCAGGCGGAAGATTCTCTTCTCCCTGCTGATCATGGCGCTTTACCGGGTGGGGACTTTTATCCCCACGCCTGGCGTCTCAGCACAGAACGTAAACGCCTGTATCGCGCAGGCGGACCAGACGTCGTTGTTGGACATGTTCAACCTCTTCTCTGGTGGCGCGCTGCTGCAACTGTCCATCTTCGCTCTCGGCATCATGCCGTACATCACCGCATCCATCATCATTCAGGTTCTGCGAGTCGCGGTGCCTCGGCTGCAGGACCTGCACCTTGAGGGGCAATCGGGCCAGGCGAAACTGACGCAGTACACGCGTTACTTGACGATCTTCCTGGCGATTCTGCAGTCGACCACGATGATCACGATGGCCGCGTCGGGTCAGATGTTCCCAAGCTGCACAAGCGACGTCATACCGAATGCGTCTTTCGCGATCTACCTGTTCATGGTTGTCGTCATGACGGCTGGCACCGCGGTAATTATGTGGTTCGGCGAACTGATCACCGAACGCGGGGTTGGCAACGGAATGTCACTCCTCATCTTCACTTCAATCGTCGCCACGATGCCTGCCCAGCTCCTTGACATCGGGCTCACGCGTGGATGGATGACCGTCTTTGCGATCATCCTGATAATCCTTGCTGTGACCGTCGCGGTGGTTTTCGTGGAACAGTCGCAGCGCCGCATCCCGGTCCAATACGCCAAGCGGATGGTCGGCCGCCGGACGTATGGCGGGACGACGACTTACATCCCTCTGAAGATCAACATGGCCGGGGTCATTCCGGTCATCTTCTCCACCTCCATTCTTGGGCTGCCCCCACTGATCGCACAGTTCGGTGATCCAGCGGCTGGATGGGTCCAGTGGATCAGCCGGAACTTCTCTTACCAGAGCGGCTGGTACATGCTTGCGAACGCTGTGCTGATTTTCGCTTTCGCCTTCTTCTACACCTCAATCACGTTCAATCCGGACGAGGTTGCAGACAACATGAAACGCTACGGCGGGTTCATTCCCGGGTACAGAGCTGGGAAGCCTACGGCGGACTACCTGCGATACGTGATCAACCGGATCACTACGGTCGGCGCCATTTACCTTGTGATCATCGCGATTCTGCCGTCGATCATCATGATTCCTCTTCACCTGTCGGCCAATCAGATGCCGTTCGGAGGCACGACTCTCCTGATCATGGTGGGGGTCGGACTGCAGACGGTCAAAGAAATCAACTCGCAGTTGCAGCAGCACCACTATGAGGGATTCCTGAAATGACGTCCGTGATTCTGCTCGGCCCGCCCGCAGTTGGGAAGGGAACGCAGGCGGCTTGGCTT
>CAYFQC010000001.1:62627-107869 GCA_964345155.1 uncultured Actinomyces sp.
CGTGATTCTGCTCGGCCCGCCCGCAGTTGGGAAGGGAACGCAGGCGGCTTGGCTTGCGGAGTGTCTGGGTGTCCCAACGGTTTCCACCGGACAAATCTTCCGCTCGAACATTGCTGAGGACACAGAGCTGGGCAGACTCGCGGCGCGCTATATGTCAGAGGGGCGGTTCGTCCCGGATTCCGTTACCATCCCGATGGTGGATGCCCGTCTTTCGGCTCCGGATGCCGCAGACGGCTTTATCCTGGACGGATTTCCCCGAAATCTTGAGCAGGCCCACGCGCTGCGGGATCTCCTCGCGAAACGTGGGCAGAAGCTGGACGTAGTTCTGGAACTCGATGCTCCCGATGAGGTCGTGGTGCAGCGCCTTCTGCACAGGGCTGAGGAAGAGGACCGGTCAGACGACAACGTCGAGACCTTTCGTCAGCGCTTGGTTGACTACCACGAGCAGACGGAGCCGATTGCCACCTACTATGCCGACCAGGACCTTCTCGACGTGGTGGACGCGGCTCAGACCCGCGAAGAGGTCCGTGAGGCGATGGTTCAGGCGCTGCGTGAACGCGGGGTTTGCTTCTAGTGCGGAACGGTTCCCTGAAGACCGGCCGTGAACTGGAGTACATGCGCGAGGCGGGACAGGTGGTTGCCCAGATTCACCGAGCCTTGATCGAGGCCACCGCGCCGGGTGTGACAACCGGGGACTTGGACGCTGTGGTGGCCGGTGTCATCGCGGAGGCTGGGGCGCAACCGAACTTCTTGAACTACCAGGGGTTCCCCGCCAACGTTTGCATCTCCGTGAACGAGGAAGTGGTGCACGGAATACCAGGGGACCGAGTCCTGCGAGAAGGGGATCTCGTCTCCTACGACTGCGGCGCCTACGTGACACGCGGAGGGAGACAGTGGCACGGTGACGCCGCCGTGAGTGTTGTGGTGGGGGAGCCATTCGTGCCCGATTCGGAAAGACCCGGACTCATGCCGACCTTTGCGGCCGAGGACGAACTGACTGACAGCCAGCAGCGTCTCCTGCTGTCGGAAATCACTCGGAGCGCGATGTGGGCGGGAGTCGCGGCCGTGGCAAACGCCCGTCGGGTTGGTGACATAGGGGCGGCCGTCGAGGACGAGGTCGACGCCCTGGGAGCGCACTTGCCGAAGTCTGTCACTTGGCACCCGGAGCTTATAGAGGGCTACACGGGCCACGGCATCGGCAATCACATGCACGAGGACCCGACTGTTTACAACTACCGGACCCGCGGCCGTACGGCCAAAATCCATCCGGGCATGGCTATGTGTATCGAGCCTATGGTCATCGCAGGCGACCCGTCCTCCGCGGTTCTGGATGACGGATGGACCGTGGTGACGCTAAGCGGGAATCCAGCGGCCCACTGGGAACACACCGTGGCTGTGGGCGAAGCTGGGATCAGCGTGCTCACTTCCCCTGACGCGGGTGCGGCCGCCCTTGCCCGCTACGGGATCACTCCGGTCCGTAACTTCGCTGCCTAGGCCGTGCTCGCCGCGTGACTTCGCTAACTTGAGGGCAGTTCCCCTTCATCGATCGCCGGGCCCTGCACTAGGCTTGACGATCGGGCATACTCAACTTGGGCGCCCATGGCTAAGGGTAAGGACCTGCGTAGTTTATGGCAAAGAAGGACGGCGTAATCGAGGTCGAGGGTAGCGTCATTGAGGCGCTGCCGAACGCGATGTTTAAAGTCGAGCTCGAAAATGGGCACGTCGTGTTGGCGCACATCTCCGGAAAGATGCGCCAGCACTACATCAGAATTCTGCCGGATGATCGCGTGGTTGTTGAACTAAGCCCGTACGACTTGTCGCGCGGACGGATCGTCTACCGCTACAAGTAAAGTCCGGTCGGGCGCAGGCTGCTCTGCGGCTCGCGCCTCAACCAGCCGTTTTGTGCGGCAAAGGAATTGCAATGAAAGTAAAACCAAGCGTCAAGAAGATCTGTGACAAGTGCAAGGTGATTCGTCGCCACGGCAATGTCATGGTGATTTGCGAGAACCCGCGTCACAAGCAGCGCCAGGGCTGAGACAGTCCGCGTCTGTCTGACGAGGCAAATCCGTAAGCGTGTTCCCAACATGGACGAACAGTCTAAGGACCCCCGGTTCGAGGGCCGGGGCCGGCAGAGGTAGGGAGTCGGTCGGGAATGCGAAACCTTCGAAACATGGAGTAAGAGAACATGGCACGTATAGCCGGCGTTGATCTTCCCCGCGACAAGCGGATGGAAGTTGCGCTTACCTACATTTACGGCGTGGGGCGCACCCGCGCGAAAGAGACCTTGGCTGCAACGGGGATTAGCCCTGACTTGCGCGTCAAGGATGCCACCGAAGAGGACCTGGTTGCTCTCCGCCAGTACATTGAGAGCCACTACGAGGTAGAGGGTGACCTCCGCCGCACGGTGCAGGCCGACATTCGCCGCAAGATCGAGATCGGCAGCTACCAGGGCATGCGGCACCGCCGCGGTCTGCCGGTGCGTGGACAGCGGACGAAGACGAACGCGCGTACCCGCAAGGGGCCCAAGCGCACCGTCGCAGGTAAGAAGAAGTAGACCAGGTAGGTAGGCAAAAATGGCACAGAAGACTCGGGCCACTTCCTCGCGTAAGCCGCGGCGGAAGGAACGGCGGAACGTAACGCATGGGCAGGCCCACATTCGCTCTACGTTCAACAACACAATAATTTCGATTACGGACACCACTGGTGCGGTGATCGCTTCGTCCTCGTCCGGCCAGGTTGGCTTCAAGGGGAGCCGCAAGTCGACTCCGTTCGCTGCGCAGCTCGCGGCGGAGGCTGCCGCTCGTCGTGCACAGGAGCAGGGAATGCAGAAGGTCGACGTTTTCGTGAAGGGTCCCGGCTCCGGACGCGAAACCGCAATCCGGTCGCTGCAGGCGGCAGGACTTGAGGTGGGTAGCATCCAGGACGTCACCCCCCAGGCTTTCAACGGCTGCCGCCCCCCGAAGCGTCGGCGCGGCTGATTGACTTCTGCGGAGCAGCCCTACAGGTGGGGCCTCCGCGCACAACTCACAGGACACCTCCCGTGTTGCACGGGACACCCCTCGGCGTCATATAGCGGGCGCTGAGAAGAAAGGAATCAACGTGCTCATTGCACAGCGACCAATCCTGACTGAAGAAGTCATTTCCGATTACCGTTCACGCTTTATCCTGGAGCCTTTGGAACCAGGATTCGGCTACACCCTTGGCAACTCCTTGCGGCGCACTCTGCTGTCTTCCATCCCGGGAGCGGCGGTGACTTCAATCCGGATCGACGGCGTCCCTCATGAGTTCGAGACGATTGAGGGCGTCAAGGAGGATGTCGCAGAGATCATCCTCAACATCAAGCAGCTGGTCCTCTCTTCGGATAACGACGAGCCAGTTGTCATGTACCTGCGCAAGTCGGGTCCGGGCGTCGTGCTTGCCTCCGATATCACCCCGCCTGCGGGCGTGGAGATCCACAACCCAGATCTTCTTATCGCAACCCTGAATGAGCATGGGAAGCTGGAGGCGGAGCTAACCGTGGAACGCGGACGCGGGTATGTGTCGGCAGCACAAAACAAGCACTTTGACGCTGCTTACGATGAGATCCCGGTTGACTCCATCTACTCTCCGGTTCTCAAGGTGACGTACAAGGTCGAGGCGACTCGTGTTGAACAGCGCACCGACTTTGACCGGCTGGTCTTGGACGTGGAAACCAAGCCATCCATAGCGCCTCGTGACGCGGTGGCCTCAGCTGGTAAGACGCTGGTGGAGCTCTTTGGCCTGGCTCGCGATCTGAACGTGGAGGCCGAGGGCATCGAGATCGGTGTGGCAGCTACGGACGAAACCCTTGCGGCCGACTTGGCACTACCCATTGAGAGCCTTAACCTGCAGTCCCGTTCGTACAACGCCCTGCGTAGGCGCGGGATCCTTACTGTCGGTGAGTTGGTGGCGCACAGCGAAGCGGACCTGCTTGACATCCGTAACTTCGGCACCAAGTCGATTGAGGAGATCAAGGAATCCCTGGCTAGCCTGGGGATGTCTCTCAAGGACTCCCCCCTTCCGGGAGAAGGGAACGCTGAGGGCGGATCCATCTTCAGTGACGAGTTGGGTCTGTAGGCCCAGTAGTCTTTTCGATTCAAAACACTTTATTCAGGAGCACACATGCCCACTCCAAAGAAGGGCCCACGCCTTGGAGCCAGCGCTGCTCACCAGCGCAAAATCCTGGCGAACCTGTCCCGTCAGCTCATTGAGAGCCGCTCGATCACCACGACGGAAGCGAAGGCGAAGACTCTTCAGCCTTACTTCGAGAAGCTGGTGACGAAGGCCAAGAGCGGCACGATGCACGACCGTCGCACCGTTCTGAAGAAGATCATTGACAAGGACGCCGTTTATGAGTTGTTCGATGTCATCGTCCCCGAAATCGACCCGGAGCGGAATGGCGGTTACACCCGCATCACTCGCATCGGCAACCGTAAGGGCGACAACGCTCCGATGGTCGTCATCGAGATCGTGATGGAACCGGTCGTCAAGAAGGCCACCATCAAGAACGCCGAGAAGATAGCTGCAGCGGCCATCGAGGAGGCCGAGGAAGTCGTCGAGGCCGAAGAAGTGGCTGAAGAGATCGAGGCTGTAGAGGAAATCGTCGAGGCGGTAGAAGCAGCCGAGGACGAGGACGCGCTGGAAGATACCAAGTAGCGGGTAACATCCGCACTACCTGCAGGGGGGAGACTGGAGTCTCCCCCCTGTACGCTTGTCGCTATGTCTCACTCCTCGCTTCTAACACTGGGTATTGACTGTGGCGGCGGGGGAATAAAAGGGTCGGTGGTGGACCGGTTCGGGACGGTTGTGACGCCCCCGGTTCGGAAGAAGGCGCCCTATCCATTGCCGCCGTCCGTCCTCGTTCGGACCATGGTTGAGATCGCGCAGGAGCTGCCGCCGGCTGGGCGGGTGACCGTGGGAATGCCGGGGATGATTCGCCACGGCCGCGTGATTGCCACGCCCCACTACGTCACAAAAGACGGTCCCCGCTCCAAGATTCTTCCGGAACTTGTCGAACAGTGGCGCAACTTCAACATGCAAGCCGCCGTGGAGAGTGCCTTTGATCTGCCGAGTTTGGTGTTGAACGACGCTGAGGTCGCCGGGGCGGGTGTCGTCACAGGTACCGGGCTTGAGATGATCATGACTCTCGGCACCGGCCTTGGGAATGCCGTCTTCGATTCGGGCCGTCTGGCTCCCCACGCCGAGATTTCCCAGGGCTTTGTCCGCTGGGGTCTCACCTACGACGACTACCTGGGGGAGCACGAGCGCCTCCGGCTTGGAGATACCCACTGGTCGCGCAGAGTCCGCCGCGTCATAGAGGGGTTGTATCCGGTGTACATGTGGGATCGCCTCTACATTGGAGGCGGAAACGCGTCGCGGATCGTCGCATCGGCCAGGCATCCCCTCCCCGACAACATCTACTTCGTGCGCAACGAGGCAGGAATCTTCGGCGGCGTTCGAGCTTGGGAACTGGTGGGAAATCAGAATGGTTAACGACGCAGGTGGCATGCCGGTACAGCGTTTTCGCATTGACCTGGCCTATGACGGCACACTCTTCCACGGCTGGGCTACACAGCCTGGCTTGCGCACCGTTCAGGGGGAGCTGCAGGAAGCGCTGTCACTGATCCTTCGCCAGCCGGTCGCTTTAACCGTGGCGGGACGCACCGACGCCGGGGTTCACGCGGAAGCCCAGGTTGCGCATTTCGACGTTGCTGAACCCGGGGTCACTCGCGCTCTACCGGACCTGAGAGGGGGAACATTGCGGCGCCTAACGGCTCGCCTGAATGGTCTTCTCTCCGCCAACTACACGCGCGTTCTGCGCCCGGTGGCTGAGCGTCCGTACATTCCCCGCGGGTACCTGGCCAAGGGTGAATCTGATCTGACGGTCGCCAGTATCACGCCGGTGTCCTCAGCCTTTGACGCCCGGTTCTCCGCGCTGGGGCGTGCGTACCGTTACACGCTGGCCGACGGAGGGTCCACTCTGAATCCTCTTGACCGGCGAGGCCAGTGGTGGGCGGGCGGCCCGGCCCTGGACCTGTCCCGAATGCAGGAAGCGGCGGCGGAGCTTCTGGGTGAACACGACTACCTCTCATTTTGTAAGCCCCGCGACGGCGCCACCACCACACGGACACTGCGCCAGCTAGAAATCGGGCGAGGACATGGCGGGCTAATCCACGTGTGGGTCGCAGCAGACGCCTTCTGCCACTCTATGGTTCGCTCCCTAGTCGGTTCGCTCACGGAAGTCGGACGAGGTCGCAAAGACGTCGCCTGGATCCGATCCTTGCTCTGCGATCCGTCGAGGGCGCACAACGTGCCGGTTGCCCCGGCGCGCGGCCTAACGCTGGTTGCGGTGGAGTACCCGCCCCCGGAGGAGTGGGCTGCAAGAGCTGCGCAGGCCCGGAATCGCCGTTGCTGAGTATTCCAGCACACTTTGCCGGGCGCTTTGACCGTGTGAAATCCGCTTCGTTACACTGATGAATGTTGTGTGGTCAGCGTTCGGGCATCTCCCACTCGCCCGACTCGCCCGGCTCAACCGTTCGCGGCCTCCGGTCCACGCAGCAGTGACTTTTGACGTGAACTGGGTTCCCAGCCTCCCGCTGACATGAGGGCCCTGTTCCCAACTAGTTAAGAATTGAAGGCTCAAAAGGTGCGCACCTACTCACCGAAACCAGGGGACGCAGACAAGCAGTGGTACGTCGTCGATGCTTCTGATGCCGTTCTCGGCCGTCTCTCCGCCCAGGTTGCCTCCATCTTGCGGGGTAAGCACAAGCCCAACTTCGCGCCCAATGCGGACATGGGTGACTACGTCATCGTGATCAACGCTGACAAGGTGGTCCTGACTGGCAACAAGCTGGATCAGAAGAAGGCCTACAGCCACTCGGGTTTCCCGGGCGGCCTGAAGACCGTTTCCTACCGCACCCTGATGGACAAGAACCCGGAGCGGGTCGTGGAGAAAGCAGTGCGGGGCATGATCCCCCACACTTCTCTCGGTCGTCAGCAGATGAAGAAGTTGCACGTCTACGCGGGAGCGGAACACCCCCACACAGCGCAGAAGCCGATCCCGTACCAGCTGAAGCAGGTTGCCCAGTAGCCGGGCTGCTGCATCCCAATATTTAGGAGAACCGTGGCTGAGACCACCGAAGTTTTAGAGCTGGAAGAGGAAGTAGTCCCCAGCTCGTACACCTCAGAATCAGAGAGCTCTGCGCCTGGCGTTGGCTCCTCGATCACCGCCCCGGGCGCAGGCCTAGGGCGCCGCAAGGAAGCAGTGGCGCGCGTGCGCCTTGTTCCCGGCACCGGCCAGTGGACCATTAACGGCCGCACCCTGGAAGACTACTTCCCGAACAAGTTGCACCAGCAGCTGGTCAACGCGCCGTTCGCTCTTTTGGACCTGGAGGGCCGCTTTGACGTCGTCGCCAGGATCCACGGTGGAGGCCCTTCGGGGCAGGCCGGAGCGCTGCGTCTTGGTATTTCCCGGGCCTTGAATGAGATTGACCGTGAGGCGAACCGTCCCGCGCTCAAGAAGGCCGGATTTTTGACACGCGACGCTCGCGCTGTGGAGCGCAAGAAGGCCGGCCTGAAGAAGGCACGCAAGGCCCCACAGTACTCGAAGCGCTAAACCACGCTTCACAGAAGCGCAGAGGTCCCCGAAGACAACTTGGTCTTCGGGGGCTTTCTTTCAGCACCCAATCTGTCCGGTGGCTTCGTACCTATACTTGGAAACCGCAGAGCGGGCGGCGTGTGCGGTCCGCAAGTTAGTACAGGAAGAGACGCCGATGGCAAGACTTTTCGGAACCGATGGGGTTCGTGGGCTCGCGAACAGGGATATTACTGCGGAGCTCGCACTCGCATTGGGTGAGGCCGCGGCTCGGAAGATCGGGGGGACGGACAAGAAAAAGAAGTCGGCGCGTCGTCCTCGCGCGATCATCGGCCGCGATACAAGGATTTCCGGGGAGTTCCTGGACCACGCCCTAGCCGCGGGACTGGCAGCGGCCGGAATGGACGTAGTTCGGGTGGGCGTTGTCCCCACCCCCGCGGTTGCGCACATGACTGCGACCGGGGAGACCATAGACCTTGGCGTCATGATCTCGGCCTCCCACAACCCCATGCCCGACAACGGGATCAAGTTCTTTGCTCGGGGCGGATACAAGTTGGAGGACTCGATCGAAGATGACATCGAGGCGCTCCTCAACCAGCCCTGGAACCGCCCTATTGGGTCCGAAGTCGGGGAGGTTTGGTACGACGACGACCTGGCGGAAAAGAGCTACGTAAACCACTTGGTCGAGGCATGTGGAACTGACCTGTCTGGTCTTCGCATAGCAGTCGACTGCGCAAACGGAGCGGCTTCCGTGTTCGGACCGGAGGCGCTTCGTCGCGCCGGTGCGGACGTGGTCGTGATCAATGCTTCCCCCGACGGGCGAAACATCAACGACAACTGCGGATCTACTCATCCTGAGCAGCTGCAGGCAGCTACAGTCGCGTCGAAGGCAGACTTCGGAGTCGCGTACGACGGGGACGCGGATCGGTGCCTGGCGGTGGACGCATCAGGGAACCTGGTCGATGGAGACAAGATCATGGGCGCCCTCGCCCGCCAACTGCGCTCAGAAGGGAAGCTCAACGAGGACACTCTGGTTGTGACCGTCATGTCCAATCTCGGATTGGTGCAGGCGATGAACGCGGAGGGCATAAACGTGGTGCAAAGCGCGGTGGGAGATCGCTACGTTCTCGAAGAGATGCGCTCAGGTGGGTACTCTCTGGGCGGGGAACAGTCTGGCCACGTGATTGCCGCCGAATATGCGACTACGGGAGACGGAATCTTGACGTCCATGCTGATCGCACGGATGGTCAAACTTTCGGGTAAGTCGCTTGCGGAGCTGGTTTCCGACATTCCGCGTCTGCCGCAGACGCTCATAAACGTCTCGGGCGTTGATCGCACCGGATTAGATCGTCCAGAAGTCCAAGAAGCTGTCGGGTATGTCGAGCGGCTGCTGGGGGACAGCGGACGCGTCTTGATGCGCCCATCTGGGACCGAGCCTCTTGTTCGCGTGATGGTGGAAGCGCCGACTCAGTTGCAGGCTGATGGTCTGGCAGAACTGCTTGGTGACGCGGTGAAACGTCATCTGGCTCTGTAATCAGCTCTTCCGTAAGTACACGTCTTGAACGCGGTGGTCCTCCCCCTTGCGGAGGACCATCGTGGCTCGGGGTCGCGTCGGTTCGATGTTCTCCACGAGGTTTGGAAGGTTGATCTCGCGCCATAATCGCGTGGCCGTGTCACGGGCCTCACGGTCGGTCAGATCCGCGTAGTTGCGGAAGTAGGACGCCGGATTTGAGAAGGCCGTCTTTCGCAGCGACAGGAAACGGTCGACGTACCACTGCTCAATGGCGTTCGGATCTGCGTCCACGTAGAGCCTGAAATCGAAATAGTCGGACAGTGCTACGCCGGGTACACCGGGCCCCGTGCGAGCGGGTTGCAGGACGTTAAGTCCCTCCACGATCAGGATCTCTGGGTGCGACACTGTGACCCGTTCGCCCTCGACGATGTCGTAGGTTACGTGGGAGTAGACGGGCGCGCTCACGCGATCCTCCCCGGCTTTGACCGCAGCCACGAAGTCGATCAGCGCTGCCCGATCGTAGGATTCGGGAAATCCTTTGCGCTCCATCAGCCCTCGATCGCGCAGTTCCGCGTTTGGATAGAGGAAGCCGTCCGTGGTGATCAGTCCGACGCGGGGAGTCCTGGACCATCGGGACAGGAGGACGCGCAGTAGCCGGGCGACCGTAGATTTTCCAACTGCTACCGAGCCGGCGATACCGATTATGAACGGAGTTGGAGGGTGATAGGGCTCTTTCAGGAGGGAGCGCCGCGCCGCGCTTGTTCTCCAGTTCCCGTCCACGTAGATCTGGAGTAGCGCTGACAAGGGACGGTAGATGGCGTCCACTTCGTCTAGGTCGATGGGATCTCCCAGGGAGGCGATAGCCTCGATGTCGGAGCCGCGGAGAGGCAAAGGTGTTTGTGATGCCAGTCCGGACCACTGCCCGCGGTCGAAGTGGTGGAACGGGCTGGGGTGGGCGTGTGTTGCGTCGACTTGAAACACAGGGCGATTATGCCGCACGCGGCGGAGTGGAGAAGACGGTGGCGAAGATACGGATAGATCAAGAGTTAGTGGCGCGCGACCTATCGGTGCCCGGAGTATCGGACGACAAGTACAGCCGCGGCGTGGCCCTGCTGGCCACCGGATCGCCAACCTACCCGGGCGCTGGTGTGCTCGGTGCTTTGGGGGCGGCCTTTTCCGGCGTGGGAATGGTCAGATTCGTGGGCGCTGAGCCAGCCCAGCGTCTGGTTCTGGAGCGGCTACCGGAAGTGGTGGTGGACTTCGGGCGTTTTCAGGCGGCGGCGATAGGTAGCGGTTGGGATGCCTCAATGAGTTCCCATGCTGAGATCGTGGCCCGCAAAGCGGCGGAGTTCAACGCCCCGCTGGTGGTGGACGCAGGGGCGCTCCCGGGGCTGGCTGAGTGGGTCCGACAGGCGCCGCTGGTTGTAGCGACCCCGCATCCTGGCGAGGCCGCCCAACTCTTCACGCAGCTGCGGCCCGAGGAGTCGTTGTCCCGGTCAGATGCGGAGGAGGACATTCCGGGCGTGGCCGAACGCCTCGCCCAGCTAAGCGGCGCGATCGTGGTGCTCAAAGCAGCGCAGACGGCCATCGCCACTCCGGAGGGGGATCTGTGGGTGTGGAACGCTCCCGCAGGGTGGGGCGCTTGTGCGGGCGCCGGGGACGTCCTCGCAGGAGTCATTGTCGCGCGTCTGGCCGCGGTGGTGGCGCGTGGCGAAGCGTCGGATTTACGTTCCGCTGGCACAGCTGTTGCGGCCGCTGTGGGGCTTCACGGGCTTGCGGCTGGGCTGGCCAGCGGTGTTTTGGCGAGCGATCTCACGGACGCAGGCAGCCCCGGCGGGCCTATAGTCGCCAGCGGGATAGCGGCCGCGCTCCCGAACGCCTTCCGGGCCTGCCTCGAGTGGGCGCACAACTAGAAGAAAGCAGCTGCCTTGTACTTCGTTATCGCCCTGATTCCAGCGTTCATGTACGGGTTCATGGGCATTGTTTTAATGAAGCTTGGCGGAGACCGGCGGCAGCAAACGATGGGGATAGCCGGCGGCGCGACTTTGCTCGGCGTAGTCCTGGCGTTGATCCTGGGGCTTGATACCTCCTGGCGCACGTTGCTGGTTGCGTTCGCGGCAGGCATCTGCGTTGGCCTTGGAACCTTCTTCCAGCTCCGTGGCTTTCATAAGATCGGGGTGTCAGGGGTGATGCCCTTGACCACGGCTGGACAGTTGGTCGGCATTTCGCTTCTGGGTGTGCTCTTGTTCGGAGAGTGGCTGGGGACCGCGGCGCTGCCCGTAGGCCTGGCGGGCCTGACCATGGTGACGGTGGGGGCGCTTCTAACTTCAAAGTCGGAGAAGCCGGGGCGGAATGAGGCTGACGAATATGCGGTGCCCTACGTTCCGGAGCCGATTGAGGCTTCAGGACCCGCGGGCGTACCTGCGGCCCCGTCTCCCGCCCCCGCCAGTTCCTCGGTTCGCGTCTCCGGCCTGATCGACACGGCGGTATCGACGGCCTTTTTCATAGCCTTCCCGATAATCATTCGCTGGTTCGACGTTGATCCTCTTCGCTCCTTCCTTCCGCAAGCGGTCGGCCTGTTGGCTATTGGTTTTGTCCTGAGCTTCCCCGCTTTCACCCGCGACCTCGGCGCGGAAGACACGCGGTGGAATATCCAGACCCTGCGGGCCTTCATCCCGGGCGTGATGTGGGCAATCGGCGTCGTCGCTATGCAGTTCTCCCAAATAAAGGTGGGCGTCGCCGTCGGGTTCTCCCTGTCGCAGTTGTCCGTCATCATCGCGACGTTCGGCGGCATATTCCTGCTTGGGGAGAGCCGGACCAGAAAAGAGCTGGTGTGGATATCTGCGGGCGTAGCACTACTTGTGGTGGGGGCGCTGCTCCTCGGCTTCGCCAAGACCCTGGACGTAGCGTGACCTCGGGCGGCCGCGGGCGAGGGCGAAAGTCTGGGCCGACGTTGCCGGTGTCATAATGTCCGGTGTGGAACGCCTTGAACCCGCACATTACCCGGCCTGCCTGAGTGTTGACCTGGACGCCGTTCGCTCGAATGTGCGCAGGCTCCGTGAGTATGCGCCGGAGACAGAACTCCTTGCTGTGGTGAAGTCGAACGGGTACGGGGCCGGAAGAACTGAAGTTGCGTTCGCGGCGGCTTCGGAAGGTGTCCGATGGTTTGCGGTTAGCCGGATTCCAGAGGCTCTGGCTTTGAGGCGCGATTTCGATGGTGCGGGTGTGGAACCGGAGGCATCCAGGATTCTCACCTGGATTGGCGCGCCGGACCAGGACTGGGAGGCCGCGCACGCGCACCACTTGGATGTTTCGGTCTCGACAACCGACCAACTTGGGCAAGCGATCGAGGCTCACCGCGCTCTGGCCTCCCGAGGCGATGATCGGCCGGCTCGAGTTCACCTGAACGTAGATGTGGGTATGTCCCGCGGCGGCGCCACGGAAGTGGAGCTGCCGGAGTTGGCTGCCCTGGCAAAGCAGGCGGAGGACCGCGGCGAAGTGGAAGTTGTCGGACTCTTGGCGCACCTTCCCCAAGCCGATGATCCAGAAGGAGAGGGAAGGGGCGTAACCGACGGTCAGATCGAACGGTTCGCAGCCTATAGAGAATCAGTGTTGGACGCTGGCCTGAGCCCTCAGTTCTGTCATCTGGGCGCATCTGCTGGGACCATTTGGCACCCGCGATCCCACTTCGACATGGTTCGTCCGGGGATCGCTCTGTACGGACACTCTCCGAATCCGGACGTTGCCTCCTCCGGGGAGCTGGGACTCAGGCCAAGCTCGCGTTTCACAACCACTTTGACCCAGATCAAGCTGGTCGAGCCGGGAACGAAGGTCTCCTACGGGGGCACATGGGAGGCGCAGGAGCCGACCTGGATCGGTTTGCTTCCCGTCGGATACGCGGATGGGATTCCCCGGGGCGTCTCAAACCGCGTCTCAGTTCAGGTGGAGACGGATTCTGGACTGTTGCACGCCCCGATAGTGGGTCGAGTGTGTATGGACCAGGTCATGGTTGATCTCGGGACCTCCACGCAAGTCCCCGCGAAGGTGGGGGATACCGTGGTGTTGTTCGGGGACCCAGCGCGGGGGGAGACGCCGGTCGAGGAGTGGGCCAAAGCCTGCGACACCATCTCGTATGAAGTCCTGTCCCGTCTCCCCGAGCACATCGTCCGCGTTTACGTGAACGCGCCGCAGGATGTTGATTATGAGTTCCAGGAGACGAACTCAGGGGGAGGCGCGTGACGAAGCCACGGGAGAGCGTCGCGATTCAGACTTCTAGTGCGGAGCAGACGCGTGATGTCGGCGCCGCCCTCGCCCGCGTGCTGCAAGCCGGTGACCTTGTGGTTCTTTCGGGCGGTCTGGGCGCGGGGAAGACGACTCTGGTGCAGGGATTGGGCGCGGCCCTGGGCGTACGAGGGCGAGTTACTTCCCCCACCTACATCATTGCCCGAACCCATCCTTCGCTCGGGGACGGACCCGACTTGATCCATGTGGACGCCTACCGCGTAGAGGACCAACTGGACCTGGAGACGATAGACCTCGACGGTTCCCTGGAGGACGCCGTGACAGTCGTGGAATGGGGCGGCGGGAAAGTAGAGGCTTTGAGCGAGAGCTGGTTTGAAGTTGAGCTCCACGCCGAGGAAGACCTGGACTCGCGGCTGGTCTCCGTTCGGGTTGTCGGAGCCCTTTCGCAGGAACGACTTGAAGACCTGACTGAGGTGCTGAGTGAAATGGGGCTGGGAGTGTGAGAACTCTTACGATCGACACAAGCGTCAATGCGAACGTGGCACTGGTCGAAGACGGGGACATTCTGGCCGAGGGCGAAGACCTCAATCCGCGCCACCACGCCGAGGGACTGGGGGAACTGCTGAGCGGCGTGGTCCGCGATGCAGGATTCTCTTCGCTTAAGGAAGCGGGCATCGAGGAGATCGTCGTTGGCGTCGGACCAGCCCCGTACACGGCGCTGCGGGCCGGTATGGCTTTTGGCGCTGCGCTCGGGAAGGGTCTGGGGGTGCCGGTGCTCGGAATCCCAAGCCTCGATGGGCTTGGGCTCAATGCCGGCAACCGCAAGGATGTCGCAGGCCGCAGCGTCCTCGTCCTGACGGACGCGAAGCGAGGCGAGGTCTACTTCGCCGAGTACCGCCGGGAAGGCGACGGCGTCACGCGGGTCTCGGGCCCCTCAGTGGGAACGGTTGAAGAAGCGCTGGGCGGCAGGATTGACGCGACCGCGACGCCCGTGTTTTTCGGAGCTCTCCCATTGCGTCTGCGCGAGCAGTTGGATAGGGAGGCTGTGCTGATCCTGAAACCCTCGAGTTCCGAGCTGGCCACGGTGGCTCGCCGCATGGTCGACCAAGGGGAGGGGAGTTTCGCCCTGGAACCCCTGTACCTACGCAGGCCTGACGTTAGCGTCCCCGGAAGGTGACGGAGCGGTCTGTCCGCCTCCGACGTCTGCGGGCGCCGGATGCGCCAGCAGTCGCGGCCCTGGAAAAACAGGTGTTCCCAGCGGAAGCCTGGAGCGAGAACCTCGTCGAGGAGGAGCTGTCCAGTCCCTGGGGCCACTATGTTGGTGCTTTCGACGGGAACCGGCTCGTCGGCTACGGGGGTGTGAAGGGTCATTTCGAGGGAGATCTAATGACCCTTGGGGTGGCTCCGGAGTGTCGCGGTCAGGGCTTGGGACGCCGAATCCTGGAGGATCTCTGTTCGTTGGCGTGGAACGCCGGGATGAACGAACTGGTGTTGGAGGTGCGCGCCTCCAACGACATTGCACTGGGCCTCTACAGGAGCGTCGGCTTTGAGGTTTGTGGCCGTATCCCCGGTTACTATCGGGACCCGGGCGAGGACGCATTAGTGATGAAGCTGCTCGCTGCCAGACGCTAGTTGTATTAGCGAAACCGGACGTTGCGAAATGAGCGTCAGGAGACTCTCCAGGAGCGCCTGAGAGGGGAGTCACTAGTGCTTGTTCGGCGCGCCGCCCTCATGGCTAAATCGTTGCAACTCCAGCGAAACGCGGCCCCTTCTGAAACCTTGAAGGGAGGCTGGGGACCAAGTCCCAGACGGCTGGAAACTCGTCTCATTAGGGTTAGCGCATGGCCACAAACACTGTCGCAACGAAGAAGCGGCGCGCCTGGACCACGACTGTGTTCGTGAAACAGCTAATGGCGTTGTCGGGTCTCTTCCTGGTTCTGTTCCTGCTGTTCCACTCGTATGGCAACTTGAAGTTGTTCCTGGGCCCTGAGGCCTACGACCACTACGCGCACTGGTTGAAGAACGACGCGTTCTACCCGATTTTCCCCAAGGGTGTGTTTATCTGGGTTTTCCGCGCGTTGATGCTCGCCGCGATCCTCATTCACATCTTGTCTGCTTTCCAAGTGTGGGCAAAGTCGAAGAGGGCGCGCAAACACCAGTACGCGGTCAAGCGCAGCGCCGTCGATGCCTACGCTGCGCGGACAATGCGCATTACAGGTGTGTTGCTGATCTTCTTGATCGTTTTGCACCTCCTGCAGTTCACCACTTTGACTATCCGCACGGGCTTCTCCGCGGACGCCACCCCGTATGAGATGGTCGTTGCGTCGTTCCAGCAGCCCTGGATCTTCGTCGTCTATCTGATCTTCGTAGCACTGGTCACGGCGCACGTGGGACACGGTTTCTGGTCCGCGTTCCAGACGATGGGCTGGGTTCGGAAGAACACCCGCACATTCATGCTGTGGCTGTCCGGGATAATCGCGGGTCTGATCTTCGTGATGTTCATGCTGCCCCCGCTGTTCATTGCTGTTGGGGTCATCCACTAGGGCACTTGAAGAGGAAATAGAGAAATGACTGACGACAAACTCGTGGATGGCCTCTACCGCATCGGTGACGAAATCCACGACACCAAAGCACCGACAAACGTACCTTTGAAGGACGTCTGGAAGACGCGGAAAGCGGAAGTGAAGCTTGTGAACCCTGCCAACAGGCGGAAGCTCCACATCATTGTCGTGGGAACTGGCTTGGCCGGTGCTTCTGCGGCGGCCTCGCTCGGTGAGCAGGGCTACCAGGTAGATTCCTTCTTCTACCAGGACTCGCCCCGGCGTGCTCACTCCATCGCTGCGCAGGGCGGGATTAACGCGGCTAAGGATTACCGCAACGACGACGACAGCGTGTATCGACTCTTCTACGACACCATCAAGGGTGGCGACTACCGCTCGCGGGAGAGCAACGTTTACCGTTTGGCCGAATGCTCGGTTGACGTCATCGACCAGGCTGTTGCCCAAGGTGTACCTTTCGCCCGCGAATACGGGGGCTACCTGGATACGCGCTCTTTCGGTGGCGTTCAGGTCTCCCGCACGTTCTACGCGCGTGGACAGACGGGACAGCAGCTCCTGCTGGGTGCGTATCAGGCGCTTCAGCGTCAGGTCGCAGCGGGAACCGTACGCGAGCATTCCCGTCACGAGATGGTCGAGCTGATTGTTTCGGAGGGACGCGCTCGGGGAATCGTGTGTCGCAACATGGTGACCGGTGAGCTTGAGACCTACACGGCCGATGCGGTTGTTCTGGCCACTGGCGGATACGGGAACGTGTTCTTCCTGTCCACCAACGCGATGGGTTGCAACGCAACGGCTATCTGGCGGGCGTACCGCAAGGGAGCCTACTTCGGAAACCCCTGCTACACGCAGATTCACCCCACTTGCATCCCTCAGCACGGCGACCAGCAATCGAAGCTGACGCTCATGTCAGAGTCGCTTCGCAACGACGGGCGCATCTGGGTTCCGAAGAGGAAAGAGGACGCGGACAAGGATCCCCGGGAGATTCCTGAGGAGGACCGCGACTACTACCTGGAACGCATCTATCCTGCCTTCGGAAACCTGGTTCCACGCGACATTGCATCTCGTCAGGCCAAGAACGTCTGCGACGCAGGATTGGGCGTCGGTCCCATGGTGGATGGGGGGCGACGCGGTGTGTACCTCGACTTCTCGGACGCCATCGACCGTTTCGGTAAAGAAGGGATCTCCGCGAAGTACGGGAACCTCTTCGACATGTATGAGCGGATCACGGGCGACGATCCCTATGAGGTGCCGATGCGCATCTACCCGGCCGTCCACTTCACCATGGGTGGCCTTTGGGTGGATTACGACCTTGAGTCGAACCTCCCCGGCCTATACGTCGCGGGCGAGGCGAATTTCTCGGATCACGGCGCCAACCGATTGGGCGCATCGGCTCTGCTGCAGGGCCTGGTTGACGGCTACTTCGCGTTGCCTGCTGTCATGTGCGACTACCTGGCCGGCGCGTTCAGTTTCCCCAAGCTGGACGATAACTCGGCAGACGTGGTTGCGGCGAAGGATGCGGCGCAGGAACGCATTGAGAAGCTCATGTCAATCAACGGGAACCGCTCGGCGGACTCCTTCCACAAGGAGCTGGGCTCCATCATGTGGGAGTACTGCGGCATGTCGCGCACACGTGAAGGTTTGCTCAAAGGTATCGGGTTGATCCGCGAGCTGCGCAAAGAGTTCTGGACGAACCTGCGTGTGCCAGGCAAATCCATCGGTCAGATGAACCAGTCCTTGGAAAAGGCGGGGCGCGTCGCCGACTTCCTGGAACTCGGTGAGCTCATGTGCATTGATGCTCTGTCACGCGAGGAATCTGCTGGAGGTCACTTCCGCGAAGAATCGCAGACCGAAGAAGGCGAAGCCCAACGCGACGATGAGAACTATCTCTACGTCGGAGCTTGGGAATGGACCGGTGAGGACACTCCGCCGGTGCTGCACAAGGAACCGCTCGAATACAAGAACATCGAACTGAAACAGCGGAGCTACAAGTGAACCTGAAACTAAGGATCTGGCGCCAGGAAACACCCGACGCAGAGGGCGCAATGCATGAGTACGAGGTTCGCGGAGTCTCCGAAGATTCCTCGTTCTTGGAAATGCTGGACATTCTGAATGAAGAGCTATTCGCACGCGGCGAAGAGCCGGTCGCGTTTGACTCAGACTGCCGTGAGGGCATCTGCGGGCAGTGCGGCATCGTCATCAACGGCGTCGCTAACGGCCCGGAGCAGACGACAACCTGTCAGCTGCACATGCGTTCGTTCAATGACGGGGACACCATCACGATCGAACCGTGGAGGGCCAGTGCCTTCCCGCTCATCCAAGACCTGGTCGTGAACCGTAGCGCCTTTGATCGGATCATCGAAGCGGGCGGATACATTTCCGTGAATACGGGTGCGGCGCCTGAGGCGAACGTGACCTTGGTGCCGAAGGATCACGCGGACAGAGCCTTCGAGGCCGCCGCTTGTATCGGATGCGGTTCGTGCGTGGCGGCGTGCCCGAATGCCTCGGCAATGCTCTTCACCTCCGCGAAGGTCACGCAGCTAGGCCTGCTGCCCCAAGGGGAGCCGGAGAATCTCTCCCGCGTAGTGAACATGCTTAACCAGATGGACAGCGAGGGCTTCGGTGGCTGCACAAACATTGGAGAGTGTGCTGCCGTCTGTCCGAAAGAAATCCCTCTGGACGTCATCTCGACGTTGAACCGCCAGCTTTCCAAGGCTGTGTTCAAGGGCGTCTGAGTTCGTCGCCTACCGTTGTCAAGGCGGTGGCTGGGTCCTGTGGATCCGGCCACCGCCTTCTCTGTAGGTCCGGCCAGCCGAGTAGACTTTTGGGGTGACTTCTTCCCCCCTAGTCCTTGGCATCGAATCGACTTGCGATGAGACCGGTGTTGCCTTGGTGAAGGACGGTCGCCTGCTGAGTGACGTCACCGCGACGTCCATGGACCAGCACGTTCGGTACGGGGGCATCATCCCTGAGATCGCTTCTCGCGCCCACCTGGAGAGCTTCCTGCCAGCCCTGGACGCCGCCCTTGACCGCGCACAAGTATCTCTGAACGAGGTAGACGCCATTGCTTGCGCGGCTGGACCGGGCCTGGTGGGGTCGCTGACCGTTGGGATCTCCTCGGCGAAAGGCCTCGCGCTGGCCCTCGGGGTGCCCCTATATGGGGTGAACCACGTGGTCGGACACATCGCCGTTGACATGTTCGAGCACGGTCCCCTCCCCGACCGGTTCATCGGTCTGGTCGCCTCAGGTGGTCACAGCAATCTTCTTCTGGTGGAGAACATTGCTCTCTCCGTGACGGAACTCGGAGGGACCTTGGACGACGCGGCCGGAGAGGCTTTCGACAAGGTCGGGCGCCAGCTGGGACTTCCCTATCCGGGCGGCCCCCACGTTGATCGCCTGGCCGCAGGTGCTTCTTCTGAGATCCGTTTCCCGCGTGGCCTCGGAGCCGGCAAAGATAAAGAGCGGTACCGGTATGACTTTTCCTTTTCCGGCCTCAAGACCGCTGTGGCAAGGTACTTGGCGGAGCATCCCGAGGCAGATCATGCCCAGGTAGCGCGGGGCTTCTCAGAATCGGTGAATGACTCCCTGAGCTCCAAAGCGGTGCTCGCCGCCGTGGAACAGGGATGCAAGACGATCATTGTCGGAGGAGGTTTCGCCGCAAACTCACGGCTCCGCGAGCTACTGGGGGAGCGGGCAGAAGCCGCTGGAATCGAGGTTCGCATCCCCCCGATCCGCCTGTGCACGGACAATGGGGCGCAGATCGGTGCCCTCGGGTATCTCTTGGTCAGGCAGGGGCAGCCGCCCTCGCCCGCCGATTTTGGCCCTGATTCCGGGATGGAACTGTCGCAGATATATGTCGCCTAGGTGACTGCGGTCTGCGGCGTGGGGGTCAGATCCTGCGCCCCGCTCCCGAGTGCTTGGAGCCGTCTTCGCGGGTCTCCAAGAACATCTGCGGGGAGAGGGGGGAATCCGCTCCCATCTCAGCGCGCATCAACTCCACCACGTTGTCGAGGGCATGTCGCGGCTCCGCTGCGGCGACGGCCCTCTGACGCTGATAGGACGCCCCATACGTCAGGATCTGGCGCACCTTGGCCAGGCCGCCGCTGCACCCTAACTTCTTGGCCGTCGGCTCAAGTTCCTCCAAGAGCTTCTCAGTCGTGTCACGGACATGCTCTTCTGTGCCGCGCTCATCGAGAATGAGAATGGCGTCCATTCCGTACCGCGCTGAGCGCCACTTGTTTTCGTCGACGAACCACTGGGGGAGCATGGGCAGTTTGTCTCCGGCGTCCAGTTTGGAGGAGTAATACTCGACGAGGCAGTGAGCCAAGGAGGCCACGGCCTCCACCTCCAGGATGTTCGTGCACGCGTCAAAGATTCGTATCTCCACGGTTCCAAGCCGAATGGAGGGACGTACGTCCCATCTGAGTTCATCGAAGGACTCTATGACCCCGGTCTTCAACATTCCGTCGTGGTAGCGCTCCAACTCCTCCCATTTCTCGAACTGCGGGGGCATCCCCGCGGTTGGGAGCTGCTGGAACACCATGGCGCGGTTTGACGCGTAGCGCGTGTCCTCTCCGGCCCAGAAGGGCGAGGACGCTGCGAGCGACTGCAGCTGTCCGGCACGGGTGATGATCGCGTTGCAGATGGGAAGGACCTTGCTTCGGTCTTCGACTCCGACGTGCACGTGGACGCCGTAGAGCAGCATTTGGCGCCCCCAGTATTGGGTGCGTTCCACCAACTCTGCGTAGCGTTTGGAATCAGTGACCCTTTGGTAGGCGGGACGAGCAAAAGGGTGCGTGCCCGCCGTGGCCAGGTCGATCCTGAGATCATCGGTGATCGGGCGTAGCGCTGTCACTCCCTGGCGCAGGTCGCCCAGGCATTCCTCCACCGTGGAGCGCGCGCCGGAGGTGACTTCCACCGTGTTGAGGAGCATCTCCCTGTGTACCAGAGGAGACAGGGCCGGATTTTGGCGAGCCTTGCCGATGACCGCGTTGGCCGCCTGACGCAGGTCATTTGAGTCCTTGTCGACCAGCTGTAACTCCCACTCAATCCCGATGGATGAGCGTTCAGACTGAGCGAACTCCAGTTTCATGGTCACTCCTCACGGGAAAAGCAGGTCACGCGACGATTCTGCCTGATTGGTGGCGAATGACACCACAGGAGAGGTCACTTTGGGATTCGCTACAATCTGGCACTCGGGTTGTCCGAGTGCCAGTGGGAGCCTAGAATGGACTGCAGATGGAAGGGGCCGGTTGGCGTTCTTCGATCAGTTTGGTGCTTTGGCTTCCGCGACGGCAAAGCACCGGGGCAAATGCCCGACTGAAGACAAGGTAGAACCACTGCAAGAAAGGGAGTGCGACAGTGTCGATCTCCATTGAACCGCTCGAGGACCGCGTGGTCATCCAGACTGAGGAAGCCGAAAAGACGACTTCGTCGGGGCTGGTCATACCCGACACGGCTAAGGAAAAGCCGCAGCAGGGGAAGGTTGTTGCCGTCGGACCGGGCCGCGTGGACGACGCCGGTAACCGGGTTCCCATGGACATCGCCGTGGGAGATACGGTTATCTACAGCCGCTACGGGGGCACCGAAGTAACGCTGAGCGGAGAGGAATACCTGATCCTGACTGCCCGCGACGTGCTGGCGAAGCTGGCCTAGCCACAGGAGGCGCTAGACATTTGGGGTCCTGACCGCAGTTAGTACTAACTGCGGTCAGGACCCCAAGCTGTTTGTGCAGTTCAGTCCCAGGGCCAGCTGCGGTCAGAATCAATGTCCGCGTCGTTCCCAATCGACGTCAGGTCCTCTCCGCCCCCACGCAAGCACAGCCACCGGAGGGGAGAGATGCTTGTCGGGTCGCAACGCAGCGCCCTCCACACCCGCGGACCAACGCGGACGATCGTTCCTGGGCCGACTTCCACAAGGTCCTCGTCCAAGGCCATCTGTCCAGCCCCGTCAATGAACAAGTAGATTTCTTCGATTTTCGAATGGGTGTGCCAAAAAGGAGAGGAGTCACCTGGGTCCGTGGAGTTTACCGACAGGCCCAGATATTGGGCGTCAAGGTCCCCCTCCACGAAGACCTTTCCGGTGGCCACGCCGACCAAATCGCCCCACGTATCCATGGGGCCAACGGATGAAACTTTGTAGTCGCTCATGCTTCACACTAAGCGAAGTCGGGCCCGACCAGTCAATACTGTCTAGCGAATGCGCCTGTTTTTCGCGTCAAGAAGCTTCTGCCCGCGCAAAGTTCGCCGGATCTCTAACGATCCTCCTGCGTTCTTCCTCAGTCAGGCCACCCCAGATCCCGTAGGGTTCGCGCGCCGCTATGGAATGTGCGCGGCACTCTTCCAAGACGGGGCAAATGGCGCAGACCTTTTTGGCTTCCGCGGCACGACGCCTGCGAGAGGGGCCCCTCTCACCTTCGGGATGAAAGAACATTTCTGTGTCAAGGTCGCGGCATGCCCCCTCGTACTGCCACTCCCATTTTTCGATTAGCGGCCCAGGTAGATGCGAGATCTCCGCCATGGAAATAGGTCCTCCTATGTTGATTTGGAACATCCAGCGGAGACTCGCTTCGGTGCACCTTCAGACATTCTGGATCGGATTTCTAGGGTAAAAAACCCGTCTGGATGTTGCAAGTACATCGTAATTGTTACCGCCAAATTCTGCCAGCAGCATATGCCCCGCAAAACGGGCGGTGACCAGCGCTTAACTCTTAGCGTGTGTCGTGTCCTGCGGTTGGCCGGACAGTTACGGAACTGTGCCATTTTATAACACAGATCCGCAACACCTAAACGTGCGTCTAGGGTCAAGTCTAGCAATGCTTGCACTCGACGCCAAGGGTTTCTGTGACGAATGTAAGCGCTCGTTCAGGCAAGCGGTGGCGGATAGACTTGGTGGCCATGGCGCGCTATCGCAAAGACAAGATCGTTGGTACCGGGCTGACTTATGACGACGTACTTCTGCTGCCAGAAGTCACCTCGGTCATTCCCTCGGAGGTTGACACTTCAGCGCGGGTGACCAGAGACTTGACCCTCCACATTCCGCTTCTATCCGCAGCCATGGACACTGTCACGGAAGCGCGCATGGCTATCGCGATGGCTCGACTGGGAGGGCTCGGGGTCATCCACCGCAACCTCTCGATCGCCGATCAGGCAGAGCAGGTCCGCTTGGTAAAGCGCAGCGAATCCGGGATGGTAGCGGATCCGGTGACCGTCGGCGCAGACGCGACGATTGAGGAGCTCGACCGTCTCTGTGGCATGTACAAGGTCTCTGGACTCCCGGTGGTGGACGAGGGCGGATTCCTCCTCGGGATCATCACCAACCGGGACCTGCGTTTCGTTCCGTCCTCCAAGTGGTCCACCACCACTGTCTTCGAATGCATGACGCCGATGCCTCTCATCACCGGGAAAGCCGACATTGACCGGGAGGACGCGAAGGCGCTGCTGAGAGAACATCGGGTGGAGAAGCTTCCTCTGGTGGACGACGCGGGCAAGCTGGCGGGACTCATCACCGTCAAGGATTTCGTTAAGACGGAGCAGTACCCGAACGCTTCCAAGGATGATGCCGGCCGCCTCCTGGTCGGTGCGGCCGTCGGGTACTGGGGCGACGCAATGGATCGCGCAACGGCGCTTGCGGACGCGGGCGCGGACGTCCTCGTCGTGGACACTGCGAACGGCGGGGCGGAACTCGCCCTCGACATGATCCGGGAACTCAAGCGCGACTCAGGTTTCGCGGGGGTGCAGGTGGTCGGCGGGAACGTGGCGACAGAGGAAGGGGCTGCCGCGCTGGTCGAAGCCGGCGTTGACGCCGTGAAAGTCGGTGTTGGGCCGGGCTCTATCTGCACGACTCGCGTCGTGGCTGGCGTCGGCGTCCCGCAGATAACGGCCATAGACATGGCTTCGCGGGTCTGCGCTCCAGCGGATGTCCCTTTGATCGCGGATGGCGGACTCCAGTACTCGGGCGATATAGCGAAAGCCATCGTGGCGGGAGCTTCCACAGTCATGCTCGGCTCTTTGCTTGCAGGATGTGAGGAAGCGCCGGGGGAGCTCGTTTTCTCGGGCGGAAAGCAGTTCAAGCTCTATCGTGGAATGGGCTCCATGGGAGCCATGAGTTCAAGAGGGCGCAAGTCATTTTCCAAAGACCGGTACTTCCAGGCAGAAGTAACTAGCGACGATGAACTGGTACCCGAAGGAATAGAGGGGCAGGTGCCGTTCTCGGGCTCGCTTGCGGCCAACGTGAGCCAACTGGTGGGGGGCCTCCAGCAATCTATGTTCTACACGGGGTCAGAGAGCCTGGATGTCCTTCGGGAGCAGGGGCGGCTCATCCGGATAACTCCGGCGGGGCTGCGGGAATCGCATCCGCACGACGTCACCATCACGGCTCAGGCGCCGAACTACCGCGCGGTCAGGTAGAACCCGAATCGGGACGCTGGGCCCCCGCCGGGCTGCGGGCGAGCCCCTAGACTTGTAGACGTGAGTTCCGAGGTGGAAATCGGGCGCGGAAAGCGCGGCCGCAGGGCGTACAGCCTGGACGATATAGCGCTCATTCCTGCCCGCCGTACGCGGGATCCCGAAGACGTAAACGTTTCCTGGCAACTGGATGCCTACCACCTGGACATACCGGTTCTGGCGGCCCCGATGGACTCAGTGATGAGCCCCCAGACGGCCATTGAATTCGGAAATCTGGGTGGGGTCGGCGTATTGGACCTGGATGGCCTATGGACGCGGTTTGAAGACCCTGAGTCGATTCTCCAAGAGATTGCTGAGCTGCCGGATGACAAGGTCACCGCCAGACTCCAGGAGATCTACTCAACGCCCATCAAGGATGACTTGATAGGCCGGCGCCTCGAAGAGATCCGGGCTGCGGGCGTCACAGTGGCGGGGCGCCTGTCACCGCAGCGGACACTGCGCCACTGGAGGACGGCGGTCGAAGCCGGGATAGAGCTGTTTGTGATTCGGGGATCTACGGTCTCTGCGGAACACGTCTCGGGCCGAGCAGAGCCACTGAACCTGAAGCATTTCATCTATGAGCTGGACGTACCCGTGGTGGTCGGTGGCGTAGCAACGTACACGGCGGCTTTGCACCTCATGCGCACTGGCGCGGCGGGGGTCCTGGTCGGGTTCGGTGGGGGAGCGGCGCATTCGACTCGCCAGTCCCTCGGGATCCATGCCCCGAACGCCACCGCGATCGCCGACGTCGCAGCGGCGCGCAGGGACTACTTGGATGAGAGCGGCGGACGCTACGTCCATGTCATCGCGGACGGGGGAATGGGCAGAAGCGGGGACTTGATAAAGGCGATCGCCTGCGGGGCGGATGCGGTCATGTTGGGCGCCGCCCTCGCCCGCGCGGAGGAAGCCCCCGGCCAAGGTTGGCACTGGGGGAGCGAGGCGACCCATCCGGAGGTCCCTCGCGGCCACAGGGCGCGGGTCGGAACCGTGGGAAGCATGCGCCAGATTCTGTACGGACCGTCAGTGCGCGACGACGGCTATCTGAACTTCATCGGCGCACTGAAACGCGCGATGGCAACCACAGGGTACGCAGAGGTGAAGGACCTGCAACGCGTGGAAGTGGTCGTGAGCCCTTATCGTCCGACCAACTGAGAGATCTGAAGCAACAAGCAATTCGAAGGAGAAGATTATGGCGGAGTACCGCATCGAGCACGACACTATGGGAGAGGTGAAGGTGCCCGCCGACGCGCTGTACAGCGCCCAGACACAGCGGGCTGTGGAGAACTTCCCAATATCCGGTGAGACACTCAAGCCGCACCACATTGCTGCTCTCGGGCAGATTAAGCGCGCCGCTGCTCTGGCCAACGAAGAACTGGGCGTCGTGGACGCGGAGATCGCCGAGGCCATCGTGCAGGCCGCAGATGAGGTCATTGCCGGCAAACACGACGGCGAGTTTCCAATCGACATCTTCCAAACCGGTTCCGGAACGTCCTCCAACATGAACACGAACGAGGTCGTTGCCACGCTGGCCAGCCGTATCGCCGGTAAGCCGGTACACCCCAATGACCACGTGAATGCTTCGCAGTCTTCTAATGACGTGTTTCCTTCTTCGATTCACATCGCCGCCTACCAGGCAGTTGTAGAGGTCCTTCTCCCAGGTCTCAGGACGCTTCAGTCCTCCCTTGAGGACAAGGCAGTCGAATTCAAGGACGTCGTGAAATCGGGGCGCACTCACCTCATGGACGCCACGCCGATTACTCTGGGACAGGAGTTCTCGGGCTACGCTCAGGCCGTCAAATACGGGATCGAGCGCGTGGAGGGTGCTTTGCCGCGGCTAGCCGAACTACCGCTTGGCGGAACCGCCGTGGGCACGGGAATTAACACGCCTCCCGGCTTTTCCGCGCGCGTGATTCAGCTGATATCGGAGAACACCGGTCTACCCTTCAAAGAAGCGCCAAACCACTTCGAGGCGCAGGCCGCTCAGGACTCCCTGGTGGAACTGTCGGGCCAGTTGCGGACCGTTGCCGTTTCCTTGGTGAAGATAGCCAACGACCTGCGTTGGATGGGATCAGGACCGCGCACGGGACTGGGAGAAATCAATCTCCCGGACCTGCAGCCGGGCTCGTCCATCATGCCGGGGAAGGTCAACCCGGTCCTGCCGGAGGCAACAGTAATGGTGGCCGCACAGGTCATTGGGAACGACGCAACCATCGCGTTCGCTGGAGCGCAGGGCAACTTCGATCTGCTGGTGATGCTGCCGGTTATGGCGGCGAACCTGCTGCAGTCCATCAACGTGCTCGGCACGGTATCCCGAACCCTGGCGGATCGCTGCGTCGACGGAATCACGGCCAACGTGGGGACTTGCCTGCGGTACGCGGAGTCCTCGCCCTCGATCGTCACGCCGTTGAACCGGCTCATCGGATACGAAAACGCGGCGAAGATCGCCAAGCACTCCGTCAAGCATGACATGACTGTCCGCGAGGCAGTGGAGGACCTGGGATTCGTAGAACGCGGAGAAGTGACCCCGGAGCAGTTGGACGTGGCCTTGGATGTGCACTCCATGACCGGGCCTAAGAAGGCCTAATCGGGGGAGCATTGGGGCGTCTCGCTGTCGCGGGGCGCCCCATCCATATGACAGTCAGTTAGTTGACCGGCCGGGCTGAGCGAAATAGGCCAGAACCCCCACCAAGACCACTCCCAGAAGCGCGACCACCAGGATGTAGCCGCCATTTTGCAGGCTCGGATATGTCGCGATAACCCCCAGCGTCAGTGCCTGCACGAACGCAACCGCGCCCGCCGCTGTGTAGTAGGCGCGGGCTCGCCCCTCATTGCGCCAGCCGAGCACCCCCAGGGCTCCCGTAGCCAGGCCGAACACCAGGGCGAGGACGAACGCCACCCAAACCACTATTCACTCTCCACTTCGAGTTCAGCGAGTTCCTCCAGCCAGGCGGCGGCCAGGGCATCCGATGGCATCCTCCAGTCTCCGCGCGGCGAGAGGGAACCGCCGGCCATCACCTTCGGTCCGTTCGGCAGAGTGGAACGCTTGTACTGGTTCGCGAAGAAGCGCGTGAAGAAGAGCTTTAGCCACCCGAGCAGTTCCGCGCGCGAATACTTGTGTGCCCAGGCTGTTTCCTGCAGGAAGAGGATCTTCCGCGGCCCGTAGCCGGCGCGGAGCACGTTGTACAAGGTGAAGTCCTGCAGCTCGTAGGGGCCAATTGCGGCCTGCGTGGACTGCGGCTTCTCACCGGAGGTAGGAACCAGTTCGGGTGAGATTTCCGTGTCCAATATGGACGTGATGGTGGAAGAGAGGTCCGCGCCGAAAGGCGAGGCATCCGCGACCCACCGCAGGATCTCTTGGACCATGGTCTTTGGGACTCCAGCGTTGACCCCGTAGTGGCTCATCTGGTCGCCGACACCAAAGGTGCACCAACCAAGGGCGAGTTCGGACAGGTCCCCGGTGCCCACGACGATGCCACCGTGCTGATTGGCGAGTCGGAACAGATAGTCGGTACGCAGGCCCGCCTGTACGTTTTCAAAAGTCACGTCGTAGACGGGTTCCCCGCTCCCGAAGGGGTGTCCCATCGCCTGGAGCATGGCTGTGGCGGCGGGACGTATGTCCAGCTCCTGGAAACTGACGCCCAGGCCGGCGGCGAGCTTTTCGGCGTTCGATCGGGTGACGTCGGTGGTACCGAAACCGGGCATCGTGTACGCCAAAATGTCAGAACGCGGGCGCCCCTGTTCATCCATTGCCTTCGCCGCCACCAGGAGCGCGAGCGTGGAGTCCAGACCCCCCGAAACACCGATGACCAGCTTCGGCTTCCCAATCGAAGTCATGCGCCGCAAAAGCGCGCCCACTTGAATGTTGAATGCCTCCCGGGTCGGTTCATCGGAACGCGAATGCTGCCCGGCCAGGAACGGGAAGCGAGGAATCTCCCGGTGCAGTCCGTCGACACCGGCAGGTGGCCGCAGCTGCACCTGCACGACGACGGGAGGTTCATCCGCGCCGGCGGTGCGCGCGTTGTCGGCGAAGGTGTTTTGGTGTCGGCGGGCGCTGACCAAAAGGTCCAGGTCGACATCAGCCGAAGTGAAGTAGGTCCCCGGCAGGAAGTGCTCCGAGCTGGTCAAGGTCACGCCAGCTTCGCAAATCAGCGCCTCTCCGTCCCATGACAGGTCAGTCGAGGATTCTCCGAAGCCGGCAGCGGAGTACACATAGGCCGTGAGAGTGGTAAGCGACTGGGCTTCCACGAGGGAGCTCCTCGTCCTGGTGCGCCCAACATTGTCCGGCGAAGCGGAGAGATTTGCGATCACTGTTGCCCCTCGCAGGGCAGCGACTGACGACGGCGGAATGGGAACCCAGACGTCCTCGCACACTTCTGCGGCAATGCGCAGCCCCGGCACGTCGGCAACCTCGACGTGGAATGCGCCGAAGGGAATCGCATCCGCGTCGGAGGAAGCGCACTGACGCAGGCGCCCATCCCACTGTACGTACGTAACCGACTGCAGGGTGGGCAGAGTGGCGAAGTAGCGTTCCTCGTAGAACTCGCGGTAGCTGGGGAGATGCAGTTTGGGTGTGACCCCGAGGATTCGCCCCCGATGGACGAACACCGCACAGTTATAGAGACGGTCGCCAAGTTCCAGGGGTGCGCCAACCGCGAGGATGGGCAGCAGCTCCTGGGACGCTTCCACCACCTCCGCCAAGGCGCGACGAACACGGGCCAGCAGCGGGTGTCCGAACACCAGGTCGTCGATCGAGTACCCGGTCAGCGTTGATTCTGGGAACACCGCCAGAGCCACGCCATCGTCGCTACACCGGCGCGCGGCCTCCACCACTCGCGCCGCGTTGGTCATCGGGTCGGCGAGGGCGACAGGAAGGGTGACGGCCGCGACCCTCGCGAAACCGTGGCCGTAGATGTCGGCGGCCACCGCTCACACCACCGAAATCGCTTGCGTTGCGATGGCCAGTTCCTCGTTTGTGGGAACTACCATCACGCGGGCCACGGACCCCTTCCGGGAGATAGTCACGGGCTGGCGCGGCCGCTGGTTGTTGGCTTCATCGTCGAGCAGGATTCCAAGGGGCTCAAGCCGGTTGCAGACCTCTTTTCGCAGATCAATATCGTTCTCGCCGATACCCGCCGTGAAGCTTAGGACGTCTAGGCCGCCCATCTCCGCTGTGTAGGCACCGATGTACTTGACGATCCGGTTCACGTAGATGTCCAGCGCCTCCCGGGCGCGCTTGCGGGCCGCGTCGTCTCCGCTCCGGGCGATCTCTCGAACCTGACGCATATCGTTGTCGCCAGTCAGGCCCTTCAGCCCCGAGCGTCGATTCATGAGCTGGTCAACGTCGTCGACCGTCATGCCCGCTACTCGTTGTAGATAGAACGTGACGGCCGGGTCGATATCGCCGGTGCGCGTGCCCATGACCAGACCCTCCAGGGGAGTCATGCCCATTGAGGTGTCCACGGCATGCTCGCCGACTATGGCGGAAGCGGAAGCGCCGTTCCCCAGATGCAGGACGATCTGTTTCAAGTCCCGACCCCCGAGGATCTCGGAAACGCGACGCGACACGAACTTGTGAGACGTCCCGTGGGCGCCGTACCTGCGTATCGAATAGCGCTCGGCGATATCGCGGTCGAGGGCGTATAGCGCCGACTCCGCCGGGAGATCCTGAAAGAACGCGGTATCGAAGACTGCCACCTGCGGAATGTTGGGCAGCAGCTCCTGGGCCACCTTTATGCCGACGAGGGCGGGCGGGTTGTGCAAAGGTGCAAGCGTCGACAGTTCGTCGATCAGCCTTAGGACACGATCGTCCACGAGGGCTGGCCCATCGAAGTAACGGCCCCCCTGGACGATTCTGTGCCCCACCGCAACGACGTGGGCTTCCTCAAGCGGGGGTCCCACCTCTTCGAACAGATCCAAGATGAGCTTCATGGCAACCGCGTGGGTAGGGATCGGCTCATGGAGATCGACCTCTTTCACCGAGTACCGGTGATGGAGATGACCCATATCCTCACCGATGCGCTCCGCGAGTCCCTGGGCCAGGGAGTGCCCTGTGTTCGGATCGATGAGCTGGTATTTCAGGGAAGAAGACCCGGAGTTGATTACCAGAACGGTCTGGGGCATTAGTTGGTCCCTTCGGCTTGTGCCTGAACGGCGGTGATGGCCACGGTATTGACGATGTCTTCAACTGTCGCCCCGCGCGATAGGTCGTTTACGGGTTTGCGCAGGCCCTGGAGGATGGGACCCACAGCGACGGCGCCGGCACTGCGCTGCACCGCCTTGTAAGCGATATTCCCGGCATTCAGGTCGGGAAACACGAACACGTTGGCTTTCCCCGCAACCGCGGAGCCGGGCGCCTTCTTTGCTGCTGTCCCAGCATCAAAGGCCGCATCGAATTGGAGGGGACCGTCGATGGCCAGTTTGGGGTCGGCCTGCTGCGCGAGCGCTGTGGCCTCTGTGACGACGTCGACCGAGGGGCCAGAGCCGGACCCCTTGGTCGAATACGAGAGCATTGCGACTTTGGGATCGATGCCGAAAGCCGAGGCTGTTTTCGCGGTTGATTCCGCGATCTGAGCGAGGGCCTCGGCATCCGGCGACACGACAACAGCGCAGTCTGCGAACAGCACGGGGCGGTCAGCGAGCAACATGATGAAGGCACTGGAAACCAGTTTCGTGCCCGGCGCGGTCTTGATGATCTGGAAGGCCGGCCGGATGGTGTCGGCCGTCGTGTGGGTGGCGCCGGAAACCATCCCGTCAGCGTCTCCCATTTGGACCATCATCGTGGCGAAGTAAGTCGGGTCGGCGACTATCGCACGGGCCTGGTCCAAGGTCATGCCCTTGGAGGCGCGGATGCGTGCCAACTCTTGCGCATACTTGTCGGCCAGCTCCGGGTCGCTCGCGGAAATCACCTTGGCTTGGCTGAGGTCCAGTCCGAGTGACGCTGCGTCGGCTGCCACCTTCTGAGGATCGCCAATCAAGATGAGCCGTGCCACACCCTGCGCCAGGAGTGCTCCTGCGGCTTCCAAGATCCGCTCATCCTCCGGCTCCGGCAGCACGATCCGCATCGGGTTTTCCGCTGCGCGGTCCAACAGGCTCATCTGGAAGGCCATGGGGGTGAGCGCGGACGAACCGGATTCCGCCAGGGTCTGGGCGTCTGCTTCCGTGAGGGGCGAGTGAAGCACGGCGACGGGAATGGTGTCCAGACGCACCGCCCTCGCCCCCAGCAGCACCACGCCAGCGACAGTCGCATGGTGGGCGGCCGCTTTCTTGAGGAAAGACTTGATCTCAGTTTCGATGAGGTCCGCACCCATGCCGCCGGCGTCGAGCGCGTACACGACAGCGAGGCCCGCGCCCGCTGCCACCTCCAGGTTCCACCCGAGGACGTCGAAAGAAGGGGCCGGCGAAGATGCCAGGCCGGCGACCACCAGTGCTGCGTTTTGGTCCGAGCGTGCGGAGACGACTGCCCGACGGAGTGCCGCTTCCGGGTCTCGTACCACGGTCGCACCACCTTCGGGGGCTGCCAATATTTCTCCCACATTCTGTCCGCGCAGGTGGGATTCCAGCGCATCGACGAGCTCTTCGAATACCTGCCCCGCAACATTGCTAGAGGCGTTTCCAACGACTATCAACCGAGACGACACTTCGTAGGTCCTAACTGCCCGACGGCTTGGGCCGATCTTCTTTTCGAGGGTGAATGGGTTACCGTCGCGTCCAGCCCAATGGTACCGTTCCCGCAATTTGTTTCCCCAGTGCTGCGGGCGTAGGGTTTTCGCATGTCTCAAAAGTCCTGAGTGTCAGTACGCCCACGTGGCGCGCTGTTTGGCAGCTCCTTCCGCCCTTTTCCGTGCGGTTCGCCCAGAGAATTTCGACAGTTTGAGGCAATCATATGAGTAAGCACACGGCTGACGCCGTCGGCCCTGATTCTTCCGCCGTTCAGTTTCTTACCGCCAAGGCCGAGGAAGTCGGCGTGGATCTCCCTCCTCTTGGGAAGACACCGCGTAGGTGGCCGAAAGTGTTGCAGGCGCCGAGGGATGATCCCGGGTATTTCGGCGACACTCGCGGGCAGTTCCTGAAATCAGTTGCAAAGCATGCTCGCGGTGCGATAGTCCTGCAGACGGTCGCCCTGTCGGTTGGTACGGTTCTAGGCGCTTTGCTGCCGTTCGTACTGGGCAAGGGAATCGACGCCGCGATTAGTGACGGGCTGTCTGCTCCCACCTGGCAGTGGATCGGCTTGTTCACTGTGATGATCCTGGTCATGTCCATTGGGGACGGCGTCAACCAGATGGGTGAGATCGCGGCATTCCTGCGGGGTTCTCTCGGTTCCGCGCGTGTGGTTGCCCATAGGGTCTCGCGTGCCGGCCGCGCTGCCAAGCAAGACAAGCCAGCCGGTGACGTGGTCACGGGGATCATCAACGATTCCTCCCGGATAGGCGAGGCCGTGCTGTTCGTCGCCGAGGTGATCTCTTCGATCCTGGCGATCGCGGTGGTGACGGTGGCTATGTACTCGATGTCGACAGTTCTGGCGACGATGGTGATCATCGGCTTGCCCATCGCTCTGGCTGGGATCGGGGTAATGGTGAAGCCTCTGGAGAAGAAGGTTGCCCGGATGCGGGCCGAACAGGGAACGCTCACCACCATTTCGACCGATGCCGTCTCCGGGCTTCGGGTCCTGCGTGGTGTGGGCGGAGAGAAGTTCTACAACTCCCGCTACAAGCGGCAGTCCCAGAAGGTCAAGGATGCGGGCATTGCGATGGCCCACAACCAGGCTGCCCTGACTGTGATGCGCACGGCCCTACCACAACTGTTCATCGCGGTCATAACTGGTTACGGCGCGTTCTTGACGTTCCGAGGACAGATAACTGCCGGCGATCTGGTTGCCTTCGCAGGCATGACCGCGTACTTGTCTACGCCTTTCAACGTTGCTGGTCAGGCCGCTTATGTTGGCACTAGGGCGTGGGTGGGGGCCAAGAAGCTGGCCGAATTTTCTTCTGTTGAACCGCCAACTTCGGACGCCGCCGTTCCTTCCTCAAAGACGCTTCTTGAGGACGAGGACGACCTGCTGGCGGGTCCGGCTGGTTTCGCGGGCGCCCCGCTGACAGATGTCCAATCGGGAATCGCGGTGAAGCCTGGGATCCTGACCGCAGTGGTGTCAAAGTCGCCGGCGCAGTCTGCGGAATTGGCAAAACGGCTCGCCAGAGTCAGCGACGAGTACGAGGTTCGCTCCGGTGACCGAGACCTTCGCACTTTCCCCCTGGCTCAGGTCAGGAAGTCCATCCTGCTGTCGGAGGCGGACGCGCAGTTGTTTCGCGGGACCATCCACGCGGTCCTGCGCGGCGCTGCAGCCGTGGAGCCGCTGCCTCGAGGCGTGACCGAACTGGTCTACAGGGAGCGCATAGAAGAAGAATCGCGGGAGGAGGGATCTCTGTTCAGGCCAGATCGTGTGCCTGAAGACGCACGACTCTACGAAGCGATGAACGTGGCGGACGCACAGGACGTCCTTGAATCCGTGCCCGGCGGGATGGCCGGTTGGCTGTCCGAACGAGGACGGAACCTCTCTGGAGGTCAGCGCCAGCGAGTCGCCCTCGCCCGCGCCCTCTACCAGGACGCACCGGTACTGGTGGCAATCGAGCCGACCTCCGCGGTCGACTCCCATTCGGAGGAGCGCATATCCGGAAGGGTCCGTGACGCCAGGGCAGGAAAGACGACGCTGGTGGTGACTGCCTCTCCACTGTGGCTGGACAAATGCGACGAGGTGATCGTCCTCGGCGATGACGGCTTGGAGGTGGCGCGGGGCAGCCACAACCAGTTGAAGAGGTCTGCGGAAGCTGGCGACAAGGGAGCCATCCTGTATCGCCAGATCATCGAGAGAGAGGCAGGTGGGGATAGTGAAGCTTCCGGTCGCTGACGGGCGCCAGATCCTACGCGAGCTCGCCTCGCTGATCAGTAGGCACCGATTTCTATTCGCAACGGTGGTGACGCTGCAGGTGGTGGCTGCTGCAGCGGCCGTTGGGATCCCGTGGATACTCGGCGACATTATCGACAAGATTCAGGCCGGTACCAACGTCCGCTACGTGGGGACCATGGTCGCCATTTCGCTGGGACTGGTCGTGGTCGGTGCCGTTTCGGGCTACTTTGCTGAGTACTACTCGCGCATTTTCGGGGAGAGTATTTTCGCGCAGCTCCGCGAGGAGCTGGTGGAGACGGTCACCAGCCTCCCGCTGTCAACCGTCGAGGAGGCTGGCACCGGTGACCTTCTGGGTCGCACCACACGTGACGTGGAGGAAGTCCAGTTTATGGTGCGTCAGGGACTTTCAGCCATCGTCGTTCTGGCGGCCACCATAGGGGTCACTATTGTGGCTTCAATCTGGAAGTCACCCCTGCTGTCGACTGCTGTAATCGCCTCAATCCCGCCGATCTACCTGGTGATGAAGTGGTACCTGCCGCGGACGACCTTTGCCTACCGTGCCGAAGGTGCGGCTTGGTCTCGAATGTCGGGAGCCGTCTCAGAGACGATCGAACACGCTGAGACGGTGGACGCGTTCGGGCTTGGACCAACCAGAAACCGTCTACTTGACGAGGCGATCCGGGAAACCTGGAGGATCGAAAGATACACGGCCTGGCAGCGGATCTACCTCATGGTGGGGCTGGTCTTTTTCGCGACTGCGCCCGTGATTATCGTGGTCGGGCTCGGAGCCTGGTGGCTCCCGCTGGGCTTCGTGACTGCGGGGCAGATCTCAACCGTTGCCATGTACGCCTACCAACTGCGTGGGCCGATCTGGAACTTCACGTTCTGGTTCGACAATTTGCAGAGCGCCCAGGCGTCTCTCGGGAGGATCTTCGGGGTCAAACTGGTGCAACCCGACCGCGCGCCGACAGGCGAGCAGCCCGCGGACCAGCGTCTGGTGGCCCAGGACGTCCACTATTCCTACACCGGACAGCGCGATGTCCTCCACGGCGTTGATCTGGAGCTGGTGTCTGGAGAGACGCTCGCGATGGTGGGGCCATCGGGGGCCGGTAAGTCGACGCTGGGCCGGATGCTCGCCGGCATTCACGCTCCTACGTCCGGGAGCGTCCGGGTGGGCGGCGTGAATCTGGTGGATCTTTCAGAGGAAGAACTCCAGTCGGAAGTCGTCCTAGTGTCCCAAGAGCACCATGTGTTCGTGGGGACCATTGCCGACAACTTGAGACTGGCCCGGGAAAACGCCACGGACCTGGAGATGGAAGGTGCGCTTGCGGCCGTCGGAGCGTCCGAATGGGTTTCCTCCTTGGAGGAAGGTCTAAGTACTGCTGTGGGCATAGGGGGGATGGCACTGTCTCCCGCGCAGGCGCAGCAGGTCGCCCTCGCCCGCATCGTGTTGATGGATCCGTCGGTGCTGGTCCTGGACGAAGCCACGTCTCTGATGGACCCGACGGCAGCGCGTTCTTTGGAGAGGTCGTTGAGCAAGGTGCTGGACGGTAGGACTGTGGTGGCAATAGCGCATCGCCTCTACACGGCCCAGGACGCCGATCGGGTGGCGGTAATGGTGGACGGAAACATCGTGGAACTTGGCAGCCATGATGAACTTGTCGAACAAGGTGGGGAATACGCGTCGCTTTGGGCGTCGTGGCAGAAGAGCTAGCAACGGGAACGAGCTGAACAATGGCAGACGAGGGCGAAGCTGCGCGTGGACCCGGGCCGGCGGGGTACTACCCGATCATGGGTCTGGCAATAGGGCTTATCATCGCGGGCCTGGGCTTCAGCCCCGGCGTGAGCTTGGGCTTCACCGTGGCTGGCTTCTTGCTCCTGGTGCTCTCTACGTCGTGGGTGTCCAAGCGCTCTGAGAAGTGGGCGTGGGGAGATATGAAAGGCGCAGACGCCTGGCCCGCCTGGGTGATGCTGGCTCTCTCGGCCGCGGGTTTGGTGTTGTCGCTGTGGAAGTCCATGCCGGCTGTCAGCGTTCCCTGCGGCATAGTTGCGCTTTTAGCGTGGCTAATTCTCGGTCCGATGTGGGATCGGGTGAACCGGTCCCGCTGAGGGTAGTGTCAAAGAGGCACAGGGTCGGCCAGGCACCAATTCGAGAGTGAGTGGAAGCATTGTCCCGCAAACCCCGCACTTGGCCAGCAGTTGGGCCCGCGCTACCCGTAGAAGTAATGGACAACCACACTCACCTTCCCATCGACGAGGCGGAGATTCCCGCCGCCGACGGCTACAAGATGCCTCTGGAGAGGCAGCTGGAGTTGGCCCGAGAAGTCGGCGTGTCTCGCATCATCACGGTTGGGTGTGAGCGGCCGGATTGGGAACCAACTCTGGAGCTCGCCCGGACCCACCAGCACATCTCCGCAGCTCTGGCGATCCACCCGAACGAGGCGGCTCTCCACGCCGGACACCTTGAGCGATCTCCTGACGGCTGGGAGCATGAACAACGTGAGCATCACATCCCGCTTATAGACGCGCTGGCCGAACTTTCGCACCTGCTTGACGACCCACAGGTGGTGGCGGTGGGGGAGACGGGACTCGACTACTTCCGCACCGCCGAGCCCGGCCGGGAGGCGCAACGGGAGTCCTTTGCAGCTCACCTGGAAATGGCGCGTGCGAAGGGGCTTCCGACCCAGATCCACGACCGTGACGCCCACGCAGACACGATTCGACTGGTGCAGGGAGTCGCTTTTCACGACCAGACGATCGTCTTCCATAGCTTCTCCGGTGACCGGGAGATGGCTACGGTTCTGAGGGGCAACGGTTGGTACGCGTCCTTCTCCGGCATGATGACTTACCCCGCCAACGTGCACCTGCGCGAGGCGCTTGTGGAGATGCCACGCAGCCGCGTGCTTGTTGAGACGGACGCGCCCTACCTCACGGCGGTACCTCACCGTGGTCAGCCGAACGCCTCCTACTCAATGCCGTGGACTGTGCGAGCCATCGCCGAACTATGGGAAGAGGATGTAGAGGAGACTTGCCGCATACTCATGCGCAACTCGGAGCGTGTCTACGGCGCTTGGTAGGTAGCTGCTGCGGACGCCAGCAGTGCCGCCCCGGTGGCCCCGACCTCGGCTCCTGCTGGAAGAGTTCGGAAACGATCCTGCAAGTTGAGGGAAGCAACGAAAAGGGAGGACCGGCCCCAGTCTTGGAAAATGCTGTGCACCTCCTCCAAGAGCGGCGCACCAAGACGCATTATTCCGCCTCCGACCACGACGCTGGCCGGGTCGTAAGCCAGTACCAGCGCGCGCACGGCCTGAGCGATGCCCTCCGCAAGCGTACGGAAAACGGCTACGCCGCGAGGATCGCCTGCCAGGTAGGCCGACAAGAGATCATCTGAGGGGTGCTCTGCCTCACTTGGCCAGCGCCGCGCGACGGCGGCCCCGGACGCCATCGTTTCTAGGCAACCCACCTGCCCGCAAGGACATAGCAGCCCGCCAGGATCCACGGGCAGGTGCCCTATTTCCCCCGCAACCCCTGAGCAGCCTCCGAAAACCTCGCCTCCTTGGACAAGGCAGGCCGCCAGGCCGGTTCCCACGTTCAGATACGCGATCGACTCTGTACAGCCGAGGTGATGGGCAGCGCCGATTCCGGCCACGTTCACGTCATTATCGACGAACACGGGTACCCCGGTTGCGGACCTGAGGAGTTCGCCCAGCGCCAGTTCTGTCACGTCCAGATTGACGGCGTTGGCAACCACGCCCGTCTCTATATCCACGGTCCCTGGGACGCCGACTCCAATGCCGGCTAGGGCTGCGTGCTCCGCGCCACCTTCGGCAAGCAGCCCTTCTACTACGGCGAGGGCGGCCTGCACGATTCCGTCCTCGCCCCGGACAGTGGGGAGGACAAGGGCTGCGAGAGGTCGGTGATCCTGGGACAGGAGCATCCCTTGGATCTTTGTTCCCCCAATGTCTAGTCCCATGAGGAGGTGCGGGGTTGGGCCCTCCGAAGAGGGGGTGCCGTTTGGCTTTGTGGGTGTCATCAACGAGCTGGTGGTCACTGGATGTGGTCTTACTTCCGTGGGCGGGTTGGATCGGGCGAGGGAGGGTCAGCCTTTCACCGCCCCCGAGACAAGGCCGGAGGTCATGCGGCCTTGGACAAACATGAAGAAAATGATTACGGGGATTGCCACCAAGGTGGAGGCGGCCAAGGAGAGTTCGGTTTCCGTACCCGCTTCCTCATCGGAGACAACGTCGGAGTCGTTGATGTACTGGTACTGGTTGGCGTCCTTCATGTCGTTCGGAGCCTTGGAAGCATTCTGGTAGATGTTCTGTAGCTGCTCCAGGCCCTTGACGGTCTCATCGGAGTCCAGGGTGGCTTTCCACTGACCGTCTTCCTGAACGGCGATCTCTCCACCGTTGGCGAAGATCCAGGAGATGCCATCACGCCAGTCCTGTCCGCCAAGGAAGAAACCGGAGAAGTTCTCAATGTTCTTCGGGTTCGCCTCGGTGATCGCTACGACGGAGTTGTTGAATTCTTCCAGCGTCTTCGGGAGTTCCTGGTCAGCGGCCGCCCAGATGTCCTTGCGGTAGAACATGTAGCGAGACCCGAAGTAGTAGGGCAGCGTGTAGTACTTACCGTCCACCATGCCGACGTCAACAAAGGACTTCAGCAGATCATCGCCGCCGAGCTCCTTGTAGAAGTCCTCATCGAGCTCCATGAAGGCGCCGATGTTGGTAAAGGTCGGGGATTGGGTGTTTCCGATCTCCGTAACGTCCGGTGTCTGGGAGGGATCGGGCATTGCCGTCGTGAGCTTCGTGATGATGTCGCCCCACGTCTGCTCTTCGATCGTCAGTGTGCCGCCGGTGCGGCTGGCGTATTCCTCGGTCAGCCAGGTGCGGAGTTCATCGGGCGTATCGCCACCGATCAGCCACAGTCGGACGTCGCCCGCTGCACCAGTCTCAGTAGCGCCGCCCGAAGCATCTTCGGACTGCTTTTCTGCGCTTTCGCCCCCCCGACGCACAGCCGGCAAGGGCCATGGCGGAGACCGCGAACGCAGCGCCAAATGCGGCGAGCTTCCGGTTAATTGCGTTTCCTTTCATTGGGGATTCCTACTTGTTGGCCTGAGTTCCGCGGGTGGTCCCTAGGAACGTGGATAAAACCTGGGCAGCGCAGCCAAGGAGCACCAGGCGGGGCCCCTCACTGCTCAGGCGAATCTGGAGGTTTTCGTGGGTCTGCGGCAGAGTGCGCTGCCGAATGATCCGCATCGCTTCATCGCTGAACGGCCCATCCAGAAGATCTTCGGGCCCTTGCAGGACCACTTCGGTGAGGTCCAAGGCGGACACGATTGGAACGAGGGCAGATCCGAGTCTCCTCCCGGAAGCGCGGAGGACATCCTCCGCCTCCCCTTCGGGAGCTTCCAACCGTTTCCGGAGGTCCGGGACGGCAAGCCAGCGTTCCAAAATGTGGTCCGCGCTGTACTCGCCCCCGGGAGGCGAGTCTTCTTCGACGATCAGGTGCCCGATCTCACCGACGGTATGGCGGGCGCCAGTCACCAGCTCTCCACCCAGGATCAGGCCCGCGCCAATGCCCTGCCCGACCTTGATGAGCAGGAAATCGTCTGCGCCCTGCCCGTACAGCTGTTCTCCGACCGCGGCCAGGTTCGTGTCGTTTACGACTCGAGTCGGCACGTCAAAAGCATCCTCGATGATGTCTTGTAGCGGAACGTCCTGCCAGTCGAGGTTGGGCGCGTACTTGACGGCCCCATCTTCTGTAATGATCCCCGGTGCCCCGACTCCGATACCCAAAACGGGACGATCGGCTCGTCGAAGGAGAGCGCGGATGGAGGATATAACCAGCTTCAGTGCCTTTTTCCCCCGCGCTGAGTTCCAGGGGATGAGCTCTTCTTCAACCCGCTGAGCGTCCATGGTCAGGAGCGCCGCCCGGATGACGTCGTGTTCCGACAGGTCAACCGCCACGATCAGGAACGCGTCCCAAGCCAGGTCCAATATGACCGCCGGCTTCCCCGGACCCTTTGTGGTACGGGTCCCAAGCTCCTGCAGGAGGCCAGCTTGAAGGAGCTCCATGACCAAGTCGGAGACGGTGACCTTGGCCAGACCGGTTGCGCGAGCCAAATCCGCCCTCGACTGCGGTCCGCCCTGATACAAGGTGCGCATGATGAGGGAGCGGTTGTGTTCCCTGGCGTGTTTCGGCAGAGCCTTGCGATTAGCGTCCCGCTGGCGCATTGCCACGTCTGGGGGAGTCATGCCCATCGCCAACCTCCGTTCGTCGCCACTTCCTTGTGGGTCGTCTGCACGACCGTGGCATTAGTAAAGCAAACGAACTAATCGCCGGGCAACCGGGTTTCGGCAAATAGTCAGGGAAGTTACCTAAATGTTACGAACTCGTGGCTGTGTTGTGACTCACGTATGGAGCTTGGCTCGTAAACGTGGCCGTTGGGACCCGCACCGCGAGCGAAGTAGGCTGGGAGAACGAAGATAACGGGGGAACGGTGAGCGATTCAGAATCGGCCAGCGGGCTGCTTGGGCCTGCGCAGATCCGAAGGCTCGCAGATCAGCTCGGTGTGGCCCCAACGAAGAAGCTGGGCCAGAACTTCGTTCACGACGCGGGAACTGTCAGGCGGATCGTCTCGCTGGCCCGCGTGCGGCCCGGGGACGTCGTGTTGGAGGTCGGGCCGGGCCTAGGTTCCTTGACACTAGGCCTGTTGGAAGCTGGGGCGACGGTGGAGGCCGTGGAGCTCGACCGCCGCCTGGCGGGGGCGCTGCCCCGTACGGTGGCCGACCGTGCCCCTGCGACTCTCGGTGCGCTGCGGGTGCGCAATGCTGACGGCTTGTCTATCAGGTCGGAGTGGTTCCGCGAACCACCAACCCGCTTTGTCGCGAATCTGCCCTATAACGTTGCCGTACCTATCCTCCTCACGGCGCTCGGACAGGTCCCTTCCTTGCACACCGCTTTGGTGATGGTCCAGAAGGAAGTGGCGGACAGGCTTACCGCACCGCCGGGGAGCAGAGTTTACGGGGCCCCATCGGCAAAACTGGCCTGGTTCGGCTCGGCGCGTAGGGTAGGCACAGTCGGACCCAGTGTCTTCTGGCCCAAACCGAATGTCGATTCCGCCCTTGTGTCCCTGGATTGCGCCCCACCGCCTGGGGATGGGACGCTGCGTGAACGTACCTTCGCGCTGGTCGATGCGGCCTTCGAGCAGCGGCGAAAGATGCTCCGAGCTTCGCTAAGAGACTTCTGGTGCGCCGCCGAAGGCCACCGTATCTTCAACGCCGCAGGCGTCGACGAGACTGCGCGTCCTGAGCAGCTGGGGATCGACGCCTTCGTCGCCCTCGCGCGGGCCGACTTGGAAAGCAGCAAATGAGCCGAGAAGCAACCGTGGCGTCAGCCCCCGCTAAGGTCAACCTGGTGCTCCTCGCTGGAGCCGAGGATGCGGAGGGATACCACCCGCTCAGCACCGTTTTTGAAGCCGTTAGTCTGCGTGAGTACGTCTCACTAGAGCCAGCGGAAGAGACCACCGTCCGCACCATCGGTTACCGCCCCGGCGCCGCCGGAGAAGAGCCCCTCTTTGATGCGCTGCTAACGCGCAGACTCCGAGAGTTGGACGGCCGGGAGCACCTGGCGCTCAAAGCTCTCCGCGCGGTTGCGCCCCGCGGCAGTGGAGCGCGCGTGACGGTCCACAAAACAGTGCCCGTTGCAGGCGGAATGGCGGGCGGCTCAGCAGATGCCGCAGCGGCTTTGGTAGCGGCGAACCGGTTTTTCGGACTCGCTCTAACGGACGCGGAGCTGCTTGAAGTGGGGGCCAAGTTGGGCGCGGACGTGCCAGCGTGTATAAGCGGCGGGATCAGCCTGGGCCTGGGGCGCGGCGACCGGATGCGTAGGCTTGAGCCGGGGACGCGCCTGCCGACGTCCGCTTCCCAGTGGTGGGTCGCTGTGGAGGCCAAAGAAGGTCTGTCGACTCCAAGGGTTTTCCAGGAATTTGACCGGTTGGCTCTGCACGGCGCAGAGTCCCGCGGCGACTCCGTACCGGGCGAGAGCTTGGACCAGGATCTGATCGCCGCTCTCACGCGCCGCCCTCTGGACGGAGCCGTGCTAGTGAACGAGCTGGAGCCCGCCGCGTTCTCGCTCCGCCCAGAACTGGGCGTGACAGCGAAGGCCTTGCGCCGCGCAGGTGCCTCGGCCGCGCTCCTGTCCGGGTCGGGACCGACGGTGTTGGGACTGACATCCGGACCGCAGGAGGCGCAGAACCTTTCCCACTTGGTCACGCAACTGCCCTGGGTTAGGCGGGCCACCGCGATCTGGGGGCCTGCAGTTGGAGCCGAGTTGGAGACGGCACTCCCGGGATGGACCCACCGCTAGACGGCCTCAGAGCACTTCTAGGCTTCCGGTTCACCCGCCGGCTTGTAGGCAACCTGGAGGTCGTGGTCTTTCTTCACCTGCTTCACTAGCAGTGATCCGCCGCTCTCCAACAAGGCGCGTTTCCACGGCAGGACGCCCTCGATCTCAATCTGGATGGACCAGGAGAGAATCGTTCGGATCAAGACGATGAGGCCCAAGATCACGGCTTCCTCAATCGAAGGCTTGGATGTGATGGTCCGAACCAAATCTGCCGCGACCAGAATCTCCAGGCCCAACAGGATCGCGCTTCCCAGCGTGATGCGCAAGGTGGAGAACGCTTTCACGCCGCCTTCTTTACGTATCAAAGAGCGGATGGCCAGTATCGCAGCCACGACAAACCCCGCGACCATGGTGAAGGTACCTAGCAGCTCGAACAGTTCGGCTATCGAGGTGTACACGGCCTCCATCGGCGCTCCTTTCAGCACGGCTTGGATACAGAGTAGACGGTGTTCGCCTCCGTCGCGTTTCGGGAGGGGCCGGCCGGTGCCCGATTCGGGCTTTCCAGGGCCTCTGCCGGCTGGTTCCGGGGAGGGAAGTCCGGACAGCCGGCAGAGGCCCTGGACCGGGCGCTGGTGGATTCGTTGCAGACGCTCCTGGTGAACGCAGCTGAAAGGGCGCTTGCGGAGGTGGAAGACGACTGGCGTTCGGACCCGGCTACGCGGCGCGCCCTGGTTGAGGTGCAGGATGCATTCCGAACCTCCGAACAACGCCAGGAAGCGGCTGCCGCAGTGGTGCGCGGGTGGCAGCGTCAGGTGCTCGACCTGGTATCCACAATGGGTAAGGATAAGAAGGCCACCGCTCGCCTCCTCGCCGTCGGCGTAAACGTGTTGGGGGCATCCCTGATGGTCGTCATCTTCGCTTCTACGGCGGGGCTGACGGGTGCTGAAATCGCCGTCGCGGGAGGAACCGCTGTGGCAGCCCAGCGGGTGCTCGAAGCGGTTTTTGGTGACGGGGCGGTGCGGAAGATGGTGTCGGCGGCGCGATCTGATCTTCTGACTCGATGCGATGAGTTCTTCGCGTTGGACGCCGAACCTCTGGTGGCCGTGACCGACAGGCTGCGCGTGGAAGCTGGCGACACCGGCGCGGTTGCGGAAGCGTTCGACGCAGTTGAGCGGGAGTGGAACAAGGAGCAAGGCAGGTGAGCGCGCGCCGCAAAAATGTGGAGCAGGTGAATCTGGCCCAGGGTGCTGACGCCCTGACTGCCTCCGTGGCGCTGTCGGCACAACGAATGGCCGGCCCCGCCCGTAAAGGCGCAGAGGCGCTGTCAGCGAAGATCGCTCAGCGAGGACTCGCGGGAATGGGAGTGACCGTGGTTGCCCTCGCTGGCGCCACCGGGTCGGGCAAGTCCTCCCTGTTCAACCGCTTGGCGGGACGCTCCCTGGCTCAGGTGAGTCCCCTGCGCCCCACAACCGACCGGGCGTTAGCAGTCTCGGGAAATCACCCGACCAGGGCGCTAGTTCAGTGGCTGGACGTCGGCCAGTGGTCCATCGCTCCAGGTGAGCCACCGCTCGGCGAGGAGTCTCTGGTACTTGTCGATTTGCCCGACTTTGACTCCATCGCCGCAGCTAACCGGGAAGAGGCGGAGAGACTGATCAGTAAAGCAGACCTGGTTGTCTGGGTCACCGATCCGCAGAAGTACGCCGACGGAGTGCTGCACCTCGATTTCCTATCGACCCTCTCCGAGCACGCCGGGGAAATGGTTGTTGCGCTGAACCAGATCGACACGCTAGCCGAGGTGGACCGGCCCAGCGTGGAGGCCGATCTGGCTCGGCTGCTCGCTTCCGAAGGTCTCGACTTGCAGGTCGTGCCTGTGTCCGCCCGGACGGGGGAGGGGCTGGGGCAACTCGAGAGTGCCGTCGTTCAGCTCTCCAAGGAGAGGGCCGCTGCGGCGCGTCGCTTGGAAGCGGACCTACGCGCTCAGGGAAATGCTTACGCGGAGGAAATCGCGCGCGAGGGCGGAAACCTAGAGCCGCGGCGCGACCTGCCCCCGTTTGACGACACCGCGGCGGAACTGGTGCGCTACTCGTCTGCCGGTGCGGTGGCAATGGCAGCCGCATCTTCGTACTTTCAGCGCGGGCTCAGAGCCACGGGCTGGCTCCCGGTTCGCTGGGTGCGCGGTCTCCGTTCCGACCCCCTGGATCGGCAGCACCGGGGCAGCGGCACGGTCCCCGGCTCTGTTCCCTCTCACCGGCCCAACCAAGCAGACGTCATGGGTGCCCAGGTCAGCATCCGAAGGTACGTTGACGCGGCGACCGGAGATCTGCCCGCGCAGTGGCGCCATTTCGCCACCCAGGACGCAAGCAGCGCCTTGGACCAGTGGCTGGACCGAGTAGATCGGGTGGATTCGGAGGATCGCTCCGTCCTAGCCCGCCGTCCCAGGTGGTGGACCGTGATGGACGCGCTCCAGTGGCTGGCAGCTGTGGCGGCAGTTGTCGGCCTCGCCTGGCTGGCCGTGCTGTGGATAGCTTCGGCATTGCGCATTGCAATCCCAGAACCGCCCTATTGGGGGATCGTGCCCTGGCCCACTTGGATGCTGGTCGCGGGTGTCGGCCTCGGTTTGCTCGCT
>CAYFQC010000002.1:0-35248 GCA_964345155.1 uncultured Actinomyces sp.
GGCGACACTGTCCACCTGCCACACCACGTTGTCCCCAAGCCGCAGACCATCCACCATCGTGTCGATTCCGGAGTTCCCGGTGGAGAAGGTGTGGTATTCCGTCACAAGTCAAACTTAGACCGCGTGTGCGGCGCGAACTAGGCCCGTTCCGCCCTCGCTCTCGCTTCCCTCTTTCGTTCTGTTTTCAGCGAATAGACCCACAGTGTGGTCCCCATGTACGCCAGAGCGAGGACGAAGGACGCCACCACTCCCACCACGGACAGCCAGTGTGGGGCGCCGGCGAGCGTCGCTATGAGGTAGAGGGCGATGGCCACCACCAGGCCGATGGAAGCACCTCGGTGCCAGTCTTCGGCTACATGCGCCCTTCGCGCGTCCTCTTGGGTGTAGACGTCCTCTTCAGGGCTGGTTTCTTCAGGATTGCTGTTCAAGGTCGATTCCTTCTATCGGTAGGACCGAAGTAGTCGGCGCTGTCGCGGGGGATAGGGACACCCAGATGCGAGCGTCGTCCTGCAAGAACCTGGCTCCCGCCGCTCGGATCGACGCATCGTCTGCCCCTAGCAGCACCAAGTCGGCCTGCACGTTCGCCGCGAGCAGCTCATCGACGCTTTGTTCGCCGGCAGCGCAGCGCAGAGAGCGAGTATCGGGAACGCCCAGCGAGACGAGGGACTTGGCGCGGTCATTCATTGTCCCCCCCAGCCCCGAAGGGTCCGCGCCCGAGAGCTGCGCATCCGACATGGACATAAACGCCGTCCTCGCACAATCGTATTGGACCAACGCTGAACTGCCGTCGGACAAAAAAGCGTCGCTCGTGTCCCCGTCGCTTTGGCTTGACGAGGGCGCATCTGAGACCGCAGGGTAACTGTCCGCCAACGCTGCCGCTGCGCTTTCGGGTAGCGCCTCCAACTGCTCTTCCGGGTTCACACCGAAGCTGGCGGCAAGCAGACGCGCCGCAACCTGGCGCCCGAACAGAATTGACGCGAGCGCCTCCCTCTGGGGCCCGGTGAGCTGTGAGTTAGTTGAGGCGTTCAGGAGCTCCTGTTTGGCAGTGGCCAGCATGTAGGCGGTGAGCGGCCCCACCTGGTACGGGGCGTCCGCGGTTTCCGGCTGCAACTGGAGCGAGCCGTCGCCGGTGCTGCGAGCCGCTCCCGTGCCCCATGCGCTCCACGTCCCCCCGCTCTCCTCAAGCCGGATGGCAGCAGATGCCTGTGCGGACGCCAGTGCGGCCTGACAGGTCTCACACTCAGTGGCTAACTGCGCCAATTCTGAGGTGCGGGCCAAGATGGCCGCTTCCGCATTGGCCACTTCTTCGCGGAGCAGTTGGGCGGAGCTAAGGGTTGGGAGTGCAACGACCGAACTCTGCGCGCTGTCGGCCTCGCTCTGACCGCCCGCACTGGACGCGTTGGCGCAGCCGGTAAGGCCCACCACCGAGAGAGCCCCGATTCCGATGGCCGCAACTGCTTGGGTAGCGGCACCGGAGATCCGGCGAGGGCGACCGCCCAGTGTGAACCATGACTGCACGAAGAGATCATCCCACGGTTTAGCAAGTAACATGGTGCCGTCACCGGATCCGCAATCCGGTTCCGTTTTTTCTGATCAGCTGCGAACAGTTCTAAGGAGTGCAAGGTGGGAAATGAAAAGGTCGAAAGCCAGGTGGAGGAACTGCTGGCCCCGCTAGCTGCTGCACAGAACGCAGTTGTGGAGGGCGTCTCTTTGACCGGCGAAGGCAACAATCAGGTACTCACGGTCACAGTGGACATGGAACGCGTGGGCGCGGATCTGTCCTCGGACCAGGTGGCCCAGCTGGCGCGTGAGTTCTCGCTCGCCCTCGACAAGAAGGATCCGATCGATGGCGCTTACACCCTGGAAGTTACCTCGCCCGGCGCGGACCGGCAGCTGACGAATTTGCGCCAGTATCGCCGTTCGGTGGGCAAGCAGGTGAAGGTAGTGCTGCGCAACGACGACAAAGTGGACGGGACCATCTCCGAGGTGGACCTCGATGGCTTCAAGGTGGAGACAGCTCACGGTGAGCGCACGGTCGCTTTTGACGACGTGAAGAAGGCCCACCTCGTGGTGGAGACCCCGCAGGAAGGCTGACCCATGGAAATCGACATGACCGCTTTGCGGATGGTGGAACGGGAGAAGGGCCTCAGCCTTGACACCCTGGTTGAAGCCATTGAGGAGGCGCTTCTGCGCGCCTACCACAACATGCCGGGAGCCATTGAGCAAGCGCGGATTGAGATCAACAGGAAGTCGGGTCGGGCCTCCGTGATCGCCACGGAGACGGACGAGGACGGAAACGTTCTGGGGGAGTTCGACGACACTCCTTCCGACTTTGGGCGCATCGCAACTACGACAGCTCGTTCCATCATCACTCAACGTCTCCGGGAAGCGGAGGACACACGGGTCCTTGGCAACTACGCGGGCAAAGAAGGAACTGTGGTGACGGGGGTGGTTCAGCAAAGCCGCGACCGACACACCACTGTGGTTCAGTTGGGTGACGACTTCGAAGCGGTGTTGCCTGACAGTGAGAAAGTGCCGGGCGAGACCTACAACCACGGTGACCGCATACGCGCCTACGTCGTGTCGGTTGAGCGGACAGAAAAAGGCCCCCGCATCATCTTGTCGCGCAGTCACCCCGGTTTGGTTCAGGGGCTGTTTCGGCGGGAAGTGCCGGAGATCGATCAGGGCCTCGTGGAGCTCAAGGCCATCGCCCGAGAGGCGGGGCACCGGACGAAGATAGCTGTCGCCGCTGCTCGTCCGGACGTCAATGCCAAGGGAGCTTGCATAGGGCCCATGGGCGGACGGGTGCGCAACGTCATGGCGGAACTTGGGGGGGAGAAGATCGACATCGTCGACTGGTCGGCCGACCCCGGCAAGTTTGTCTCTAATGCGCTTTCCCCCGCGCGGGTCTCCAGGGTGGTCGTCCACTCAAAAGAGAACAAGACGGCCACAGCGGTGGTTCCGGACTTCCAGCTACGCCTGGCCATCGGCAAGGACGGGCAGAATGCTCGTCTTGCCGCTCGGTTGACCGGGTACCACATCGACATTCATTCGGATACTGCCGACGGTGGCGACGTAGAGACCTCAAGGTCGTCGACCCCCAGCTGATCGGGCTTGCGCCCGGAGGCACACGCTAGATGCCCCCCATCATTGGTGACCATTCGCTCACGATGGGGGGTTAGTGCTGCTCGGAGCCTGCACTACACTTGGGCGCGGAGACTTATGACTGGACGGCCGATGAGGAATAATGTGCCGATCCGCACCTGCACTGGGTGCGGCAAACGCGATCAACAGGACCGTTTGGTTCGGATCACCAAGTCTTCCGGGTCCGCGCTAGCCGTGGACTTGGATCGGAGTCAGCCTGGCCGGGGAGCGTGGATTCACCCTTCCGCGGAGTGCTACCGCAACGCGCGGCGCACGGGCAGACTCAGCAGGTCTCTCCGCGCAGGCGGGGAATCTTGGAAGCAGTTGGAGGACTTCTTCACTGCTCAGGAGGAGGGCATCACCCTCACGGCAACGAAAGCGGGTTGGAAGCTGATGGGCACCCGATGAGTACCCAGCGATGAGCTGCCAGCAGGTCAAGTAGTTCGCCCTCTTCTCTTTTGGGGGCGGACCCGAAGAGGAGAATTTGTGGCAAGGATGCGTGTACACGAGCTTGCGAAAGAGCTCGGCATCACAAGTAAAACCCTGAGGGAATACCTCAATGAACGCGGGGAGTTCGTCAAGAGCGCCTCGGCAATGGTCGAAGGCCCCGTTGTGCGCGCCGCGCGGGAGCACTATCAGGGGCAGGCTACCGCGGAGGAAGCCAAGACCCCCTCGAAGTCAACCAAATCAGCACCTAAGCCCGCTGCTAAGCCCAAGGCGGCCCGGCCGGGACCGGTCCCCGGGCCGAAGCCAGCGGCTAAGCCCGCGCCCTCGGCTCCCGCGGAAGCAGAAGAAGTCCAGCAATCTCAGGCACAGACCGCCGCGCCGGCGGCTAAGCCCGAAGCAGCGCCCCAGCCGAAGCCCAGTTCCAGCGCGGCACTATTTAGCGACGGTCAGGCGAGCCCCAAACCCGCCCCGCGGACCACGCCCAAGCCGACAGGGGAGACCGCCAAGGAACAGCGTCCCGCGTCGGCGCCGGCTCGGAGGGAGGCCTCTCCGAGGGCGCCTAAGCCGGCCCCCCGGCCCGCCCCCGCGCCCGGTGGCAAGGCTGCCATGCCTCGTCCACGCGGACCGCGTCCGGGGAACAATCCGTATGCCTCTAGCCAGGGGATGCCGCGTCCTGGCGCACCGCGGCAAGCGGGTGCTCGCCAGGGAACACCCCGGCCGGGCGCGCCGCGTCCTGGATCGCCTCGTCCCGGGGGGACAGCGGGTGCACGCTCCGGCGGGCCACGCCCTAACCCGGGGATGATGCCCGGTTCGGCATCTTTCCAGCGCAATGACACCCGAGCAGCTCGTCCCGGTGGCGGCGGTCGAGGGCGCCCAGGAGGCAACCGGCCGGCAGGTTCCGGTGGTGGCAACCGCTTTGGCGGCGCTCCAGCCGCACAGGGAGCCCCCGGCGGCTTCTCAGGCCCTCCTCGTGGTGGTCGCGGCGGGGGCCGTGGATCCGCTCCCGGCGCCTTCGGTCGCGGAGGTGGCCGCAGCCAGAAGGGACGCAAGTCAAAGCGTGCCAAGCGCCAGGAATTTGAGCAGCAGGCAGCGCCCTCGCTCGGTGGCGTGTCCGTGCCGCGCGGCAATGACCAGGAGATCCAAATCCGTCAGGGAGCGTCGATCGCAGATTTCGCGGAGAAGATAAACGCGAACCCCGCTGCGCTGGTCACCGTCATGTTCCACCTAGGCGAGATGGCGACTGCCACGCAGTCTTTGGACCAGGATTCGCTTGAGGTTCTTGGCGCCGAACTGGGCTATCGGGTGAAGGTCGTCTCGCCGGAAGATGAGGACCGCGAGCTCCTGGAGTCCTTCGACATCGACCTGGGAGCAGAAGAGCTCCTGGATGCGGAGAACTTGCAGCCGCGCTCACCCGTCGTCACCGTCATGGGTCACGTTGACCATGGCAAGACGCGTCTGCTGGACGCCATCCGCCACACCGACGTAATCGCGGGCGAGGCCGGTGGCATAACCCAGCACATTGGGGCCTACCAGGTGAAAGTGGACTCGGAGGGGGAGGAGCGTCCCATAACGTTCCTCGACACACCCGGCCACGAAGCGTTCACCGCGATGCGTGCGCGTGGCGCTCAGGCGACAGACCTAGCTATCCTCGTGGTTGCTGCAGATGACGGCGTGATGCCCCAGACCGTGGAAGCAATCAACCACGCGCAGGCGGCAAACGTTCCTATCGTCGTGGCGGTCAACAAGATCGATAAGCCAGACGCGAAGCCGGAGAAGATCCGCGCCCAGCTCACCGAGTACGGCCTGGTAGCGGAGGACTTCGGTGGGGACGTCATGTTTGTTGACGTGTCCGCTCGGGAGAACCAGAACATTGAGTCCTTGCTGGAAGCAGTGCTTCTCACCGCCGACGCCACCTTGGACCTCACTGCTAATCCGGAGGCAGAGGCTCGTGGCGTTGCGATCGAGGCCAACCTAGACAAGGGACGAGGCGCGGTTGTCACCATGCTGGTGCAGCGCGGGACCCTGCACGTAGGGGACGCCGTCGTGGTCGGATCTTCTTACGGCCGCGTGCGGGCCATGTTCGATGAGTACGGCAACTCCGTGGAGGAAGCCGGGCCAGCTCGACCAGTCCAGATGATCGGACTCACTTCGGTTCCGCGGGCGGGGGACACGTTCCTCGTTGCCCCCGACGACCGCACCGCCCGCCAGATCGCTTCCAAACGTGAGGCCGCAGAACGTCAGGCTCAGCTGGCCAGGCGTCGCAAGCGTGTCACGTTGGAGGACTTCGACCGCGTTCTCAAGGAAGGCAAGGTCGATACCCTCAACCTCATCCTCAAGGGTGATGTGGCAGGTGCCGTGGAGGCGTTGGAGGATTCGCTGCTCAAACTGGACGTTGGCGAGGACGTGGCGCTGCGCGTCATTCACCGCGGCGTCGGCGCGGTGACCCAGAACGACGTCAACCTGGCCACCGTGGACGACGCGGTCATCATCGCGTTCAACGTTCGGCCGGCCGAACGCGTCCAGGAACTCGCGGACCGCGAGGGCGTGGAGATCAAGTACTACTCGGTCATCTATCGCGCTCTCGAGGACGTGGAGGACGCTATGAAGGGCATGCTCAAGCCGATTTACGAGGACGTCGACACCGGGTCCGCGGAGATCCTCCAGGTGTTCCGTTCTGGCAAGTTCGGGAACATCGCTGGCTCCATCGTGCGTTCCGGAACGATCAAGCGCGGGGCGAAGGCCCGCCTGGTTCGCGACGGCGTAGTGGTTGCGCCAGACCTCAAGATCGAGTCCCTCCGTAGGGAGAAGGACGATGTGACAGAGGTGCGGGAGGGCTACGAGTGCGGTATCACGCTGGGGTACAAGGACATTCAGGTCGGAGACCTCGTCGAGACCTGGGAGACCACGGAGAAGGCGCGTGCCTAGCCATGCCTAGGTAGGTTTCGTTGGGGACGGGCGCTTGCGCCCGTCCCCTTTCTATCGCCGGGCAGCGTCCTCGCCCGGGCGATGTCGCCCTTTGCGGGTCCAGGCGGGATAATGGACTGCCCAATTGAAGCGGACTTAGGAAGGTGCGACATGGCTGACGCAGGACGTCAACGCAGAGTGGCTGAACGGATCCGGGAGTCGGTGGCACGCACCCTGGAGCGGAAGGTGAAAGACCCCAGACTCGGTTTCGTGACCATCACGGATGTGCGAGTTACCGGAGATCTCCAGCATGCGACCGTCTACTACACAGTCTTAGGTGACGAGGCGGAGCAGAGAAAGACGCGCAAGGCTCTGGAATCGGCTAAAGGTTTAATCCGATCTGAAGTGGGCGCCGCGCTCGGCACCCGGCTCACCCCGACCATTTCCTTTGAGCAGGACGCGCTGCCCACCGAAGCGGCTTCGATAGAGGATGCCTTGAGGGCCGCCCGGGAGAAAGACCTGGAGATCGCGGAGGCCGCGAAAGGCAAGGAATACGCGGGCGGTGACTCCCCTTATGTGACTGATGCGGAAGTGGAGCAGGAAGAGGAAGCAGTGGACCAGGACCTGCGGGAGGACGTGGAGGAAGACACAGCCGGGTCGTCGTCCACCAAGTGAGCGGGCGGAGCACCGACGGGGGTGCGCCTTCTGGGTTACTTCTGGTTGACAAACCGGCTGGTCTGACCAGCCACGACGTCGTCTCCAGGGTGCGGCGGCTGGCGGGGACTCGCAAGGTGGGCCACGCGGGGACACTGGACCCGGCGGCTACGGGACTATTGATACTGGGGGTAAATGCGGGCACCAAGCTCTTGCAGTACGTGACCGGCATGGACAAGACCTACGACGCCCGGATCAGACTTGGTGTCGAAACCTCCACCGACGACGCCGAGGGTGAGATCCTTGGTTCCGCAGGAGCCGGACGTGTCGTCCTTGAGCAGGTGGATTCCGCGATCGGGTTGATGCGTGGAGACATCATGCAGGTGCCCGCCGCGGTCAGTGCAATCAAGGTTGACGGTGAAAGGGCATACGCCCTCGCCCGGCGGGGACAGGATTTCACACTGGAGGCGCGCCCGGTCACGGTTGGCAGGTTTGTCAGGACCAGTGGTCTTCTGCCGTCGCGGTCCGGGGACGTGGAAACCGTGGATTTTGATGCGACAGTGGACTGTTCCTCGGGAACTTACATCCGTTCCCTCGCTCGCGATATTGGCCGTGAGCTGGGAGTGGGGGGACACCTGGTGTCGTTGCGTCGCACTCGCATCGGGCCGTGGGAGGTGGAGGCAAGTCTGTCTCTTGAACGACTGACCGAACTGCAGGCCGCCGGCTTACCGCTGCCGATCACTCCGGTCAGCACCGCCGCCCTTGGGCTGTTCCCCGAGCTGACTATCTCCACGGCTGCTGCCAGCCGTTTCCGCCATGGAGCGGCACCAGAGAAGGATGAGGTAGTCGCCATTCGGGGCACGGCTGCAAACCCGAAGTTTCGGGAGACGTATGCGGTGACGGAAGAGGCGGATGCCGGCCAAACAGTCCTTGGGCTCGTCGAAAGGCGCCCCGGCGGTACCCTTACGTGGAAGACGAAGGCCGTTTACCCGGCTGACAGCATCGACTAGACAAGGTTGGGAGACGGACGTGAGTGAAGAGAAGAAGCGCTCGGGCGGATGTGGGTGCGGCGGCTGCGGATGTGGTGGCGGTAAAGGCAAAGGTAAAGGCGGGGGCCACGGGCGTCACAAGAACGCCGGGCGCGCGCGCAGTGAAGGATTGCCGGTCGATGACGAAGGACGAACGAATCTCGGCCTTCGTTCAGCCGAATAATCCAGGGGTCACCCAGCAGACTGCATGGAGCAACTAGTAAGCATGGAGCGGGAGAGTTGAAAGTCTGGCGCGATCTCAGTGAGGTTCCCGGAACCCAGAAGAGCGTCGTCACCGTCGGGAACTTCGACGGTATGCATCAGGGGCACACACGTGTGGTTGGCACCTGCGTTGAGAGGGCACGGAAGCGCGGGTGCAACTCAGTGGCGCTCACCTTCGACCCGCATCCGCGCGCCGTTCACCGGCCGGACACGGAAACCCCTTTGATCACTCCGCTGAGTGAACGGCTGGACACCATGGAGACGACGGGTCTTGACGGGGTTCTGGTGGCCGAATACGGGCCGGAACTGTATCTACTGAGCCCGGAGGACTTCGTTGAACGTTACCTGGTGGACCGCCTCGGCGCGGTAGAAGTCATCGTTGGGGAGGACTTCCGGTTCGGGAAAGATAACTCCGGAGACATTGACACGCTACGGGAGTTAGGACGAAGGTTCGGGTTCGACGTGTCAATGGTTACTGACATCGCCTCACCCGAGGGACGCCGGTGGTCCTCCTCGTGGGTCCGCGAACTCATGAGGGAAGGAGACGTCGCTGAAGCGAGCCGCGTCCTCGGGAGGTTCCCGCGGGTCTGCGGTCAGGTGGTGCACGGCGCCAAGAGGGGACGTGAACTCGGTTTCCCGACCGCAAATGTGGAAGTCAAGGACCAGCTGGTGCCCGCTGACGGTGTCTATGCCGGGTGGTTGGTTCGCGACGTGCCCGGCACCGAGCAGGCCAGTCAGGAGTTCCTGCCGGCGGCCATATCAGTTGGCACCAACCCGCAGTTTGACGGCAAGAAGCGGACCGTGGAAGCACACGTCCTCGGACGATCGGATCTGAACCTGTACGGCGAACGGGTGACCGTGGTCTTCGTGAAGAGAATAAGACCCATGATGTCGTTCGACTCCGTCGACGAACTGCTGGCGCAGATGGACGATGACCTGCGTAAGACCGCCGCGACACTGGGGGCGCGCAGCGCCACACGGGTCGAGCCGGGAGCCGTGACAGCAGGGTAGGTCAAACGATGGACAGGGTGTCGCGCTGAAGCGCTACCGCTTACAGTGAGGGAAGCGCTAAACGTCGACGTAGACAAGGCGGTGCCCATGATCCTCACGTTCACAGCCAATCCATCCCTGGACCGCACGGTCACGCTTTCCGGGGCCCTGGTTCCCGGCGGCGTGCATCGCATAGAGCAAGACCAGACGCAACCCGGCGGTAAGGGCATAAACGTCGCCTTGGGCCTCAAGAAGGCTGGCGCAGAGGTCCTTGCGGTTTTCCCCGCTTCACCGAGTGATCCCCTCCTTGAGTTCCTGGAAGCCGAGGACCTCCCATTCGAAGCGATTCCCGTTCGCGGCGCGGTGAGGACGAACATTGCTGTTCTCACCCCAGGTCAGACCACCAAGATCAATGAACCCGGCAGCCCGTTGAGCGGCCCCGAAGTGAGCAAGGTCGAATCAGCGCTCGTGCAAGCCGCCAAAGCAGCGCGGTTCGTGATGCTTTCCGGCTCACTTGCTCCCGGATTCCCAGAGGATGCGTACGCCGACCTGGTTGAACTCCTGCGACCCCTCGGTACGTGGGTGGGGGTGGACACTTCGGATGCGCCCCTGCTCGCCCTCGCCCGGCGGTTCCCCGGGGCCGCACCGGACTTCCTAAAACCAAACGCGGAAGAACTGGCTTCTCTCACCGGGCGCGACGGCACGGCGCTGGAAGCTGCAGCGGCGGCCGGTGACTTTGGTGAAGTCAAGTACGCCATCGACCAGCTGCGCGGGGCTGGCGTGGGAACCGTGCTGGTCACCTTGGGCGGTGCGGGTGCCGTGCTAGGCGCGGAGGAGGGAACGTGGTACTCGCCCTCGCCTGACGTGGCAGTCATCTCAACGGTGGGGGCGGGGGACTCGGCAACGGCTGGCTACCTCCTGGCACGTAGCCGTGAACTCTCGCCCCCGGAGGCGCTCGCGCATGCCATCGCGTACGGGGCGGCCGCGGTCTCCCTTCCAGGTACAACAATCCCCAGCCCCGACCAGGTTGAGGTCGACCTGTCAGCAGTCGCCCAAATCTGACCCAGTCAACAAACCAAATCGAAGGCAGGAACATGAACGATCAACTCATCACGCCGGACCTGGTTCGGCTGGACGTGGAAGTGGCCGGAGATAAACACGCGGTGATCGCCGCAATGGCCGGGCTCATCGCCTCCACAGGGCGCGCCGAAGAGGCGGGGCTTCAAGGCGCGATGGAAGCTCGCGAATCTCAGTTCCCGACCGGTATGCCCGGAGGAATAGCCATACCGCACTGTCGAACCGACGCTGTGAACACCGCATCCTTGGGTTTCCTTCGTCTGGATACGCCGGTTGACTTCGGTGCCAAGGACGGGCCGGCCGACCTGATCATAGGCATAGCTGCACCGGACGAATCTGGATCGCAGCACATGAAGCTCCTCGCCAAGCTCTCACGCGCGTTGGTCCGCAAGGATTTCGTTGCGTCTCTTCGTTCGGCGCAGACCCCCCAGGAGGTCTCAAACCTGATCATGGGCGCCGTTGAGCCCGCACCCGCTGCGGGTGTAGCGACGCCGCCACCTACTCGAGCAGAAGCACGTGCGGCCCGCGAGAAGAGCGAGGACACCTCCGCTGCTACGCCCCGCACCTCCGGAGAGACCACTACCGGAGAGGGCGGCGGTGCAGACAAGCCGTTCCTCCTGGCCATCACTTCATGCCCAACTGGAATCGCGCACACCTACATGGCGGCTGAGGCACTTGAGCAAGCCGCTAAGGAAGAAGGCGTAGACCTGGTGGTGGAGACCCAGGGCTCGGGTGGAATAGAGCCTTTCACCCCGGAACAGATCGCAAAAGCGGACGCCATCATCATCGCGGCGGATGTGAACGTTGCCGGGAGAGAACGCTTCAACGGGATGCCGCTCATAGAGTCATCGGTCAAACGCCCGATGAACGAGGGGCCCAAAATGATTCGGGAGGCAGTCGCAGCTGCCAAGGACCCGCATGCGAAGAGGGTCGTTGCAGCAGGCGCGGAGTCCTCCGAGTCCAAAGCTGCGGAGAGCGGGGGAGTGTCCTGGCCCAAGCGGATCCAACAGGCCCTGATGACGGGCGTGTCCTACATGATCCCGTTCGTCGCCGCAGGTGGCCTCCTAATAGCCTTGGGCTTCCTTTTCGGCGGGTACAACGTCACGGAGGTGGGAAGCGATGTCGTACTGAACTACTCGCTCTGGCATCTTCCGGACGTAGCGGCACTGTCTGCTGAGGTGGGCAGCGAGCTGCTGGCGAAGAACGGCTTCCTGCTCTACATAGGTTCCGTCTTCTTGGTTCTCGGCCAGGCCGGAATGGGCTTCCTGGTCGCGGCCTTGTCCGGCTACATCGCCTTCGGACTGGCAGGGCGCCCGGGCATCGCTCCCGGCTTCATCGGTGGCGCTATCTCAGTGATGGTTGGCGCCGGTTTCATCGGAGGTCTGATCACCGGCATCCTCGCCGGCCTGGTTGCCTACTGGTTCACGACTCTCAAAGCCCCCCGTTGGCTGGCGGGCCTGATGCCCGTGGTAATAATCCCGCTGGTTACAACCTTCTTCGTTGGTGGCCTGATGTTGGTGCTCCTGGGACGGCCTCTGGCGGCGGCCATGCTGGGACTGACCAACTGGCTGAACGGCATGTCGGATGGGGCGGGTGCCATCGTGCTGGGAATCATCCTTGGGCTCATGATGGGCTTCGACATGGGCGGCCCGGTGAATAAAGCCGCGTACTTGTTCGCGACAACCGGACTTGCGGCTCAGACCGACGCGGCATTCCAGATCATGGCGGCTGTTATGGCCGCAGGCATGGTGCCGCCGTTAGCGATGGCCCTGTCAACGGCTCTCCGCCCGAAGCTGTACACGCCCGCAGAGCGTGAGAACGGTTTGACGGCGTGGTTGCTTGGAGCCTCATTCATATCCGAGGGCGCGATTCCCTTTGCGGCGGCGGACCCGTTTAGAGTCATCCCCTCGATCATGGTTGGCGGCGGCGTCGCCGGCGCCCTATCTATGGCGCTCCATGTTGGTTCCCGCGCTCCGCACGGTGGGATCTTCGTGTTCTTTGCGATCCAACCCTTCTGGGGCTTCCTCCTGGCCATCGTTGCGGGAACCTTGGTCGGCGGGTTCATGGTGACCGCTTTGAAACAGGCGGCTCCGAAGAACAAGCAGGGCGTCGCCGTCTGAGCTTGGGAGTCCGCAAGAATCTACGGTCGGTGCGCCCCTACCTCGAGAGAGTGAGGCGGGGGCGCACCTTGATCCACGAGGCGATGCCCCGTGTCTCAGGTCACCGCGCAGCGATGAGGGTCTTCTCGTCTCTTGCGGTGAGGTACGCGTCGCTTTCGCCCGCTGCACATTTCCACAACCGTGCCGGCCTGGTCGTTGCCGCCGGGCTGCCAAAGAGCCGATACCCTCGCGGTGGAGTCTGCGTTGGGGTCGTGTTCCTCACCGGCCGCCCGCCCTCGGCGCCGGTGGTCCGGCACGAGTTGCGTCACGTCAAGCAGTGGGAGCGTCACGGTCTCCTTTTCCCGCTGCTCTACTGGTTGGCCGGAAGAGACCCGAAGCGTAACCGGTTCGAAGTGGAGGCCGGACTGGTAGAGGGAGGGTACCTGCACCCGCCGGCCTCGTCTTCTTAGGGCCGTGCTAAATCTCACCGCACATCCGTGCGACAAGGCCCACAGGCCGTCAGTTCCGACAAACGGCGCTGCTAGGCTTGTCTTCGCCGTCTAACGGCCACGGCTTGTCTGCCCGGGTGTACCGGCCCCGACGCTCCGTGCAACGACTGGAAGGAAGGGAGTGCCATGGCGCTGTCTAAAGAACAAAAAGAGAAGATCATCGCGGAATACGCGACGCATCCGGGCGACACGGGCTCCCCGGAAGTGCAGATCGCACTGCTTACCGAGCGCATCAAGGAGCTCACGGAGCATGCGAATGCACACAAGCATGACCACAACTCGCGTCGCGGTCTGCTCCTGATTGTTGGCCACCGCCGGCACCTGCTGGATTATCTCCAGGGCATTGACGTGGAACGTTACCGCTCTTTGATTGAGCGACTCGGTCTGCGTCGCTAGGCGTAACCATCGGCCCGGTTCCGTTTGGAGTCGGGCCGAAACACTGCCCGGGCCAGTTGCCTGGGCGCAAGAACTAGATACAAGAATCACCTAAGTCTGCGCGAGGGCGCTCTCGCGGTTTTCGACAGTGGCTTACGGAGCAGAGCGTTCCGTGAGCTTCGATCGAAGGCCGAAGGCCCCAATGCAGGCGTGTAGAACAAAGGAAAACATGTCTGAAACGGTACTGGTGCCACGCAAAGTGGTGTCAGCAGAAGCAATCATTGACAACGGGAAGTTCGGCACGCGAACTGTCCGATTCGAAACGGGTCGACTGGCCCTCCAAGCTGCAGGTTCTGCCGTGGCATACCTGGACGAGGAGACGACGGTCCTGTCGGCCACAACCGTAGGCAAAACCCCGAAGGACCAGTTCGACTTCTTCCCCCTCACCGTTGACGTTGAAGAGCGCCAATACGCGGTGGGCAAGATCCCCGGCTCCTTTTTCCGGCGTGAGGGTCGCCCTGGTACGGAAGCCATCTTGGCTTGCCGCCTGATCGACCGTCCGCTGCGCCCCGGGTTCGTGAAGGGACTGCGCAACGAGGTCCAGGTTGTGGAGACCGTCCTGTCGATCAACCCCGATGACTCCTACGACGTCCTGGCAATCAACGCAGCCTCAATGTCGACGCAGATCGCTGGACTGCCCTTCTCCGGTCCTATCGCGGGCACACGGCTTGCGCTCATCGACGGGCAGTGGGTCGCTTTCCCCCGGTATTCGGAACTTAAGAAGTCCGTGTTCAACATGGTCGTCGCGGGACGGATCGTGGAGAAGCAAGACGGAACCTCTGACATCGCGATCATGATGGTCGAAGCGGGCGGCGGCGATAACCAGTGGGAGCTCATCGCCGGTGGCGCGCAGAAGCCGACCGAAGATGTGGTAGCCGGTGGTTTGGAGGCAGCCAAGCCCTTCCTTCGTGCGCTGTGCGAAGCACAGATTGAGGTCGCAAACCAGGCTTCCAAGGAGACTGCTGAGTTCCCGCTGTTCCTGGACTACACGGACGAGGAGTTCGCGGCAGTCAAGGAAGAGGTTGGCGACAAGCTGGCGAAGGCTCTCCTCACGGAGGGCAAGCTGGCTCGTATGGAGGCTATCGACGCGGTCAAGAATGAGGCTCTGGGCGCGTTGTCCAGTCGCTTCCCGGAGTCGGAGAAGGCCCTCAAGGCAGCTTTCCGCAGCCTTGAGAAAGAGACGATTCGCCAGCGCACACTGCGCGACGGCGTTCGCATGGACGGCCGCACCCCGACCCAGATCCGCTCCCTAGGAGCCGAAGTCGAGGTCCTGCCGCGCGTCCACGGTTCCGCACTATTTGAGCGCGGTGAGACGCAGATTCTGGGTGTCACCACCTTGGCCATGCTGCGCATGGAGCAACAGCTGGACAACCTCAGCCCAGTGACTCACAAGCGCTACATGCACCAGTACAACTTCCCGCCTTTCTCCACTGGAGAGACTGGCCGCGTAGGTTCCCCGAAGCGCCGCGAGATCGGTCACGGGGATTTGGCCGAACGCGCACTGCGTCCCGTTCTTCCTTCCCGCGAGGAGTTCCCGTACGCGATCCGTCAGGTCTCTGAGGCTCTGGGCTCCAACGGCTCCACCTCCATGGGGTCGGTCTGCGCATCTACTCTTTCGATGATGCAGGCCGGGGTCCCACTGCGCGCCCCTGTCGCCGGCATCGCGATGGGGCTGATGACGGGCGAGGTCGATGGCGAACAGCGCGCCGTGACCCTCACGGACATTTTGGGCGCCGAAGACGGCTTCGGTGACATGGACTTCAAGGTCGCGGGCACCGCGGACTTCATCACCGCACTCCAATTGGATACGAAGCTGGATGGAATCGACTCCGAGCTGCTCAAGTCCGCCCTTGGGCAGGCCCGGGATGCACGGCTAGCGATTCTGGACGTGATGGGCCAAGCGATCGACCACCCCGATGAGATGGCGGCTACTGCTCCCCGCATCATCACGGTGAAGGTTCCCGTTGACAAGATCGGTGAGGTCATCGGCCCGAAGGGGAAGATGATCAATCAGATCCAGGAGGACACCGGCGCTGATCTGACGGTCGAGGATGACGGCACCATTTACATTGGCGCGTCCTCCGGTGAAGCCGCTGAAGCCGCTCGCGCTGTGGTCAACCAGATCGCCAATCCGCAGCTGCCTGAGGTGGGGGAGCGCTATCTTGGGACCGTCGTGAAGACCACTTCCTTTGGAGCCTTCGTGTCCCTGACCCCGGGCAAAGACGGGCTGCTGCACATCTCGCAGATTCGTCGCCTGGTCGGCGGCAAGCGCGTGGAGAACGTGGAAGACGTCCTCCAGGTCGGGCAGAAGGTGGACGTTGAAATCGCTGAGATCGACGACCGCGGCAAACTTTCTTTGCACGCCGTGGTGGATGACGCCGATGCGTCGGCGCCTGCTGAAGCGGATTCCCAAGGTGACGCGGCATCCGAGGAGCGGCCTCGTCGGCCACGCCAGCGGAGCCGTCGTCGCCGCAGCGATGATTCCGGCAACGGCTCAGCCGACTAGCAACTAAGAGCGCACGGACACCCCGGCCTTTCCTAAGGCCGGGGTGTTCTGTGTGGTGCGCCACAACGTACTATTGGCGCATGCGTCGATTTACTGACCCGCTATTGTTCGGGATTCTGTTCTTGGTCACCACCATAGTCTGGTGGGTTTCCGCTGTGACCCACAACATCACGGACACCCCATCGAACCAGCTCGCACCGATGACCGTGGTTGTTTTCTGCATCATCGCGACTCCGGCTTTCGCTTTGGCAACCCTCCTCGCACTTTTCCGCGCGGTATTCAACGTGAAGCCCAAGCCGTTTTGGACCTGGGTCACAGGTGCCTCGGCTCTAGCAGCCGTGCTGGTGTACCTGGCTAAGGCAATAACTGACGTGCAGGGCGTTCAGGTCGGCTTCTCCACCACCACTTGGTTCGCTGCCGCCCTAACAATGAGCGCGCTGATCGGCCTGGTACTCGCGGTTACAGGGGCGCTCCCGTGGTACAGCCCGGAAGAGCGTGCCCAGAGGGCGAAGGAACGGGCGAAACAGAAAGCTGAAGACAAAGCTGAACGTAAGGCAGAGCGGAAGGCCGAGAAACAAGAGCAAGCCCGCCAGCGCAAAGAACAGAAGGCCGAGGCGGCCGCAGCCGCAGCGCCACCGGTCCTGGGTGCGCAAGACACAGCCTCGGACGCCCCGCCCTCGCCTAACTCCTACGCAACCGCTGCCGCAACCCAGATAGAAGACGTGGCGGCACCTATTGTTGACGGCCGGCCCGATGATCGCGAAGGAGAAGGGACCACTGCTGGGTCCTAGCCGAACGCTGGGCGGGAGAAGCCCCAAGCCGGGGGTAGCCTAGTGGGGTTTGACCCCGACCTGAAAGAGTAGGCGCTTTGCACCCGGATTCCCACTACACAGACCCAGCGCATCCAGTGTTTCTTCCGCTCGCAAACCCGGGCGAGACAACGACGATAGACGATGCAGGCTCCCTCATTCGCCGGAGCATCCTGCCCGGAGGAGTCCGGCTCATAACGCAGGAGGTGCCGGGCGCGCTGTCGGTGGCCATAAGCCTGGGCGTGGCGGTTGGGTCCCGGGATGAAACCCCCCAGGAAGGCGGAATCAGCCATTTCCTGGAGCATCTGCTGTTCAAGGGGACCAGGGCGCGGTCAGCTTTCCAGATCGCGCAGTCCTTCGACAAGGTGGGAGCAGAGTCGAACGCTTCAACCGCTAAGGAATCCACGTTCTACTGGGCACACATGGTGGCAGATGACCTGCCGCGGCTCCTTCCGGTCCTTGTCGACATGGTCTCTGACTCCATAATCGCGGAGGAGGACGTGAAAGTGGAGATGGGGGTCATCCTCGACGAACTCGCCATGAGTGAAGACACCCCGCATGAAGTTGTTTCGGAAGCGTTCGCGCGCGCCGTATACGGGGACAGCGGTCTAGGACGACCGGTCGGCGGAACAACTGAAAGCGTGCGCAGCCAGAGCGCGAAAACCATTCGCCGCCTCTACCTGGACAGATACCGTCCGGACACGCTTGTCGTGAGCGCGGCTGGCTCGGTAGATCACGATGAGCTGGCCGACCAGCTCAACGCACTCCTTTCCGGAAGTAGTTGGGGAGGGCAGTTGGGCTCCTCCACACCGCCGGCTCCCCGCAGGCAGGGGACCTGGCTTCGACAGGATGGCGCTCCCGCCACCATCGTCCTCGAACGGGACGTGGAGCAGGCTCTGATCATCAGCGGCGGACCGTGGTTGCCCGCGCTCGATCCCGGCATGTACGCCAGTGCGGTAACTCTCAACGTACTGGGCGGGGGAATGTCGTCGCGCTTGTTCCAAGAGATCCGTGAACGGAGAGGACTGGCATACTCAACCTACGCTTTCGCGGGGGCACACGTCGGAGCGGGGCAGTTCGGCCTGTTCGCCGGTTGCTCGCCTGCTCATATCGGGGAGGTGCGGGACGTGATGTGGGCAGAAGTGGAGAAGCTAGCCGCTCACGGGCCGACCGAGGAAGAGTTGGCCCGAGTGAAAGGTCAAGTGCGCGGCGCCACTACTCTGCGTCTGGAAGAGATGACATCCAGGATGTGGCGGCTTGCAGAGGCGGAACTCATGGGTCAAATAGTGACGGTCACGGACGCGATCGCCAGGATCGACGGCGTCGAAGCTCGAGACGTTCAAGAAATGGCCGCGCGCATGGTTGCGGCTCCTCGACGGGAAGCGGTGGTGACAGCGAAATGAGCGAGAACAAGAGCGGGCCAGCCGCGGTCCGTGAGGCCCGCCAAGCCGACGTTGCACGGATCTCTGACATCCAAGCGGCATCCATGGTTGAGACAGTGGTCACAATCGCTGGGGAGAAGCACCGCCCCTCCATCCAAGAGCAGCTGAAACCAGAGCTGATCGCCCAGACGTGGAGCGAAACGATCGCCGCCGACCCGGCCCTTGGACGAGGCGTCCTGGTGGCATGGGACGAGGAGGGCGTCCGAGGCTTTGCCGCCTACGTCACGCCCGATAAGAAGCACAGCATCGCTGCGGGGCTAGACAACTCCAGCCTTCCTTTCGAAGTGCCCGTTGGGAGTACACAGATTCTCGCCCTGGAGGTCGAAGATCAGGCCCGAAGGTGCGGTCACGGATCACGTCTCTTGGCTGCCGTTGCAGATTCGGCGCGGGAAGAGAGCTCACCTGGACTGCTGGTGTGGATTGTGGGCGAGGACGAGGAGCGGGTGCAGTTCTTCGAAAAGGCTGGGTTCGCGCCCGTGGGGGTGAAGCGCAGCCTGGACACCGGCGCCGGGGTTATGACCGAACACCTCTGGTTCGCGGCCCTGTGAGAAACTAGCGCCATGAGCAACCTTTACGAAAACCTGCCCGAACCCGGCCCCGTACCCAAGGGTGCCCTACGTGTCGTCCCGCTGGGAGGGCTGGGCGAGGTCGGCCGGAACATGACCGTCCTTGAGACCCAAAAGCGGATGCTTCTGATCGACTGTGGTGTTCTGTTCCCCTCCGAACACCAGCCCGGCGTAGACCTGATCCTGCCGGACTTCGGGTACATCGCGGACCGGCTTGATGAGGTTGTAGCTCTTGTTTTGACCCACGGTCACGAGGACCACATTGGCGCAGTTCCGTACTTGCTTCGTCTTCGCCCCGACATCCCGATTTACGGCTCGAAGCTAACCCTTGCCCTGGTCGAAGCGAAGCTGGCGGAGCATCGACTGTCCACCCGCGGCCTCCACGTCGTGAAGGAAGGCGAACGGCTCGATTTGGCGCCGTTCGACGTCGAGTTCGTATCGGTCAACCACTCGATCCCGGATGCGCTTGCAGTCTTTGTCCGCACCAAGGCCGGCAGCGTGCTTGCCACCGGTGATTTCAAAATGGATCAGCTTCCGATTGATGGTCGCTTGACGGACCTGCGCTCCTTTGGGCGTTTCGGTGAGGAAGGCGTGGATCTGTTCTTAGTAGACTCCACCAACGCGGAGGTTCCCGGCTTCGTCACCTCAGAGGTGGAGATCGCACCGGCCCTTGAAAAGGCATTCGCTCAGACTCCGGGTGCCGTGGTCGTCGCTTCCTTCGCTTCTCACGTTCACCGGGTCCAGCAGGTCCTCCAGGCCGCAGCACTGACCGGCCGGAAGGTGGCCTTCGTCGGCCGGTCGATGGAACGCAACATGCGCATCGCAGAAGATTTGGGGTACCTGGACACCGGTGAAGACGTGGTGGTGACGCTCGATGAGCTGGGGAAACTCCCGCGCCGGGAACGCGTATACATGGTTACCGGTTCCCAGGGTGAGCCCATGGCCGCCCTGGGAAGGATCGCCCGGGGAGACCACCAGCAGATAGAGGTCGGCCCCGGAGATACTGTCGTCTTCGCGTCCTCGCTCATCCCGGGAAACGAAAGCTCAATTTACAGGGTGATCAACGAACTCACTGGACTCGGGGCCAAGGTTGTCCACCAGGGCAACGCCCGTGTTCACGTGTCAGGTCACGCCTCAGCGGGAGAGTTGCTGTACTGCTACAACATCATTAAGCCGCGCAACGTCATGCCCGTGCACGGTGAGATCCGGCATCTGGTGGCTAACGGACAGCTGGCCGTGAAGACCGGCGTTCAGCCTGACCACGTGGTCCTGGCCGAAGGCGGAGTGGCGGTCGACCTCAAGGACGGGCAGGCGAAGATCGCCGGCGTCATACCGAACGAACTCATTTACGTGGACGGTTCCTCCGTGGGTGACCTGTCAGAAGATGAGCTGGCGGAGCGCCTAATGCTGGGGTCAGAAGGTTTTGTCTCCGTGTATGCGGTGGTCGACAAAGAGACGGGAATGGTGCTTTCTGACCCAGTGGTGAAGGCCGTTGGCATGGCAGAAGAAGACGCCGTGTTTGATGAGATTCTCCCGGATTTGAAGAAGGCCCTGCGGGATGCCGCTGCTCCCGGCAACGTGTCTGTCCACAGGCTCCAACAGGCCATGCGTCGAACTCTCGGACGGTGGATATCCAGGAAGCTTCGACGGCGGCCCGTAATCGTGCCGGTGGTGGTGGAGCAGTGAACCAGGAGACCTTGGGTCTCTTACGTCGACCGGAGCACCCTCGGCCGGGACCTTTCCATCTGCCTCTGCCTCCCGAAATGGAGGAGACACCGGGACGCTTCATTACAACGGCGGCTGTTCATCTGTCGGTCACGATGAACGTCCCAAAAGTGCCTACAGAGGGAGACCAGATTCGCGCCTCACGCGCCGTCTCAGCGCCCGGTGGCGGCTACATAGTGGCGGCAGCCGTGCGAGCGCAGGGGGTGGGGTCGCGCCTGGCGTCCCCTCTGGGTACAGGACCGAACTCGCATTCGATCAGGCGTTCCTTGCAGGCTGCCGGAATATCCGCGGAGGACACCGCCCTCGTCGGGGACATCGGCGTGGCCGTCACGATGGTCGAGGACGATGGGACCACGGCGATCGTGGTCGCGCCGGGCGTGGAAAGCGAACCGAACCAGGAGATTTTGGACCGAGTGGTCGTAGGCCCCCACGACGTGGTGCACGTAAGTGGCGCGGACCTGGTGACGGAGCAGGGCGCCCGGACTCTGGTCGAGTGGCTTTCGGGATTGCCGGACGAGATAACGGTGGTGGTAGCAGCTACCCCGGCGGCTTCGGCGGTGAACCCCGAGACCTGGGTGCAGGTGCTACGCCGAGCGGACGTGCTCACGATGAACATCCGGGAATCAGCGGCGCTCACCACCTTGCTTGGAGAAATGGAAGGTGGTGCCGGAATCAAGGGGTTACTGCGTCCCACGGCCGCGATTGTTCGCCGCCGCGGGCAGCTGGGATGCGACGTCAGCATCGGCGTGGACGGGGCCTCTGAGACGATCCCAGCTTTCTTGACGGAGACGGTGGACACCAGCGGGGTTGGTGACACGCACGTGGCGGTAATGTGTGCTGCCCTGATTCAGGGCTTCCCCCTTGACGCGGCCTGTAAGCGGGCGAACGCGGCCAGCGCTATCGAGTTGGCCCACAGAACCAGCTTCCCACTGCCCACAAGGGCGCAGGTAGAGCGCGTATTGGAGGGCGAACCACCCGCACGGGTAGCTTTGGACTTGGAGGTCACGGACTGAATCGGTGACGGCGCGCCCCAAAGGGTGCTGGCGCCCGCACAGGTAACGTCGATTTGTTATGGCCACTAAGAAGTCAGCATCTAAGAGTGTGTCCCGACCCTCCACAGACAGGACTCCGGGCACCGGTAGGCGTACCTCGAAAAGGACCCCTCCGGAAGCGAATCAGGAGGTTGAAGAGCAGCGCGGGCCGGGCGTCTTCCGCCGCGCGGGCAGCGGGATGGTGGCGTCGTGGCGCTCCGTTGACCCTCAGATGAAGAGGGACGCCTTCGGTTTCATCTTGATCGGCGTGGCGGTGATCGTTGCGCTGCGGGAATGGTTCGGCATCGCCGGGGCGCTCGGCGCCGCAGTTCATCATGCCGTCGCGGGTCTGGTCGGACTGTTTTCGGTGGTGGTCCCAGTGCTACTGGCGTACTGGGGTGTGATGCTGTTCCGCCGTCCTCGCAGGCCCGCTCTGTTTCCGTACAGGGTCGCGGGGACCATCGGAATCGCGGCGTCCCTGACCGGCATGGTTCAGTTGAGCCGAGGTAACCCGTCGGTGAGAGACTTCCAACTCATCGAGGGCGCCGGGGGATTGCTGGGTTGGTTTTTTGCCTCCCCCCTTGCCCGGTTGGTCTCGTCGGTGGGAGCGTACGCGGTTCTGCTCCTCCTGTTGGTCTACTCGGTGCTGGTCGCCACGAAGACGCCCCTGCGTGAGGTGGTGCCGCGCATGCGGGCCTTCTTTGAGCGCCTCCGGAACCGGAGAAGGGACAGCGTGGAGGAGCAGACGGAGGACGCCGTGGCGCTCGCTACCGAGGGCGATGCCTGGCTGGAGGAACAGCGTCGTGCCATGGGGGACCAACCGAGACCCGGGAGGAGAGCGGCGCTGGAGCCGGGCGACGCCGGTGACAAGAAGACCGCAACGGACGTGTTCTACGACCTGGGAGGACCGGTGGAGGAGGCGGAGCCTCCGCGCGAAGCCACCGAGGTCTTTTCGGATCACCTGACCCAGAAGATGGACGCGCCAGGGGAGACCTCATCGCCCTCGTTCGTCCAGAAGCCCACGCGGGCCGACGGCGGGCAATCCGATGCCCAGCCGACGGAAGTCTTCGCCGTTCCCGAGCCCATCACGCCGGAGGCTGAAGAGGACGTCATCCCAGATCCGGCCCAGTGGGTGGAGCCCAGCCGCGACTACACGCTGCCGCCCTCGGATCTTCTGGCCCGCGGGGCCCCCCACAAGGCGCGTTCAGCAGTGAATGACCAGGTCGTTGAGACCTTGCAGGGAGTCCTGAACGAGTTCAAAGTGGACGCTCAGGTGACTGGCTTTTCGCGTGGACCAACGGTTACCCGTTACGAGGTGACCTTGGGCTCGGGGGTGAAGGTGGACCGCATCACCGCCCTCGCCGGCAACATCTCTTATGCCGTGGCTTCGGCGGACGTGCGGATCCTGGCGCCGATCCCGGGGAAATCGGCGATCGGGGTGGAAATTCCGAATGCCGACCGGGAGACCGTCGTGCTCGGGGATGTTCTGCGCTGCGGGCAGGCGCAAAGAAACGGCCACCCGCTCCTGGTCGGCGTTGGTAAGGACGTCGAGGGCGGCTACGTTGTCACCAATCTTGCCCGCACTCCACACCTCCTCGTCGCCGGGCAGACAGGCTCCGGTAAGTCCTCGTTCATCAACTCCATGATTGTTTCCATTCTGGCGAGGGCGACCCCCGACCAGGTGAAACTGATCCTGATTGATCCGAAGCGGGTCGAGCTTTCAATCTATGAGGGCATACCTCACCTTGTGACGCCGATAATCACCAACCCAAAGAAGGCCTCGGAAGCACTGGAATGGGTGGTGCGAGAGATGGATGCCCGTTACGACGACCTTGCTGAGTTCGGCTTCAAACACATAGATGACTTCAATGCCGCTGTGCGCGAGGGGAGCGTAGTTCTCCCGGCTGGATCCAAGCGCAAGCTCAAGCCGTACCCCTACCTGCTCGTTGTGGTTGATGAGCTGGCGGATCTGATGATGATCGCGCCTCGTGACGTGGAGGAGTCGGTGCAGCGGATCACCCAGCTGGCGCGCGCGGCGGGAATCCACTTGGTTTTGGCGACACAGAGGCCGTCGGTTGACGTCGTGACGGGCCTTATCAAAGCAAACGTCCCGTCCAGGCTGGCTTTCTCAACTTCTGCTTTGGCCGATTCGCGGGTGATCTTGGACCAGCCCGGTGCGGAAAAACTGATCGGACAGGGTGACGCCCTATATCTGCCGGCGGGGGCTGCCAAGCCGATGCGCGTGCAGGGTGCGTGGGTCGATGAGAAGGAGATCCACACCATCGTAGAGTTCTGCAAGGGCCAGTCAGCGCCGAACTACGACCAGAGCGTGCTTACCAAGTCGGCGACCCAGAAGGTTGCGGAGGACATCGGGGACGATCTCGATGACCTACTGGCCGCTGCCGAACTGGTGGTCAACACGCAGCTGGGTTCCACCTCCATGTTGCAGCGGAAGCTGCGGGTTGGCTTTGCCCGCGCCGGCCGCCTGATGGATCTTCTGGAGTCGCGTGGCGTGGTGGGTCCGTCGCAGGGACCGAAAGCGAGGGAGGTGCTGGTGGCGCCGGAGGAGCTCCCTGGAGTCTTGGCACTGCTGCGCGGAGAGGCGCAAGAGCTGCCCCCGCAGGTTGCGTCCGATTCGGAAGAAACCGACGAGGACGACGAGGCCGGTCACACGCGCCCCGTGCGCCCTGACGAGCCCATCGACCGTGGGCCGTGGCGGGAAGGCGACAGGGAGGCGAGTCTGGCCACTTCAGCGTCCGGCGGCGAAGGCGAAGCTGCGACCGAGCCGATTCGCCTTCCGTACTGACCGAAGATCACTGACTTATCATGAAGGCTCACGAGCGGACGAGGAGGTGGCGGAATGGCTGACAGCAAACCGACCGGCAAAGTCTCACAGGTGAACGTGCCGAATGCACTGACGGTACTCAGGTTGGTGTTGGTCCCCGTGTTCCTCTGGTTGCTGGCTACCAACACGCCGCAGTCAAGGTGGTGGGCGTTGGCCGTGTTCGTAGTTGCGTCGTACACCGACCACCTCGACGGTCAGATCGCGCGTAAGAGGAACCTGGTCACCAACTTCGGCAAACTGGCGGACCCGATCGCGGATAAGTTCCTGACTTTGGGCGCGTTCGTAGTCCTGTCCGTACTTGGAGATCTCACCTGGTGGTTCACTGCGATCGTCGCCGTCCGGGAGATCGGCATAACTATTCTGCGGGAGGCACTACGCAGACAGGGAACGGTCGTTGCCGCGTCATCGGGGGGAAAGCTCAAGACGGTGCTACAGATGCTCCTGATCTTCCTGCTGGTCATTCCCTGGCAGTCCTTCGCGGGTGGAGCTGTGCTCCAGATACTCATGATCGTCGTGTGGATCGTGGCGCTGGCGGCTCTCGTCGTGACGGTCTGGTCTGGCATGCAGTACGTCATCGGGGCGGTTCAATCCATGCAGAAGCGGGATGGGGACCGGCCCTCCTAGTGACGTAGGTCACGCAGCAAATTCATGCGTGTTTGCGTTGTTAATGGCATGAGTGCAAAGAGTGAGCTTAGGCGTCCACCCAGTGGGCCCAACCGCGGCCGCCCGGCTCTCCGGCGCGGACAGGCTGTAGGAGCGCCTCTCGCGAGGGGTTACGCTGGATCAATGATGAGTAAACCGGTTTCTAAGCCGCAGCTTCTGCGTGCGGAGCTGGGAGATGTCCTGCGGTCGCTGAGAACCGTGCAAGGGCGTACCCTGAGGGAGGTGTCTTCGGAGGCGCAAGTTTCGCTTGGATACCTTTCTGAGGTGGAGCGAGGGCAGAAGGAAGCCTCCTCAGAACTCCTGGAGTCGATCAGTATGGCTTTGGGGGTACCTCTTTGGTTTGTGCTGAGGGAGGTCTCTGACCGCATGATGATGTCCGACTCCTCCGCTCTTCCCGATACGGTTCCAGAGGAGATGATGGCCAGCACGCTGGCCGCGCTGAGGTGAAGAAATCCGAATTTTGGGACGCTCTGGATCAGGTCTTCGGACCCGTTCTGGGGCGTTCGCTCGCACAGGATCTCTACCTGCCCGCCCTGAAGTCCACCGCAGAAGAAGCGCTGAATGAGGGCGTGAAGGTGGACTCTGTGTGGGAGGCATTGGTCATTGAGACGGGCCAGGAAGACAATGCCAGGTGGATCCACCGGGTCCCAAAAAAGAAGCGCAAGAAGAAGGACAAGAAGGGCAAGAAGAAGTAGCCCTCTCCTGCAAAGAGGCGGCCGCGTTGCGGCTGCCTCTTTTTGTCTCTCCCGTAGTTCGATACCCGACGGCGCGGCTTTGCGGATCGAACGAGTGTTCGAGTAGTCTGGCCTCTGGCAGCGGCCAAGCGTTTGTCAACAGGTGAGGAAAGCGTGAGGCTTTGTGTCGGTGGTCGGGCATATCGTTGCTGGGCTGGTTCGGAGAGGATCAGCGCTCCTTAGGCCAGGACATCAGTAGCCGGAGAGGCTGGAACGAAGGGAACAATGATGGCACGCGGAACAGCAACGCCCAGACCTGCGGCGGCAGTTGGAACTGACCGGGATAAGGCTCTCGATTTGGCGTTGAGCCAGATCGACAGGCAATTTGGGAAGGGCTCCGTGATGCGGCTCGGGGACGATACCCGTCCGCCAGTGAAGGTCATCCCCACTGGTTCCCTCGCTTTGGATGTCGCGCTTGGTATAGGCGGGCTTCCACGTGGCCGCGTTGTTGAGATTTATGGGCCGGAGTCTTCGGGTAAGACGACTGTGGCTTTGCACGCCGTTGCCAGCGCCCAGAGGGCTGGTGGAAACGCGGCGTTCATCGACGCGGAACATGCTCTTGATCCGGAATACGCCCGGGCGTTGGGAGTGGACACAGACAACCTGCTGGTGTCTCAGCCAGACACCGGGGAGCAGGCGCTGGAGATCACGGATATGCTCATCCGCTCAGGGGGGATCGACATAATCGTCATTGACTCTGTGGCAGCGCTGGTTCCGAAGGCGGAAATCGAAGGCGAAATGGGTGATTCCCACGTCGGACTTCAGGCACGTCTCATGAGTCAGGCGCTCCGCAAAATCACGGGGGCTTTGTCCGCCACTGGGACCACCGCCATCTTCATCAACCAGCTTAGGGAGAAGATCGGGGTCTTTTTTGGTTCGCCAGAGACGACAACTGGTGGCAAGGCTTTGAAGTTCTACGCTTCGGTGCGTATCGACGTTCGGCGGATAGAAACCCTGAAGGAGGCGGGCGCCCCCGTGGGGAACAGGACGCGGGCGAAGATCGTTAAGAACAAGATGGCCCCCCCATTCAAGCAGGCGGAATTCGACATCATTTACGGTCAAGGCGTATCCCGTGAAGGGTCGATCATCGATATGGGCGTGGAAACTGGGATCGTCCGCAAGTCAGGGTCCTGGTTCACTTACGACAAAGACCAGTTGGGACAGGGCAAGGAGAACGTGCGTCAGTTCCTTGTGGACAATCCAGACCTCGCAGATGAGATTGAGGCACGTATCCTCTCGGAGTTGGGACTCGGGAAGCCCGTGGAAGAGGCAGAGGCGGCGGTAGAAGTCAGTGAGCCTGCCCAGTAGTCAGAAACGCCGCGCCCCCGATGGGCCACTGAGACCGCCGTCCGACAGTATGGAGCCTCCTGCTGCTGTCCGTGCAGATGAGGACACGGAGTCGTTTTCCGCGGGCCTGCGGATCTTGGGCGGGCGTGACCACTCGGTCTATGAGCTGAAGGAGAAGCTTCGCAGCCGCGGCTATGGCGAACCATCGGTGGAGGCAGCAGCGAAAAAGCTGGGGGAGTGCGGCTACCTGGACGATGAGAAGTTCGCACGGCTGGTTTTCCGGTCTAGACCGAACGCTTCTCGGCGCGCGCTTCGGGATGAGATGGTGAGACGCGGGCTGGCGGCGTCGCTCTGGGAGCCTTTGGTTGAATCGATTACCGACCAGGAGGAAGCAGATAGGGCCTTGGCGGTTGCTCTCAAGCACTCGCCGCTCAGCCGCATCGCCAGTGAGGACAAGGAGCGGTGGATGAGAAGGCTAGCGGGGCACTTAGGGCGTAAGGGGTTTGCGTCCTCGGTTAGCTACCGCACGTGTGTTCAGCTGGAGCAGCGCGTGCAGGCGGAGGTTGGGCAGTGAACGCCCGCGGAGACCAGGTCTGTGCACTTGCGGAGCAGATCGTCCGCGAAATGGCCTCTGAGAAGCTCACCTTGGCGGTAGCCGAGTCGCTGACGGGCGGGGACGTCTGTGCGCGCCTGGTCGACATTGCGGGCGCTTCGGTGGTCTTAAGGGGCGGCGTGGTCGCCTACGCCACTGACCTGAAGCACTCCCTGCTGGGAGTCGACTTGGGGCTGTTGGAGGCCGGGGGTCCCGTACAGGCGCCCGTCGCGGCCCAGATGGCGCGCGGCGTGGCGTCCCTTTGCGGCGCCGACGTTGGTGTTTCCACAACCGGTGTCGCGGGCCCCGGGGACAGTCCGGACGGTCCAGAAGGGCTCGTCTACGTCGGGGTCTTTGGGCTTGGCCGCGCTCGCACTTCCCGTCGGCACCTGGCTGGAACCCGGGACCAGATACGAGCCCAGAGCGTTGAGGCTGTGCTTGCACTGCTGGACGAGGAACTGCAGGGGCGTACTAGGCTTTCTTCCCTATGAACCAGATGACCGCGAGCGGGCAGGCTCCGCGCACATACGTTGTGCGAACACTCGGCTGCCAGATGAACCAACACGACTCGGAAAGACTGGCCGGGCTTCTGGAAGAGGCGGGGTTGGTCCCCGTCGAATCGGTGCCTGAGCTGGCAAATCGGGCAACTGACGCCGGAGACGGCGGGGCTGACGTCGTCGTCTTGAACACTTGTTCTGTACGCGAGAACGCGGCTAACCGTCTGTTCGGAAATCTGGGACAGCTCGCCGCCGTAAAGCGGGAACGCCCGGGGATGCAGATTGCTGTAGGCGGCTGTCTGGCTCAGCAGATGCGCGGAGGGATCGTGGACCGCGCCCCCTGGGTCGATGCGGTTTTTGGGACGCACAACTTGGACGTGCTTCCCGCGCTTCTTCGCAGGGCGGAACACAACCGTGAAGCAGCGGTGGAGATAGAGGAGTCGTTGAAGGTTTTCCCTTCGACGCTCCCCTCTGTCAGAGAGTCCGCTTACGCGGCATGGGTTTCCATATCCGTTGGTTGCAACAACACTTGCACGTTCTGCATCGTTCCGCGGTTGCGGGGCCGGGAGAGGGACCGGGCGCCCCAGGACATCCTTGACGAAGTGCGGGCCGTGGTTGACCAAGGTGCACTGGAAGTGACACTCCTTGGGCAGAACGTCAACTCTTACGGGGCTTCTTTCAGAGACCGCGGGGCCTTCGCCTCTCTTCTGCGTGCGGCAGGGGCGACCCCTGGCCTCGAGCGTCTCAGGTTCACATCACCTCACCCCGCGGCATTCACTGACGATGTCATTGCTGCGATGGCCGAAACGCCCGCGGTGATGCCCAGTTTGCACATGCCGCTTCAGTCCGGCTCTGACAAGGTCCTGAAGGAGATGCGTCGCTCCTACCGGACAAAGCGTTTCCTTGGAATCTTGGACCGGGTGCGCGCCGAGATCCCTGACGCAGCCATAACCACCGACATCATCGTCGGTTTTCCCGGTGAGACGGAGGAGGACTTCCAACGCACCTTGGAGGTCGTGGAGGAGTCGCGGTTTGCCTCCGCCTTCACCTTCCAGTACTCACCGCGCCCGGGAACGCCGGCTGCTGAACGTGAGGACGTTGTACCCCGCGAAGTCGTTTCCGAACGTTACGCGCGGCTATTGGACCTCCAAAACCGGATTTCCGCTGAAGAAAACCAAGCGCTGGTGGGCAGAGAAGTTGAAGTCCTGGTGGCCGAGGGCGAAGGACGGAAGGACGGAGAGACCCACCGCCTGTCAGGGCGGGCTCGCGATGGGCGCCTGGTCCACTTCGCAGTTCCCACAGATGGGACCGCGCCCCGGCCCGGCGACTTCGTTGACGTTTCTGTCACCCACGGGGCGCCGCATCACCTGCTGGCGGACTCGGCGGTTCTAGGGGGCCTCTACAGGGTCCGGCCAACGCGTTCCGGGGACGCCTGGGAGGTGCGGCAGAGGCAGCCGGAGTCGAATTCAGCTGCCGTGGGTCTGGGGATGCCGGTTGTCCGGAGTTAGCAGCGCCGCCCGGTCCGCAACGGATACGCCCATTGCCGTCGCCGTCGTGGGGCCGACCGCATCTGGGAAGTCTCGCCTGGCGCTCGACATCGCGGACGCGCTGGGCGGACCGGGCCGAGTAGAGATCATCGGTGCGGATGCCATGGCGTTGTACCGCGGTATGGACATCGGCACCGCGAAGGTTTTGCCCGCGGAGCGTCGGGGCATAGCGCACCGCCAGGTTGACGTCCTCGACATTAGCCAGGCGGCCTCGGTAGCCGCGTATCAGAGGGAGGCCAGGGCCGACTTTGAGGCGATCGTCGCGGCGGGGAAAGTGCCGCTGGTCGTGGGAGGTTCCGGGCTGTACCTGCGGGCTCTACTTGACGTCCTTGAGTTCCCGGGCACCGACCCTAGGGTGCGCCGGCGCCGCGAAGACCAGCTGGCCGCGATGGGACCGGCGGCGATGCACGCGGAACTCTTGCACCTCGATCCATTGGCGGCCCGGCGCATCGGCCCTCACAACGGCAGACGCTTGGTGAGGGCCCTGGAGGTGATCGACCTGACTGGGCGGCCGTATTCCGCCACCCTTCCTGCGCATGAGCACTGGCGGCCAACGGTACAGATCGGCCTACGCGGAGAGATGGGCCTATTGGACCAGCGAATCGCATTGCGGACCCGCCAAATGTTCGACTCGGGCTTCCTGGAGGAGGTGGAAGCACTCGACGCTCGGGGGCTGCGCAGGTCCAAGACCGCTATCCGCGCAACCGGCTACGAAGAGGCGTTGGCCGTCCTCGACGGGACCCTTTCGGTGGAAGAGGGGATCGCGGCTGTCACCCAGGCGTCAAAGCGCCTTGCGCGAAAGCAGATGAAATGGTTCAAACGCGACCCCAGGACGCATTGGCTCGACTTCGCCTCTCCAACCACGACGGCCGACGCTATCCGTCTGCTTGAGGGCGCCTTCAGCCGCGGGTAACTTGGAGGACTCGGTAGCCCTTCTTTGACGCGATCCGCTCCACCCGGTAGCTCTGCGTGCGAAGCCACTGCGCTAGGGAGTCGGCTCCGAGATTGCGGCTCACCACCAGGTAGGCGGCTCCCTGGGGCGTGAGCAGCGGCAACCAGGAGCCGAGCATTTCGTGCAGCGCCGTCTTGCCCACTCGTATGGGAGGGTTGGACCAGATGATGTCGAAGAGCTGATCTTCGTCGCGGGCGCGCGCCAGCGCTGTGTCCGCCTGCAAGACGGTCACGTTCGGCAGACCGAGGCGCTTGACGTTTTCCTTCGTCAGTGCGAGGGCGAGCCGGTTCACGTCAACCGCCCACACCTGCGCATTTGGCCGCTCCAGCGCGAGCGTCGCAGCGACCGGCCCCCAACCGCATCCGAGATCTAGGAAAGTGCCGCCTTCCGGTAGCGGCGGAGCTTTTTCTAGGAGCTGCTCGGTGCCAAGGTCGAGGGACGCGCCGGAAAAGACGCGGCTGGCCGCCACCATGTCGAGGTCGTGACCGCGGGCGCGGAAGCGCACGGAATGGGTTGCGCCCAGAGGCTCGTCCTTGGGGCCGGGAGAAAAGTAGTGGTCGTTCACCCGTTCAGGCTATCGCGGGCTGCGTGGGGCGCTGTACTACGATCGTGAGGATGAGTGAACTCCCCAGCGCTGAAACTACCGGAAATGAAGCGAACCCAGACGTGCAGCGCGCGCGGGAGGTGGCGCAGCGCGTCCTCGCCCGACACGGCGCCGGCGGCGGAACCCGGGAGAGCGAGGACGGTGCCGACTCACTGTTTCCGGCGGCCGCGCAGGGGGAGGGGTTTGGCGGCTCCGATCAGGCCGAGTGGGAGGTCCGAAAGGCGACTGTTCGGGCCGCTTCGATGGCGGCTGCTGCTGAACTGAAAGAAGTTCAGGAAGTCGAGTACCGGCAGGTACGGCTGGAGCAGGTCGCCCTCGTCGGTCTCCGCACGGGATCCGGTGACGAAGCGGAGGAGTCCATACGCGAACTGGCGGCGCTGGCTCAGACGGCTGGGGCAAGGGTCGTGGCCACCCTCATCCAGCGAAGGGATACCCCGGACCCGGCCACCTACCTCGGTAAGGGGAAAGCAGCGGAACTACGTGAGATCGTCGCTGAGACCGGAGCAGATACGGTGGTTGTGGACGATGAACTGGCGCCTTCCCAAAGGCGCGCCCTCGAAGATGCGGTAGGCGTCAAAGTGGTGGACCGTACTGCTCTGATCCTCGACATTTTCGCTCAGCATGCGAAATCCAGAGAAGGCAAAGCGCAAGTCGAGCTGGCGCAACTTGAGTACTTACTCCCGCGGCTTAGAGGCTGGGGAGAATCGATGTCCCGTCAGGCTGGCGGGCGCGTAGCCGGAGGCGAAGGTATAGGTTCAAGAGGGCCGGGTGAAACCAAAATCGAACTGGACCGCCGCAGAATCCGCCAGCGCATGTCGCGGCTGCGGCAACAGATCAAGAAGATGGAGCCTGGTCGGCGCACGCGGCGTGCCTCGCGTAGACGCGGTGAAGTCCCTTCGGTGGCCATCGCCGGATACACGAATGCGGGGAAGTCCACGCTGCTCAACGCACTTTCCGGCGCAGATCTTCTGGCCGCAGACGCACTGTTTGCCACCCTGGACCCGACCGTACGTCGGATGGAGGATCAGGAGGGACGCGCTTTCACGATCACGGACACTGTTGGCTTCGTTCGCAAGCTACCGACCCAGCTTGTGGAAGCCTTCCGCTCCACGCTGGAGGAGATCGGAGAAGCGGACCTGGTCCTCCACGTGGTCGACGCATCAAACGCGTCCCCGGAGGCGCAGGTGGAGGCGGTTCGCACCATCTTGTCGGAGGTAGAAGGCTACGATGCGGCGCGTGAGCTGATCGTTTTGAACAAGACGGACCTTGTGAGTGCGACGGAGCTGGCGCGCCTTCGTGCGCTGTACCCTCGCGCTGTGGAGGTGTCAGCTCACACCGGCGCGGGAATCGAGGGCCTACGGGACCGGATCACCGCGGAACTGCCGCACCCGGAGGTGGCTATTGAGGTGACCATCCCGTTTGGCCACGCGGCTCTGGTCAGTCGAGCTCACGAAGTCGGCCACGTCGTTTCCGAAGAGTGGACGGGCGAGGGCGTCGTTTTGACGGCGAACGTTCCCGCCGACCTAGCGGCCAAGCTAGAAGAGGCTGCATCTACCGGCCGGTGATCTTCGGCAGGATCAACGGGGGCCTTTGACCCTGCATTCTTGGCGGCGGCTGCGGTTAGGATTGGGGCGTGCGCGGCTCGAACTCTAGCGCCCATCACGTAACTGGCCTCAAGCAGACTCGGAGCGTCCAACGCAAGGAGAAGGAATGGCAGAAACCACCAGTCGCCCCAAAGCCAAAGGGCGCCCATCGAAACTATCGGTCGTAGGTGCGGGAGCGGTTGGCACGGCCGTCGCTTACTCCGCCGCTATTTCTGGCGTGGCACGCTCCGTTGCTCTCTATGACATCAATGGGCCCAAGGTGCGCGCAGATGCCTTGGACATCGCTCACGGCATTCAGTTCACCCCGACCGGGACAGTTGAAGGCTCTGACGACATCAACATTTTAAAGGGATCAGACCTGATCATCGTCACTGCTGGGGCGAAGCAGAAACCCGGCCAGTCGCGGTTGGAGCTGGCGCAATCGACTGTTGATCTGATGAAGAAGATTGTGCCGGACATGCTGAAGGTGGCCCCGGACGCGATCTACATGTTCGTGACCAATCCTGTTGACGTGGTGACCTACGCGGCGCTGAAGATTTCCGGGTTGCCGCGCAATCAGGTTTTCGGGTCGGGTACGGTCCTGGATACCTCCAGGTTCCGCTATCTGATTTCCCAGGAGACCGGGATCTCCTCTAAGTCGATCCATGCACTCATCGCCGGTGAGCACGGAGATTCAGAGGTTGCTCTTTGGTCCTCCGCTGAGATCGGCAACGTGCCTGTGCAGGAGTGGGGTGACACTCTCTCGGGTAAGCCCTTCGATGAGAAGCTGAAGCAACGCATCGCGCGGGATGTTGTCAACTCCGCCTACCAGATCATTGAAGGCAAGGGCGCCACGAACTTCGCGATCGGGTTGGCTTCCACTGCCATTGCCACCTCGGTCCTTCGTGATGAGCACCGCGTCATGACTATCTCTAGCTTGCTAGAGGACTGGGCGGGCATTTCTGACGTCTGCATGGCGGCGCCGACGGTAGTCACCCGAAATGGTGCGGGGCGGACCCTGGTTCCGCCTATGTCGGGTCGGGAGTTCGCCGGGTTGCAAAGGTCGGCTGAGCAGATCAAGGAGGTGGCCCGGTCCCTGGGCTTCTGATGCCTTGAGCGGTGGAAGGGCGGACCCTATGTGGGTTCGCCCTTCTTCCGTTAAGCGCTAGAGCGCCCTCACAACGGTTACGACCTTCCCGAGGATAGTGGCCCGGTCACCTGGGATCGGAGCGTAGTTCTCATTTCGCGGCAGGAGCCAAACATGACCCTCGGCGCGGGAGAACACTTTGACGGTTGCTTCCCCGTCTATCATCGCGGCGACGATGGTCCCGGGGCTTGCGGTCTGCTCAGAGCGGACCACCACAAAGTCCCCGTCGCATATTGCCGCGTCGATCATGGAGTCGCCGTGAACCTCAAGTACGAACAGGTTGCCCGTGCCCGTCACGCGGGTAGGAAGCGTGAATACGTCCTCCACGGACTGCTCTGCGGTGATCGGAGAGCCCGCCGCGATTCTGCCCACAAGTGGTGCGGAGACGACCTCACCTTCGGCCCACACGGCTGGAACGACTTGCACGTCCGCTACGTCGTGGGCTTGCGTCGCGGGGAGACACACCTCGATTGCCCGGGGCCGGCGAGGATCCCTCTGAATCATTCCGGCCTTCTCTAGGGCGTCCAGATGGTGCTTCACCGTGGATACGGAACTGAGCCCCACCCCTTCAGCGATCTCCCGCATTGAAGGAGGGAAGCCCCGGGCCTCCACCGATTCCACGACGAAGTCGAAGACTTGGCGTTGCCTTGCAGTTAGCCCCGAATCGGACATGGCGGCCTCCTTAGCTTGCGTCAAGTCTATGGGACCGCATCTCGGAAATGAAACAAATGTTCGAGAGTGTCTTCATTTTGTCGGAAGGCGTTGGTAGCGTACAAGTGTTCGACGAACGAATGTTCTAAGAACGATTGTTCGACTGTCGGGCTTGGCGCTCGCGACGCGGAAGGCGGAATGATCATGAGTGTTGTGGCTGCTTCCATAGCTGCGGAGAGTGCGGCGCGCCGCGGGTCGGGCGTCGGCGAAGAACGGCGGGACGCCCAGGTGGTGTCGATCGCCCAGGCTCGCAGACGTCTTCGGCCTCATGCCGGCGTCCCAGTGGCTCCCTCCAGCCTGGAATCGACCGTGGCGCGCCATCCGGCAGGCTCGCAGCTAGGAAGGCCCGCATCGCCAGCAAGCATTCGGCCGCCGGCCCTCGCCGCTGGCTGGGCTCGCCCTGCCCTGGGGGTCGCGGCAGCGCCAGTCGCTCGAACCACGGTAGAAGCTCGCGCTATTTCTTGGGCGCCACGGCTGGCGCGCGCTGTCGCTCTTGCT
>CAYFQC010000002.1:35348-52383 GCA_964345155.1 uncultured Actinomyces sp.
AGACCGTACGGTTTGTAGACCGCAAGAAGCCGAGATTTCGGTTCCCCCTGGGAGGTTCGTGATGCGCTGCCCGTTCTGCCAGAATGACGAAACGCGGGTGGTGGACACCCGCGTCACCGATGACGGGGCGACCATCCGGCGCAGGCGGGAATGCGGGGTCTGCCGGAGGCGGTTCACCACTCTGGAGACGTCGTCGTTCTCTGTTGAGAAGAGATCCGGTGTTGTGGAGCCATTTTCAAGGGACAAAGTGACAGCCGGGGTTCGAAAGGCGTGCCAAGGTCGTCCCGTTTCGGAGCACGACCTTGCGGTCCTCGCACAGCAGGTTGAAGAGAGCTTGCGTGTTACCGGGCAGGCAACGGTTTCTGCCGACGAAGTCGGGAAGGCGGTGCTGCCATTTCTCCGCCAACTCGACGAAGTTGCCTATCTCAGGTTCGCCTCGGTGTACTCGTCCTTCCAGTCCCTCGAGGACTTTGAAAAAGCGATCGCTACCTTGCGGCAGGAAGACGCAGCTGGCCCTGCATGAGGCCCGCGTAGGCTATTTTGCGCCCGCGTTCCCCTCGTCGGTTCCCACACCGGGATCGGCCGCCTGTTCGGGATCGCTGGTCTCCGTCGTTCTCTCACTGCTTTCGGGGAGTCGTTCGGATGGGTCTTCTGCGTTCGCCGGCTCTGTATCTGCCACCTTGCTGAACAGAGCAGCAGCCTTTTCGGATGCCCCTGCCGCTGCGGTGCTCAAAGATTCCTTGACAGCCGCTGTGGCATGACCGACCTGCTCCGCCAGGGCGGACGCCTGCGACGCGACCTTTGGGAAACGAGTCTCGATCCCCGCTTGGAGTTCCGTGAGCTGCTGCTGAACGGCGCGGCGCATGACTTTGCCGATCTGAGAGCGGGGGAGCTCCTGGACAACGACCACCTGGCGCGGCAGCGCGTAGTGGGCCAAGGACTTCTCCGCCCACTTCCTCACGTCCGCCAACGTGACTGAAGCGCCCGCTTCAAGAACCAGCGCCGCCACGACTTCTTCTCCGCGGTTCCCGCCAGGCATGCCCACGATTGCAACGTCCTGGACTCCGGGCATGCTGCGCACGACATCCTCGACCTGGCTGGGATAGACATTGAACCCGCCGGAGATGATCAGTTCCTTACGCCGGTCTTCCATGTACACGAAGCCATCGCGGACCTGCACCAAGTCCCCGGTGTGGAGCCATCCGTCTTGGAGGACGGCTGCGGTTTCCTGCGGCTCGTTCAAGTACCCGGAGAAGACCTGCGGGCCGCGTGCGATCAGTTCACCAATCTCGCCGTCTTCCACATCTCGGCCCGGGTCCTCCGGGTCAACGATGCGCACCTCGGTGGAGGGGAACGGGATGCCAAGGGCGCCTGGCCGCCGGGCCTCCGACAGGGGTGAACCCAGGATCACAGGGGACGCCTCCGTCATCCCGTAGCCCTCAATGACATGGCCGCCCGTCAATTCCTCCCACTTCGCCGCCAGTTCCGCGGAGATCGGCATTGCCCCCGAAAGGGTGAAGCGTATGGAGGTCATGTCGACGTCGAAGTGCTTGTAGTTGGCCAGCAGCCGGTCAAAAATCGGGGGCACTCCCAGGAAGAAGGTGCAGGGGAGTCGCCTCTGCGCAAGGAGAACCTGTGAAGGGTCGAACTTGGGGAAAAGCGCGATGGTCGCGCCCATTCGGACCGCTGCCAGCAAAGAGATAGTCAGGCCGAAAGCGTGGAAGAAGGGGAGGATGGCATAGAACACCTCGGCGCCCTCGTGGAGAAGCGGAACCCACGCCGCCGCCTGGACGACGTTGGACACGAGGTTCCTGTGCGACAAGATGGCGGCCTTCGGCAAACCGGTGGTGCCGCTTGTGTGAAGCAAGACCGCAGGTTCGTCTGCTTTTACGGTGGCGTCCCCCGAGAACTCTCTGGCAGCCCGCACCTCGCGGTCCCAAGAGCGCACGTGGTCGGGTGTCTTAGCACCCAGCATCCGCTTCTTCTCCTTGACCGACTTAATCGGCAGGTGCAGAAGCGCACGGGTCTTGCGGGAGAGTGCGTAGGCAAGATTCACACCGAAGATGGTCGTGGTGGGTGGCAGGAAGTCTAGTTTCTCCACCACGTTCTCCCAGGTGACCACAACCTGAGCCCGGTGTCGATCAAACTCCTTACGCAGTTCCTCCGAGGGCGCGAGGGGATTGTGCTCAATCACGGGGGCGCCCAGCAGAGCAGAAGCAAAGACTAAGACCGCATGCTGCGGGCAGTTGGGGAGTATGACCGCCACACGGGTCCCTTTGGTGACTCCCGCATCCAAGAGCACGGAGGCCGCCTGGCGCACCTGACCTGCAAACTGCTCGTAGGTGGTCTGCTGGCTCAAGAAATCCAAGGCCACCCGCTTGGGATACCTGTGTGCGGCATCGAAAAGCAGATCACTGATCAGCGTCTCGCCGGAGTCCGTGAAATAGGGGACGCCCGGAGCATATTCCCGACGCAGTTGATCAGTGAGAGTCATTATCGCCTCCTGCTGGAAGTTGTCTCTCCGATGCTAGACGAGGAAGCAGCCGACATGAGCCGGAGACCGGGTTTATCCGTGTGCGAAATCGCCTCCCGTCCGCACGTTTTCGCTCAGGACCTGCCCGCGGTGGGGAAGTAGCGCATCCGTATGGCCGCCGGCGAGTTCTCGATTAGCGATAGGGCGTCTTCAGGTAAAGGGGAACCCAAGTCCGTGATCGCGTACCCAATGGAACCGCTCGTCGCCAGTCCCTGGCCTTCCACGTTCACTCCCGCATCAGCAAAAACTTCGTTCATCCGGGCCATCACGCCCGGAGTGTTGTGGTGGGTGTAGCAGAGCCTGAACGCGTTGGCGGACGTGACCGGCAGACTCAGGTTGGGAAGGTTGACGCTGAGGGACGTGGAGCCGCGGGAGAGGTAGCGCTCCAGCTTCCCCGCAACGAAGACGGCGATGTCGTGTTGGGCCTCCAGAGTTGACCCTCCAATGTGCGGAGTGAGGATCACGTTGTCCAGTCCTGCCAGATGGGAGTCGAAAGGATCGCCGTTTTTCCTTGGTTCCTCAGGGAACACATCCACTGCTGCGCCGAGCAGGTGGCCGGATTCCAGGGCAGAGCGCAGCGCCGCTACGTCAACCACAAAGCCGCGGGAGAGGTTGATGAACACGGAGCCGGGCTTCATGGCTTGGAACTCGCGTTCTCCGAACAGGTTCTCGTTGGACTTCTTGCCGTCCACGTGCAAGGTGACCACGTCGGCCTGCTCGAGAACCTCCTGCATCGTCCGGGCGGCCTGGGCGTTGCCCAAGGCCAGCCGCTCTGCAGTGTCGTAGAAGATGACGCGCATCCCCAGCGCCTCGGCCAAGACCGACAACTGCGTTCCGATATTTCCGTAGCCGATAATTCCGAGGGTGCGGCCTCTGACCTCGTGTGCGTGGTCAGCGCTCTTGTCCCAAACGCCTTTGTGAAGGCGGCTGTTCTTCACGGTGAGTCGTCGGGTCAGGGCGATGATCTCCGCAATCGCTAGCTCGACGACCGAGCGGGTGTTCGCGTAGGGCGCGTTGAACACGGGGATCCCCCGCTCGGCGGCGTACTCCTTCGCGATCTGGTTCGTTCCAATGCAAAACGCCCCAATGGCGCATAGGTCGGGCGCATTCGCTAAGACGGCGCGCGTGACCTCCGTCTTCGACCGGATTCCCAGAATCGACACGCCCTGAAGGGCTTCGATTAGGTCGTCCTCGTCAAGACTCCCTTTGATCCGAGTGACTTCCAGGCCATAACGCGTGAGCATTTCCGCGCCGATCGGATGGGAGTCTTCCAAGAGCAGTGCTTTCATCACGGTGTTGATTTTGCTCGTTGGAACGGGCCTGTGTCGGCCGGTTCCGCTAGGCGGTCGCGGCCGCGGTGACAATTCGCCGTCGGGTCACGCTTGGTGTGCGTCGTCGTCCTCGACTGCCTGCAGCCACGCGGCCGGGAGCCCGCCGCCACGCACTGAGTGCATGCGGCGAGTGCAGCGGGTCATGGCGACGAAGAGGTCACCGGGCCCGTCGCTGAGTATCTCCGTGGGCTCGACGACGATGGACACATCAAACTCCAGCCCCTTAGAGCCAGCAACTGAAAGCACACTCACGCGGTCATCAAGTGCGCTTGTGCCGTTGACATCCGCATCCCAGATTGCCGCGCGTTCGCCTGCGACGAGCACACCGATCTTCCCCATGCCCTCGCCGACCTCCGCGTCCAAGCGCGCTTCTTCCTCATGCACAACCCGTTCGACGGCGCTCCACAGCGGGTCGGCATCCCGTCTGCTCGCCTCCGCCCTCGCCGTAATCTTTGTGTCGGCTAGGGCGTCCTCCACATCTCGCGCGGACGTCAACGGGTAGAGCGGCTGCTGTCCCAGGTCCGTCAGCACCCTCTGGGCAAGGTCAGTTATGCGCGCCGGGGTGCGGTAGGAGACTGTGAGCACGTACTCCGAGCCAAGCCCCCGCTTGGCTGGTCCAAGGGCCTGTTTCCAGCTGCTGGGCCGGACGTGTCCGCGGGCCTGATCAAGGTCCCCGACGACGGTGAAAGAGCGCGAGGGGCAGCGTCGCAGGAGCACGTGCCAGGCCATCGGTGAGAGGTCCTGCGCCTCGTCCACGACGATGTGGCCGTACGTCCAGGTTCGGTCTGCTAGGGCGCGCTCAGCGAGGGGAACCCACTCCTTTTCTCCCCGTGCCCGCTGGGCCAGGAGTTCGGCGGACACGATACCTCCACCCAGGTGCTGACTCTCCATTGCCGCGCTGACACGCTCTAAATCGGCGGCCTCGCGCTCAGCCTGGGTCTGCCTTTGACGCTCTTGCACCACTTCTGAGGTTCCAAGCAACTCTTCCAGCTCGTCCAGGAGCGGCACATCGGAGACTGTGAACGGATCGTCCCAACCGCGCTGTACCAGCATCTGGTCGCGTCTTGGTAAGCCTCTGGCAACGCGGCCGAGCAGTTCTGGTCGCGTGTAGAGGCGCCGTAGCAGGGTCGTTGCTGATGTCGGCATCCAGCAAAGGTTTATCTCGCGCCGCGCATCTCGATTTGAACGGACCGCTTCGCGCCACCAGTCCCGGTCCTCCGGGCTGGCGTCGGCGCCGGCCAGCTGCTTCACCAGAATTTCGATGAGGTCCAGAGCGAAACCTTCTCGGGCGACATTGTGTGGCTTGCCGCTTCGGCGGGCCTTGGCGCGCGCGGTCGCAACCTGTTCCGGGGTGAGCGTCGCCGTCTTGTTGGCTATGCGAAAGGACTTCGTCTCTTTCGGGAGGCGTTGGAGGTCCCTCACGGCGGCGCGGAGCGTGTCCACCCAGGCCAGTTTTCCCTTCACGAATGAAACTTCGGCGGTGTCGGCCTTCTCCGCCCGGATGCCGGGCAGAAGATCCCCCAGTGGCAGGGAAACAACGCCCGTCTCTCCGAGGGAGGGGAGAACTTGTTCGATGTAGCGCAGGAAGATGCGCGACGGGCCGACGATGAGAACCCCGGACCGCTCCAGCGCCTCTCTGTGCGTGTAGAGAAGGTAGGCAGCCCTGTGGAGTGCCACAGCCGTTTTACCCGTGCCCGGTCCTCCTTGAACGACGACTATCGAGCGGTCTCCCGACCGAATGATTGCGTCCTGCTCCGCCTGAATGGTCGCCACAATGTCCGTCATGTGCCCGCCACGCGCACCGGCGAGGGCGGACATCAGCGCTCCTTCGCCTTGGAATGTCAGGTCTGTCTCCTGCGCGGCGGCTGCGTCGAGCACGTCGTCCTCGACCCCTGTCACCTCCCGGCTGTGCGTGGCGATGTGGCGCCGACGGATCACTCCCGCCGGAGTCAGCGCGGTGGCCTGGTAAAAGGGGCGAGCAGCCGGCGCGCGCCAGTCTATGAGTAGGCGGCCCTGGGACTTATCGGGCAGGCCCGCACGTCCGATGTAGTGAGTCTGATCATCCAGCATGTCGATGCGCCCAAAGACCAGGCGATCCTCGATCTGCTCAAGGCGCATCGCCTGATCCCCATAGTGGGCGGCCTGCGCGTCTCGCTCGGTTCGTGCCTGGGGGGAACCCCACGCGCCCTGCGCTTCGATCGCGCGTTGCGCTTTGCGGTAGTCGGTTCGGAGCTCCTCCAGAACCGAGTAGGCCCGATCCACGAATGCCTGCTCTTGGGCCAGGTCTTCTTCCCTGCTCTGGCTACCTAAGCTCTGCTTGCTCACGGACGCTCCTTGCCAGGTCGAAAATGCCAAGCGTCCATTATTCCCCAAGCGCGCCCGCGCTTACAGAGGAAAACAACGACGGTGTTCCCTGCCAGCGCAAATGGGCGCGGAGGTCTCGATAGTGTCGGAGGCGCGTACTACGGTTAGAAGAGGAGGTGGCACGAAATGGCTGAGGGGCATGGGCTTTACGCTGACGGGCCGGCAGCCGGCGCCAGAGCGCCCATTCTGATAACGCACTTTGAGGGGGCTATCGACGCCGGATCTGCGGGTTCCCTGGCTGTTGCACAGCTGCTGCGTTCGCTCTCTTCTCAGCGCGTCGCCACTTTCGACACCGACACCCTGCTTGATTACCGTTCGCACAGGCCCGTTATGGAAGTGGATGAATGGGTGACCACCTCCATGGACGCACCAGAGATCGCGTTGGATCTGGTTCACGACGACGTGGGGACTCCTGTCTTGGTTCTCCACGGTCCGGAGCCGGACGCGAAGTGGAACGCCTTCCGTAACGCAGTTGGCCAGCTCGCCGAAGAAGCGGGTGTTGAGGCGGTTTTTTCGTTCCACGGTTTGCCCGCAGCGGTCCCTCACACTCGTCCCACTGCGGTGCATTTGCAGAGCACCGACCGGGATCTGATCCCGCACCAGCCTCTTATGGGGGGACAGGCGCGCTTCCCCGCGCCTCTCAGCGCCTACCTGCAGTACCACCTGCGTAAATCGGGTGTGACCGGCGTTACTCTTCTAAGCACCGTGCCCTACTACCTTTCGGACAGCACGTTCCCCAAAGCTTCCTCGGCTCTGCTTCGGAGACTCTCGGAGCTGACGGATCTTCAGCTGCCCATAGGTGACCTTGAGAGAGGGGCGGATGAGGAGACTGGCAACGTGGAGCAGCTTCTGCAGGTGAACCCGGACTTGCAGCGCACGGTGACAGCCTTGGAACAGCACTTCGATTCGATTTCAGCCGCGGCCGCCGAAGGTGTCCAGATTGATGGCAGGGACGGGGAAACCGCCCCCCGTAATGGTGGCGCGGATGACCAGTGGGAGTCTCTGGTGGACCTTTCTGCCACGGCCGACGCGGATTTCCCGGAGGCAGAGCAGATGGAGGAGCCGCCGGGAGATTCGATGGCAGACGTCATTGGCGATGCGATTGAAAGCTACCTGCGCACCCGGTCAAAAGCGAAGAAAGCGGACCAGCGGAGAAGCACAGATGCCAGTAAGACTCCTCGCGGCGGGCGGGAGCAGGCCGGCGGTTCTCGTCCGGCGGCGCGTCACCGCGCTCCCGCCGCGTGGGAGACGGAGGGCGGGCCTTGGGAGGACGACTCTCCTGACGCCGCGCCGCCAGCTCCGTAGCCTGGTTGCGGACCGAAGCCCCGGGATTAGGGCATAGGCTGAGCGCCACCCAGCCATCGGATCACTTCTTCCTGCCTGTACAGCCGCGCCGGCAGAGGAAGACGACGCATCGCCCGGTCGGCCTCATCTTCGGGGAAGTCCATGTGTTTCCATGCGACCAAAACGAGGTTCCCCGGTCTCGCGTTCTTCCAGACCTTAGGGTCGGTCGCGACGGCTACGTGTGGGAATGCTTCCACGGCCGCCGCGATATCGGCCTTAGCAGTTCCAGAAGCATCTTTCCCTACGTTGGCCAGGTACAGTCCGCTCTCCGCAAGTCGCCTGGACGCTAGGGCAGCCCACTGGCGGCCCATCAGCTTCCGGGGCGTGGAGGGACCATCAAAAGCGTCCCGCACCAGAATGTCGTGGTGCCGGCCGCTGTTCCCCAGCACTTCCAGCGCGTCACCGCTGCGGAGCCGTAGGCGTGGTTTGCGCTTCAGGTTCGCTGCCGCGGTGACGGTTGCGGTCAGATCGGGGTCCAGCTCTACCGCGACTTGGGTTAGCTTCGGGTATTTGCGCTCCCAGGCCAACGGCAAGGCGCACGCTCCGCCGCCCGCGTGAAAAGCTCGGACTCGAGCGGGGTCGGGAAACTCGTTCCAGGCGGCGTCGAGGAGCACGTCCATGTGCTGCAGGTATTCGAATTCGATGCGTTCGGGATGGTCCAGGTCCACAAGGGACTGATCGACTCCTTGGGAGCGGACCCTGAGCCAGGATCCCGTTATCTGAACTTCAAGTCCCAGGCCGGTGGAGCGTGTGACGCTTCGGTGGCTTCTACTTTTATTCACCGGCCACACCCTACCGTCCTGGTCGCCTGTGGCTGCTATACGGTTGGGCGAGGGCGAAAGGGGAAGCGTGTCGGTATCTCCGCGTGGACGGGTCCTCTCCGATTGGGGGGAGGACGACAGCGAGGCAGCAATCTTGCACGTCGACATGGACAGCTTCTTTGCCTCGGTGGAGATAGCTCGGAATCCGGAACTGCGGGGCCGCGCGGTCATCGTCGGAGGAAAAGGAAACCGCGGAGTCGTCACGTCTGCGACCTACGAGGCCCGGGCCGCAGGTGTGCGCGCAGGGATGCCGATCGGTCAGGCGCGCGGGCTGGCGCCAGAGGCGGTGGTGTTGCCGGGGCGGCACGAGTTGTATTCCGAGGCATCGGGACAGGTTATGGGAGTCCTGTCGCGTTTCACGCCGCAAGTTGAACCGGTCAGCATTGATGAGGCTTTCCTTGATGTTTCCGGGGCGCGCCGGCGGCTGGGATCCCCCGTCGCAATTGCGCGCATGATCCGGGTGGCGGTGAGGGAGGAGACGGGTCTTCCTTGCTCTGTCGGCGTCGCTTCGGTGAAGAGTGTCGCGAAGATCGCTTCTGCCCACGCAAAGCCCGATGGTCTGCTGCTTGTGCCTCGTGGCCGAACTACCGACTTCTTGCACCCCCTGCCGATTGGCGCTCTCTGGGGAGTTGGGCGGAAGACGGGGGAGATCTTGATCGCCAGAGGTGTAGAGACGATAGGTGACCTTGCGCATACGCCGGTCAATGATCTGGGCCGGTGGCTGGGCCGCGGACAGGCCGCGCATCTGCACGAGCTGGCGTGGGGCGTAGATCGGCGGGTAGTGGCACCCCGCCCGAAGGAGAAGTCAATCTCCACTGAACGGACGTTCGAGGTCGATGTGCGGGAGAGCGCCGCCCTCGAGAAGTTCCTTCTGAGTGCCGGTCATACCTGCGCGGAACGGCTGCGACGGGCCGAAATGGTTGCGTGGTCGGTGACCTTGAAGCTCCGCGACGGTGCGTTCCGGACGACCACACAGTCCCGAACGCTCCACGTCCCGACGGACACCGGCAAGGAAGTAGCGGAAACAGCGATCGCTCTTTTCCGCTCGAAGCCAATGCCAGCGGCCGGCGTACGGTTGGCCGGGGTCGCTGTGTCAGGCTTGGTCTCATCCGAACAGGGAATTCCGATGCCACTAGACGGGCAAGCCAGAGCTCGTTCCGCCGAGGTTGCTATGGATGCCGCCAAGCGCAGGTTCGGGTTTGAGGCCCTCCGCCCAGCCACCTTGTTGGACGGCAACGCAGAAAACATGGGCCCTCAGTGAGGGCCCATGGACCACGGGCGGTAGACCGAGGTCTCACTGCTCCTCCAATCTCGGTACACTTACCCGTACCGGGAGCGGCCTCGCAAGGAAGCAAACTTTGAGTATTGGGGAGGTGTGTTGTGGCCCTGTCAGATTATGAGAAGCAAGTACTAGCGGAGATGGAGCAGCACCTCCGCCAGCAGGACCCCGACTTGGCCGACGCCATGGCCAGCACCCTCCCGAAGGAAGAGGCGCCTGTGACACCAGCGCCAAGCAAGCCGTTGTCCCCGCGCCGCATAGCCTTGGGTTCTATCCTGGCTGCACTTGGTTTGGGTTCTATTCTGGCCGGCGTCACCATCGGTGTGCTGGTCTGGGCAGTCATCCTGGGCGCTTTGGGTTTTCTGCTCATGGTGGGTGGGGTTCTGCTGGCCCTGAGCCCGGACCCCAAAGCTCAGCCCGTGGAGGGCAAGAGCAAGAACCGAGCCACGAAAGCTGAACGCGACGCCCGGCGCAAGGAACGCTGGAACAACAGAGGTCGCTAGCCAGCTCCCTCCACACCTAGACGCTCACCGCCTCGCCGCGGTGGGCGTTTTCAGTTAACCCCGGTCCACACTCTCGAGCCGCCACGGGGAAGAAAAAAGGGCCCATGGGACCGATCTGCCCACGAAATGGTGCCCTAGGGGTAGGAAGTGGAGCGAAATGGAGTAAAGTGGGGCACTGATGGGAGGGGGTGGATCATGTTCTTGGGCACTTATGAACCGCGGCTAGATGACAAGGGCCGTCTCATCCTTCCCGCCAAGTTCAGGGAGCAGCTGGCGCAGGGCCTGGTGATCACCCAAGGTCAAGACCGCTGCCTCTACGTCTTTCCTCAACCCGAGTTTGAGAAGCTGCTGGCAGATCTTGCCACCACTCCTTCAGCGGGACGGCAGGTACGGGATTACATCCGCATGTTCGCCTCCAGCGCGTCCGACTCAGTCCCCGATAAGCAGGGACGAATCACTATCAATCAAAAGCTCCGCGACTACGCGGGCCTTGACAAAGACCTGGCCGTCGTCGGTGTAGGCACGCGGGCTGAGATCTGGGACAAGAAGGCTTGGGAACGTTACCTGGCCACGCAAGAAGAGGCCTACTCACAGACCGCGGAAGAGGTAATCCCCGGTGTGTTCTAAGTTTTCCGGCGCTCTCCTTGGTTCTGACTCCACTTCCCCGGAGCCAGAGCCGAGGAGGCGCCGGAGGTAGTCGAAGAGTGCCAGTCAGCAGCAAAACGATGTTCCTGTCCACCCCGATCTAGGAAGGAAGAGGCATGGCCCCGGCCCAGCACACGCCCGTGATGGCTACGCGCTGCCTTGACCTCCTTGCGCCCGCCCTCCAGGTGCCGTCGCCGCTGATGGTCGATGCGACGGTTGGGCTCGGCGGCCACAGCGAAGCGGCACTAGACCGTTTCCCCGACCTCACGGTCATCGGGATTGACCGGGACGGGGAAGCGCTAGGCCTGGCAGCCGCGCGGCTCGCTCGTTTCGGGGACAGGTTCGTCCCCTTCCACGGCACGTACGATCAGATCCCCGAGTCCCTGGCTGGCCGCATGGCCGACGGGATCCTGATGGACCTTGGCGTATCGTCGATGCAGCTTGATGAGGCCCACCGGGGGTTTTCCTACGTTCATGACGCCCCTTTGGACATGCGTATGGACCCGACAAACGCGGTGAGCGCCCGGGACTACCTACACGACGTGGACCGGGCTGAACTAGTCAAAATCCTTCGCCGCTACGGCGACGAGAAGTTCGCCCCGCGCATAGCCGACCGAATCATTCAGGAGCGCACCTCGGGAGGCGTGGAGACCACCGGGCAACTGGCGCAGATCGTGAGGGAGGCGATTCCCGCTCCCGCCAGACGCACCGGAGGCAACCCCGCCAAACGCACCTTCCAAGCAGTGCGCATCGCCGTCAACGACGAACTCGGGATATTGGAGCACGCCCTCCCGAACGCGCTTTCCTCTCTGCGAGTGGGGGGCCGACTGGTCGTCGAGTCTTACCAATCTCTTGAGGACCGACTGGTGAAATCCGTTTTCGCGGAGGGGACAAATCCCGCGATTCCTGTCGGCTTGCCAATGACTGCGTACGAGGTCGAGGCGCGCGCCCGACTGGTGCCGCTCACCCGCGGCGCCGAGAAGGCCACCCCTGAAGAACAGAAAGAAAACCCCCGATCCGCTTCCGTCCGCTTGCGGGCCGTAGAAGTCAAAGCCCCTTGGAGGAACGATGTCCGCTAATGCTCCTCGCCTTGACGCGGTGCCGGCTCTGCCTCGCAGGCAGGGCGAACCCCAGGCTGCCCCGCGACGAATCCAAGTAGTACCGGGCAGGCAGGCCGCTCGCAGGGTGAAGGCGTGGCCCTACTTGCTGCTCGCCGCGGCCCTCGCCATATTGATGATCGCGGTCCCGATGGTGGTGAACACCCAGATGGCTCAAAGGGCATATGAAATTCGTGATCAGCAGGTCGTCCTCGCTGAACTGAAGGCCGAAACCGAGACGTTGGAGTCCGAACTCCTGGCCGCTCAGTCTCCGCAGGCCTTGGAGGAAAAGGCCACGGCGCTGGGGCTGGTACCTGCCGGGGAAGTTGGGGCCATTTCTCTGGAACGGCAGAGTGTCGAGGGTGGGGTGCCGGCGCAGTGAGTGCGGACAAGGCCGCGAGGCGGCCTCGGGCCATCATGGGGGTCACCGCGCTCGCACTGCTGGTGGCCGCGTTCCAGTTATTCATGATCCAGATTGTCCGGGGCGCAGATCTCGCTGAACAAGGTCGAATAGTACGTACTTCTGCGTCCTCGGTGCAGGCCGCGCGCGGCAAAATTGTCGATGCCGACGGGAACACGCTGGTGGAGTCCCGGGTCACCTATCACATAGCGGTGAACCAGCAGAACATTCTGGAATACAGGCACCTTGACGAAGACGGCAACGTGGTTGGCGTAGGTCCTGCTGAGGCAGCAGCCCAACTCGCACCGCTTCTTGACATGGACGAAGCCGAGCTCGGCGGCGCAATGGTCGGGGACCAGACCTACGTGTACCTTGCGAAAAACGTCGATGCTGAAACATACCGTGCCATTCGGAAGCTCGGCATTTACGGGATCGAGTGGGAGCCAGCCTTCGAGCGCGTCTATCCGGCCTCGGAACTGGCTGGTACGGTCCTCGGAGCCATCGACTCTGAGGGCAACGGCAACGCGGGCTTGGAGATCGTCTTCGATCAGGAGCTCACCGGCACACCGGGTGAGGAGTCCTACGAAATCGGTCCCACCGGCGCCGTGATCCCTGGCGCGAAGGTCGTCTCCAAGGAGGCGGTGGAGGGCCTAACCGTGAACACCACCATTCACTCGGACCTACAGCACGCAGCAGAGAAAGCAGTCGACGACTCAGTGGCCCAGACGGGCGCCGAGTGGGGGGCCGCGGTCGTCATGGACGTTTCCACTTTTGAGATTCTGGCCTTGGCAGATTCGGGCACGGAGTCGCCAGAGGAAGGGCCGCAGGCATCGCGGGCCGCTCAGATGGTGTACGAGCCAGGTTCCGTCGGCAAGGTCATCACCTTCGCCGGCGCGTTGCAGGAAGGGATCATCACTCCGGAGACCGAGTTCCTGGTCTCGGACTCGTACACCACGGGGGGCCAAACCTTCACGGACATCCACGAGCACGAGCCGTTGTGGCGCACTGCAACCGGCATTCTGGCTGAGTCTTTGAACACAGGAACCGTGATGATCGGAGAGCAGATCTCCGCCGAGGACAGATACGACCTACTCACCCGCTTTGGAATTGGCACTGCCACGGGAGTGCAGTTGCCCGGAGAATCGCCCGGACTGCTGGCTGAAAGCGCGTCTGACTGGGATGGCAGAACGTACTTCACGACGATGTTCGGTCAGGGGTATGCGGTGAACGCCATCCAGGCCGCTTCGATTATGGCGACGCTGGGAAACGGGGGAGTGCGGTTGGAGCCGACCATCGTGTCGGGTTTCACCGACGAGGACGGGGTGGTGACCCCCATCGAACGTTCTGCACCCGTAGAGGTAGTTAGTCCGGAGGTAGCGGCGACCACCATTCGGATGCTGGAGTCAGTAACGTCGGGGGACGGTTCGGGCGCTTTGGCGTCTGTGGACGGCTACCGGGTGGCGGCCAAGACCGGTACAGCCGAGATCGGTACGGGCGGCACCATCGCGAACATGGTCGCGCTCTTCCCCGCGGATGACCCTCAGGTGGCCATCTCGGTTGTTCTCTACAAGCCGACGTCGATGTACTTGGCGAGCGAATCTGCTGCCCCACTGGTGAAGCAGATAGTCCTGGACACGATCCGCGCGCTTGACATTCCGCCTTCCAGTGAAGAGGCAGATCTGTACCCGATCAGCCTTCACGAGGACGTGTCGGCCGATTCCCTGTAGGACAATGCCAAATGCGGCCGTCCCACGTTGGGCCGGCGCACACAGGAGGGATTCATGCTTCGAAGTCTGGACTGGGTCGCTGCCGCAACCGGCGGCTCGCTGCTCGGCGCGGTCGACGCGCAGTCGCTGGATGTGGACCTGAGTCTCGCTCAGACGGACTCCAGAGAATGCGCACCCGGATCGATCTACGTGGCTAGGGTCGGGGAGAATACGGACGGCCACGACTTCGCAGAGGCCGCAGTCGAGGCCGGAGCGGTGGCACTGGTGGTCGAACGCGAACTTCCTGTGGCGGTCCCGCAGGTGATCGTGGAGGACGGTACACGGGCCCTGGGCGACCTAGCCAAGCATCACCTGGCGGATCTTCGCACGCGTGGCCCAATCCAAGTCGCGGGCATCACCGGGTCCGCTGGAAAGACGACCACGAAAGACTTGCTGGCACGCATACTGTCAGCCTCCGGTCCGACGGTGGCTCCGATTCTCTCCTTCAACAACGAGGTGGGGTGTCCCTTGACCATCCTCAAGGCGGGGGAAGATACCCGCTTTCTGGTCTTGGAGATGGGCGCCTCCGGTCCGGGCCACATCCGCTACCTAACCTCGATAGCTCCGCTCGACGCGGCGGTCGTCCTATTGGTCGGAACAGCTCATTTGGGCGGATTCGGCTCAGTTGAGGTTCTGGCCGCTTCCAAGCAGGAACTGGTGGAAGGACTTGTGCCAGGCGGCACGGCCGTACTGAACCTGGATGATCCGCACGTCGCGGCGATGGCCGGCGCCGCGCCAGGTCCGGTGGAGTACTTCTCTGTTAGCGGGGATGCGCGGGCCGAGTTCGCCGCTGAGAACCTCCTGCTTGAGGACGACGGATGCCCTTCTTTCGTCTTGACGACGCCGGACTTCCGGGGACGCGTATCGCTGCGCATCGCAGGCCTGCACCAGGTGAGCAACGCGTTGGCTGCCACGGCGTGTAACTTCGTTCTCGGCCGCTCGACGATCAACGCGGTCCGCGTTCTGGAGACAGCTGCCGCCGTGTCACCGCACCGAATGGCTTTGCACGAGGGCGTCGAAGTTCAATTGGAGGGCGATGGGGCACCGGTGGCAGTCACGGTGCTGGACGACTCCTACAATGCCAACCCGGATTCAATGAGGGCCTCCTTAGAGGCGGGTAAAGCACTCAGGCGCGACCGTCGGCTACTCCTGGTCCTGGGGGAGATGTTGGAACTCGGTGAGGCGTCAGGTGCCTTGCATCGGGAGTTGGCTGCCGCCGTGGCCGATACCCGTCCAGACGTTGTGGTGGCGGTAGGAAGTGGCGCCGCGCCGCTGCTGGAGGGGCTCGCGAAGGAGACAGAAACTGTAGCCGTGGACTCCCACGGACGAGCACTAGAAGAACTGAGGCAAAGGTTACAGCCCGGAGATTTCGTTCTGCTCAAGGGCTCTTATGGTTCCCAGGTATGGCGGGTAGCGGATTCGCTTACCCAGACAGCGTAGGATCGTTCGCGACAAGGCGGACGTGGCAGTTAGGAGACTGATCACCAATGATCGGTGTGATTGTCGCTTTCGCGGCTGCTTTTCTGGTCAGTCTTTTTGCGACGCCTGTACTCATTAAGTTCCTAGTCAAGCAGCAGTACGGCCAGTTCATCCGACAGGACGGCCCAACCGCCCACTTCACGAAGCGCGGCACGCCCACGATGGGCGGAATAGTGATCATCTTTTCCGTGCTGGTGGCGGTCCTGGTGGGCTTCGGCGCCAACGGGGGCTGGCCGACGTACTCCGTGTGGCTGTTGATGTTCTTGTTTGTGGGGTTGGGACTCATTGGGTTCCTGGACGACTTCATTAAGATCCGCAAGCACCGAAGCCTCGGACTTCACCCCGGCGGGAAGATCGTTGGACAGGTTGGGGTGGCCACCGTTTTTGGTGCGCTGCTTTTGATTAACCCGAACGCGGCCGGCCGCACCCCTGGTTTGACAAAGATCCCGATAGTGGCAAACGTCTCTCTGAACCTGGCCTTTGCGGGCGTGGCCTTGGGCGTGGTTCTCTTCTTGCTGTGGGTCAACTTCCTGGTGGCCGCGTGGTCGAACGCCGTCAATCTCACGGACGGGCTAGACGGTTTGGCCACCGGATCGTCCATAGCTGTTTTCTCCGCCTACGTGATCATCTCTTTTTGGCAGTACAGCCAGGCGTGCAACACCCAGGTAGGGGCGATCAACGTCTGCTATGAAACTCGGGATCCGCTCGGGCTGGCTATCTTCTCGGCGGCCGTCGTCGGCGCGCTGATCGGGTTCCTTTGGTGGAACGCCGCACCCGCGCAGATATTCATGGGGGACACCGGATCCCTGGCTCTGGGCGGCGCATTCGCGGGGCTGTCGATCATGTCCCACACGGAAATACTTGCCATCGTGATTGGTGGCCTGTTCTTCATCGTCACGATGTCTGACGTAATCCAAATAGGTGTCTTCAAGAAGACGGGCAAGAGAGTGTTCCGGATGGCCCCACTGCACCACCACTTCGAGCTGAAGGGGTGGAAGGAAGTCACCATCGTGACTCGTTTCTGGATAATCTCGGCCCTGTTCGCCGCGACCGGTGTCGGCCTGTTCTACCTCGAATGGGTTGCGGGCACCCGATGACCCGCGGAAACGTGGCCGTCCTGGGTGCCGGGGTGGCCGGGCGTGCTGCGTCGAAGTTGCTGGCCGACCGCGGTTTCGAAGTTACCATCTTCGACCAGAAGGCCTCCGCGACTGAGGGCGAGGACGGGTCAGTCCGCCTCCTCGTCGATCCCTCTGCCCGCTCCCTGGCCGAGTCCGTGGTGGCCTTGGAACCTGAGTTCGTGGTGGCCTCTCCCGGAATCCCTCCTACTTCTCCCTTAGTGTCCATCCCCGCCGAGCAGGGGCTAGAAGTGTTCGGGGAAGTCGAGCTGGCCTGGCGCTGTTCCCAAGGGAAGGACGCCCAGTGGCTGGCAGTAACGGGCACTAACGGTAAGACCACCACGGTGGGAATGACGGA
>CAYFQC010000002.1:52483-96834 GCA_964345155.1 uncultured Actinomyces sp.
GGGCGTACCGGGCGGCCAAGGGCCGGGTCTATGACCGCACTCAGGCCGCTCGCCTGTTCTTCGCGGACGATCCAGTCACCGCCGCTATGGCTGCGAACGCAGAGGATGCCGGCGGGTCCCTCCTGGTGCCACTTACCTTTGGGCCCGTCCCCCAGGGAGCTGTGGGAGTGGATGGGGGGGTGCTTTTCGACCGGGCCTTCGCCGGTGGTGAAGGGGTGGACCTGGGGGAGGTCCCACTTCTCAGAGGCGCCCTCGCCGGGTCAGGGACCGCGGGTCCTCTTGTGCGGGACGCATTGGCGGCAGCCGCCCTTGCCCTGAGCGTGGGTGTTACCGGCGAGGACGTCCTGGCCGGACTACGCGGGTTCGCAGTGGCACCCCACCGTTTTGCCGTGGTAGCGCAAGCGGATGGAGTCACATGGGTGGACGACTCCAAGGCGACGAACGGTCACGCTGCGGTGGCGGCTTTGTCCAATGTGCCCGTGGGGCGCGCCGTGTGGGTCGTTGGAGGGGACACCAAAGGGCAGTCTCTTCGGGAAACGGTGGAGCAGGTGGCAGACAGGATTCGGGGCGCTGTAGTGATCGGGGCAGACCAGAGTTCCCTCCTTCGTGACTTCAGCCAGGTGGCGCCGGAAGTGCCGGTGGTCTCCGTCCCGGGGGTGGGTGCTCCATCCAGCTGGATGGAGGAAGTTGTGCGCGCCTGCCAGGCATTGGCACGCCCGGGCGATACCGTGTTGCTGGCGCCCGCCTGCGCCTCCTGGGACCAGTTCGACAGCTACAGCGAACGGGGGGACATATTCGCGCAGGCAGTGTTGGACACCGTGTGAGGAGGAGGTAGCTATGGCCCAGCAAGCCACAGGCCACCGTCCTTTGCGCTCACGCATTCCGCGTATTCGGTTTGCACGGTCGTCGACCTCGCCTGCGGCGCAGTCCCCGGTTACCACCTACTACCTAATCTTGGTGCCCGCCGTCCTCCTGGCCCTGTTTGGGCTGCTCATGGGGTTCAGCGCCTCGGCGGTCACGAACATTGCGCAGGGCATAAATCCCTACGTTCCGTTCCTGAAGACGCTGGGGATCGCCGCTATGGCGCTGGTCGCCGCGGTCACCGCCGCGCTGATCTCTCCTACGCGTCTCGAGCGTTGGACACCAGCGCTCTTCCTGATCTCTTTGGTGTTGCAGTTCATGCTGATCCCACTGGGAATCGGGCAGGGCGGAAACAAGAACTGGCTACCTATCCCAGGCACGGGCCAGGCGATCCAGCCCTCGGAGTTCTTGAAGCTCACAACCGCACTGATGCTCGGCCGCAGCCTGTCGGGGCGTTCGGTGAGAGTAGATAAGGTCCAGCATTTGCTCCTGGCGGTCGGTGTGCCCACAATGCTTGCGCTTTTGGCGGTCATGGCGGGCGCAGACATGGGCACCGCTCTGATCTTCGTGGGCATCGCCTTTGGAGCCATGTGGGTGGCGAATGTGCCTCTCAAGTGGTTCGCCTGGACGGGGGTCATTGGCGCAGCGGCAGCAATCGTTTTGGTGGCCAGCAGCCCGTCGAGGACACGAAGGGTCCTCGAGTTCCTGCCTTGGCTTAGCTCCGAACCCTCGACTTCTGCTCCCACTCAGACCGACCATGGTCTTTGGGCCCTCGGCTCCGGAGGACTCACCGGTTTGGGGCCGGGAGCGTCGCGGGAAAAATGGAACTACCTGCAAGAGGCGCACACGGACTTCATCCTGGCGATCGTGGGCGAAGAGTTCGGGCTGATCGGCACACTCACCCTGCTCGTGTTGCTCGGGTTGCTTGTCTATGGAACCCTGCGACTCTCCATGAACTCTAAATCCGCCTTCATTCGAATAAGCTCCGGGGGCATCGCAACCTGGTTCATCGTGCAGGGCCTGATCAACGTGGGCACGGTGACCGGACTCGCTCCAGTGATCGGAGTTCCGTTCCCTCTGGTTTCCTACGGAGGGTCATCCTTCCTTTTTACGGCCATGGCAATCGGTGTTCTCCTATCCTTTGCTCGCGCCGACGCGGGCATGGGAAAGAAAGGGCGTCTCAGCCCAGACACGGGTGGGCGGGACCCTCGTTTCGCCGCGCGCCCTCGCAAGGCAAAGTGAACCGAAAGCTCTTCAGGGAGATGGGTGTTTGATATGAAATTCCTACTCGCCGGCGGCGGAACAGCGGGCCACGTCAACCCTCTGCTTGCCACCGCGGCCGCACTGGCGGAGAGAGGTCACCAGGTAGAGGTTCTGGGCACCGCTGAGGGGCTGGAGTCAACTCTGGTCCCGGCTGCGGGCTTGACCTTGCACACGATGCCGAAGGTGCCCATTCCCAGGAAGCCCTCCCCAGCGCTGTTCAGCGTGCCCTCGCGCTTGCGATCCGCCGTTGCCCGGGCGAGCGAAGCAATGGCGGGCTGCGACGCCGTGGTCGGATTTGGCGGCTACGTGGCAGCCCCCGCATATCTTGCGGCTGGCCGGCAAGGAAAGCCGTTCCTGGTCCAGGAACAGAACGTCCGCCCCGGTTGGGCCAACCGCCTCGGGGCACGCAAGGCCAGGGCCGTGTCCCTGGCCTTCCCACAGACTAAGTTGCGCGCCCGAGACGGGGAGACCGTTTTCACTGGCTTGCCGCTGCGCAGGCCGATTATGGAGTTGGCGGCGCGCAGAGGCAGCGCGGATGGTCTCAGCCAGTCGCGGCGCGAGGCCCGCGACTACTTCGGACTCGACCACGACCTGCCCGTCCTTCTAGTTACCGGAGGCTCCCTGGGGGCGCAACACCTGAACGAAGTAGTGCAGAGCGGTGCCCCGGCTCTGGCCGGCAAGGCGCAGATCCTGCACGTCACCGGGAGCGGGAAATCCGAGGAAGTCCTCGAAGTAGCAGCGCGAAACGAAGGCGTGACTTGGGTTGTGAGGGAGTATCTGAACAACATGGAAGTGGCCCTGGCGGCAGCTGACCTGGTCCTGTGCAGGTCGGGGGCCGGAACGGTTTCGGAGTTAGGCGTATTGGGCATGCCCGCGTTCTATGTGCCGTTGCCAATAGGAAATGGGGAACAGAAGCTAAACGCAGAGCAACAGATTGCCGCAGGCGGCGCAGTACTTGTAGAGGATCGGGACTTCACTGCGGAAGTCTTCCGGAACCAAGTGCTAGATCTCCTGCAGAGTCCCGAACGCCTCACACAGATGGGAGAGGCTAACCGGGCCACTTCGCCAGGCGACGGCGCGGAACTGCTCGCAGACTTGGCGGTTGCCGCGGCGACAGGGGGTGTGTGAGCGTGGGACAGTACACCGAGCAGATCCTCAAAGAAGCGGCGCCCTTGGCTGGAAAGACGTTCCATCTGATCGGGATTGGCGGGGCCGGGATGTCGGTGGTCGCTGAACTCTTGGCAGGGGAGGGCGCCCAGGTGACCGGGTCCGACCGTCAGGACTCGGCCGTCCTCGCCCACCTGCGGGCGAAGGGCATCGGCGCGTACTTCCCGCATGAAGCCAAGCGTCTGCCCGAAGGTGCGATAGTCGTCGTCTCTTCGGCGATTCGTGACTCGAACCCGGAACTCACTCTCGCCCGTGAGCGGGGCCAGCACGTGATCCACAGGTCTCAGGCGCTCCGGCTGGCGGCGGAGCGGCACGACTTTGTTGCGGTTGCTGGCGCTCACGGAAAGACAACTACTTCGGCGATGATCGCTGTGGGCTTGCTCCGGGCTGGTCTTGACCCTTCGTTTGCCATTGGCGGGCCAGTTCTGGGCGAAGGCTCCGGGGCGCGGGTTGGCACGGGGCCTTTCGTGGCCGAGGCAGATGAGTCTGACGGCTCCTTCCTTAACTACCGGCCCGCCGTAGAAGTGATCACTAACGTTGAGCCCGACCACCTGGACCATTTCGGGTCGAAAGAGGCGTTCTTGGGGGTTTTTGAGGAGTTCGTGGACCGGCTTGTCGACGGCGGAACGGTTGTGTGCTGCGGGGAGGATGAGGGGTCGGCGCACGTCGCCGAATACGCCCGCCAGCTTCCCACCGTGGGGCGCGTGTGGACGTACGGGCGCGGCCCGGGATTCGACGTCTCGGTTGATGACGTCTGCCTGGAGGAGGATTCTGCCAGTGCGACCTTAACTTTTGAGGGCAACCGTTACCCACTTCGACTTCAAGTCACCGGCGTCCACAACGTGCTCAACGCCGCTGGCGCCTGGGCTGGCTGCGTCGCCGTGGGCGTGGAGCCCGCCGCTGCTGCCCGTGCGCTGGAGGGCTTCCGTGGGGCGGGGCGCCGCTTCGAGCTGGTGGGCGAGGTCGCAGGCCGGCGCGTCTACAACGACTACGCCCACCATCCCACCGAGGTCGCTGCGGCACTGGAACAGGCTCGGCTGGTCGCAGGTGAGGGCAAGGTAATCGTCGTGTTCCAGCCACACTTGTATTCCCGCACCAAGAACTTCGCATCCCGTTTCGCACAGGCGCTGACCGCGGCCGACAGGGTGATCCTCACGGACATTTACGCCGCTCGGGAAGACCCTGTGCCGGGCGTAACCTCCGAACTAATAGCTGCCGCGGGAGACCTCGAGTGTGTCTACGTCCCGCAGGCTCACCAGGCTGCGTTGCTGGCTGCGGACTGGACTGAGCGGGGAGACGTGTGTGTCCTCTTGGGTGCGGGGGACATCTTCCTTCAGGCATCTGCGGTAGTCGAACGGTGGGTTGAGGAAGGTTCGGTGCGTCCGTGAGTCCAAGCCCCGGACCCCCGCCGCGCCCGCGGCGCAGAGAGAGCTTGGAAGTGGAGACGGCGTCCGCGCCGGCGGATACTGCCGCTTCCGCGCGTTCCGCGCCCGACCAGGGGGTGCCGCCCTCGCCCGCTGCCCCCACCCACGACGCGCGGACGGACACCGAGCGTCAAGGGGAGTCGAAATCTAGGGGTATGCGGTTTAGTGCGTCTTCGCTACGCAAGCCCACGTTGGGACGGCCCCGGAGAGGCGAGGCTGGGTCTGTGGAGGCCCCGGTCCGACCCGTCGCAAGTTCGGGTTTGGCAAGCAGGACGAGGGCGGCAGTTGAGCCTTCGGACGGCGCTGTGAGAATCGATTTCCGTGAGAAGAACAAAGAGCGGACCCAGGCTCGGTTCAAGCTGATCATTCATCGGCTCCTCCTTGCCCTAGGCGGTGTGGCTGCGGCTACCGTCCTGGTTTGGGTGGTGTTCTTTTCTTCCGTCTTCGCTTTGAACCCGGCCAAAATAAAGATTGAGTCGGAGCAATCGGGAGCCCTGGATCCTGTGGTCCGCTCCGTCGTTGAGTCTCGGGTAGGGACTCCACTGCCACGGCTGTCGACCGCAGGCCTAGAGGCGGAGCTCACGGAGCTTCCCTCTGTGATCAGTGCGAAGGTCACTAAGTCGTGGCCTTCGGGTGTGGACGTTCAGGTCACGAAGCGGGCGCCCCAGGCCATGTTGGAGACCGACCAGGGATACGCGCTCGTTGGCGAGGATGGTGTGACTGTGGAGGTCGTGCCTGAACCTGTTGAGGGACTGCCGCTGGTCACTGCAACGGCGACGGACGAGGACGACGTGCGCAAGCAGGCAGCGCTGGGCGTCCAAGTTTGGAGCGCGTTACCTGATGGCGTCAAAGAGCAGGTCACGGGCGTTGCCGTGGATGGGACTGCGGTCACTTTGGATTTGGCCAGCGGGGCGCGTGTCGTCTGGGGAACCAGTGAGGACTCCGATGTGAAAGCGCAGGTGTTGGCCTTGTTGATGGAGCAGGCGCCCGCTGAAACCTACGACCTGCGGGACCCTCGCCGACCAGTGACTTCGTGACCCACGGGTCTGCTGTGTGCTGGTCGGCGGCAAAGGGGCAACACGCCGAGCCGGGTTCTTGCCCACGAGCACTTAGGCCCCTAGTTTCTATCCGCCAGAGCAACCAGAAAGTGCAACCTTCTACCTGAGCCTGAGGCTTTGGTGGAGAGCAACAGCCCTCGGGAGGACCAGTGGTGGTATCGCAGAACTACCCCGCAGTAATCAAAGTCGTCGGTGTCGGCGGCGGTGGTGTGAACGCCATCAACAACATGATCGACGCGGGTCTCAAGGGCGTTGAGTTCATTGCAATCAACACCGACGCGCAGGCTCTCCTCATGTCCGATGCGGAGACGAAGCTGGACATCGGGCGCGATTCCACCCACGGTCTAGGCGCAGGCGCCGACCCGGCAGTGGGTAGGAAGGCCGCCGAAGACCACAAGGATGAGATCGAAGAAGCCGTGGCCGGAGCGGACATGGTCTTCGTCACTGCGGGCGAGGGCGGGGGGACCGGAACTGGAGGTGCTCCCGTCGTGGCGAAGGCTGCTCGGGAGGCCGGAGCCTTGACCGTGGGCGTAGTGACGCGGCCGTTCTCCTGGGAAGGCCGACGCCGCGCGCAGCAGGCGGAGGCCGGGGTGGAGGCTCTGCGGGCCGAAGTTGACACGCTCATAGTGATCCCAAACGATCGTCTACTCGACATCTCCGACCGTGCCATCACCATCATTGACGCCTTCAAAGCTGCCGACCAGGTCCTGCTTTCGGGTGTTCAGGGAATCACCGAGCTGATCACCACTCCAGGCATGATGAACGTGGACTTCAACGACGTGAAGTCCGTGATGAAGGACGCCGGTTCAGCGCTGATGGGGATCGGTGCCGCGACCGGAGAGGACCGTGCTCTCCGGGCCGTGGAAACTGCCATCTCTTCGCCACTGCTGGAAGCCTCCATAGACGGTGCCCATGGCATTCTCTTCTTCGTTCAAGGCGGCCCCGACCTTGGTCTCCACGAAATCATGCAGGCCGCCACCTTGGTGCAAGAGGCTGCCCATGAAGAAGCCAACATCATCTTCGGCAACGTTGTGGATGAATCCTTGGGAGATGAGATCCGGGTGACCGTGATCGCCGCGGGCTTTGACCAGCAGGCGCAGCGCAAGTCAGCGGCGGCGCAGCGCAGCGTGCAGCAAGCTGAGACCATCGTCGTTGACTCTCCCGACGCTGCCCCGCTCGCTACGCCACCGGCTCCTCGCGTCGAGGCGCCCCGCACAGCTCCTCAGATGCCCTCACACCGTGCCGCTCCCGAAGTCCCTACCCGCACCGGGGCGATGTCCGCGGTCAGGCGAACGGAAGCCCCTCGGACTGCCACAGTTCGGGAGACGTTCCAGCCGCCGCACGTGTATGAAGACGAGTCGGCGGACCAAGAGCTGGACATTCCGGATTTTCTTCGCTGACATAGCGCGTGGCGCAACCGGAGACGGCCGCGCAGCGACTACCGTTCTTTATGACATGGCGCCCGCCCAAGAAAGAGCGCCGTAGGACTTCTTCATCCTGATTCTTCGTGGAGGTTGCGCAATGGCTCAGCGGTTCAACCGGGCAATGGAACTCATGGGTTGGCGGGTGCCGGACGAAGATGAGGAAGTCTTCGAAGAGGCCATCGAAGTGGTTCCAACCCCTGAACCCGCTCAGGTCACAGAGGTTAAGTTGCATTCGCTAGATGGTGGCCGCGCCCATTCGGAAGTTGCTCCTGCGCGCGAAAGGGCGCCGCGCCAGACCGCGATCAAGAGGATTGTGACGGTCCACCCCTCCTCCTACGCTGACGCCCGCATGATCGGAGAGGCGCTGCGTGATGGCACCCCCGTGATCATCAATTTGACGGAGTTGGCGGACGTGGAGGCCCGGCGGATCCTCGATTTTGCGGCTGGGTTGGTCTTCGGCTTGCGCGCCTCCATTGAGCGGGTGACACCCCGGGTGTTCTTGCTTTCCCCACAGGGTGTAGAGGTCGCCTCCAAGTCGGAGCACCGCGCCACGGATCTGTTCTAGCGAAGACCGGTTGAATTGGCTTCCCTCGTCACCATCCTGGGGTACATCCTGGCTTACGGTTCCTGGATCTACTCACTGGTGCTTCTGACCCGGGTCATTCTGGACTGGACTCGGATACTGGCGCCGAGGTGGACTCCACCCGGCTTTCTGCTAGTGATATTTGACTTCATATACAAGATTACGGATCCCCCGGTCCGTTGGTTGAGGCGCTACATCCCTCCGATTCGGCTTGGAAACGTGGGTTTGGACGTTGGGTTCATGCTCCTATTCATCGCGGTTCTCATCCTCGGGCGGGTGGGATGGTGGCTGGTTTACCTGGGGGCAAGCCGGTAGCATTCGTGCGGAACAGGGCACATAAGTGTTGCTGATGTGGCGAATGTTGCGACACCTTAGCGACGTGTCGCTATGATCTAGTCGTATGCAGTTCCGGTTGACTAGCGTCTGACCAAAGCTGCTGGCCATTGGTACCGCCAATCGCGGCGCTAATGTCTTCCGCATTGATAACGACAGAGGTGAACAATATGGCGCTGCTTACCGCCGATGACGTTCTGAATAAGACGTTTCAGTCCGTCAAGTTCCGCGAAGGTTACGACCAGATTGAGGTAGACGAGTTCCTTGACGAAGTCGTCGCTACCATTTACGCGTTGACCGTGGAGAACACGGAACTGAAGCAGAAGCTTGCTGAGGCTGACCAGCGCATCGAAGAGCTGCAGTCAGGCGCCCCGCAGGCCGCGCAGGAGACGGTGGTCGAAGCCGCTGTCGTTGAGGAGCCCGCAGCGGAAGCTGCCCCCGCAGCAGTTGAGCAAGCGGCCGTTGTCGAAGAGACGGCGCCAGCGGCGGAAGCTTCCGATCCTCAAGCAGCCACGGCGATGCTCGCCCTCGCACAGCGGCTGCATGACGAGTACGTGAACGATGGTCGCGCCGAAGGTGAGCGGATCGTTGCGGAGGCCCGTGAAGAAGGCCACCAGATCGTCGAAGAAGCGAAGACGAAGCGGGATGACATTCTGAACCAGCTGCGTATAGACCAGGCCGGATTGGAAGACTCCATCAACGGTTTGCGCGCGTTTGAGGCGGACTACAGGTCCTCCATCTCGGAGCACTTGCAGAAGCTGCTGAGCGACCTCAACAAGGAGGGCGACCAGTAGGTCGTAGACGTTCTTCAGGTTGCCCGCCCCGACTCTTGGGGTGGGCACCTTTTTTGTGCCCGTAGTATTGGGCCGATGAATGAAAAGACCAATCGCCCCGCGTCCGTTTTCGCCAACCGGATGTGGTGGCTATTTCTGAGTGTCGCGATTGTCGCCCTAGCCTTGGATCTGGGGACTAAAGCGTGGGCGCTGTCTCACCTTGAGGAGGGAGAGAAGCAGAACTTCATCGGTAGCTTCATAACGCTGCAACTGGTTCACAACCCGGGCGCTGCTTTCTCTCTCGGGACTTCAAGCACGTGGATCTTCACGATCCTTTCTGCGGCGATACTTGTTGGAATCATTTGGTACGCCTTACGAAACCGCTCGAGCGCCTTGGCGGTACTGCTGGGCGTGATAGCGGGGGGTGCGGCCGGAAACCTGTACGACCGGTTGACCAGGCCTCCCGGATTCGGGGTGGGCCACGTAGTCGACTTCATCAACTACAACGACTGGTTCGTCGGAAACGTGGCCGACATCTGGATTGTGGTGGGCGCCATCGTCCTCGTCGGGTGGAAGCTCTTCACCCCGGATGAAGGAGCGGCGGACAAAGATGAAGCCAGCACTTCCCGCCACGGTGGCGACGATGAGTGAAACGCGTGTGCTCCCGGTCCCTGACGGGTTGATTGGAGACAGGGTGGACGCCGCACTTGCGCGCCTCCTGGGAATGTCAAGGAGCCAATGCGTGGGTCTTCTTGAGGAAGGCCGCGTCCGCGTGGACGGGCGTGTAGCCGCGAAATCGGACCGTCTTGCAGGCAACTCGATCCTGGAGATCGACCTGCCCGAGGTGACCAAATCACCGGCTCCGGCCGCCCCGCTAGACGTGCTGTACGAGGACGAGGACCTGATAGTCATCAACAAGCCGGTGGGCGTCGCCGCTCATACCGGGCCCGGCTGGGACGGCCCGACCGTCATTTCATCTTTGGAGGCCGCAGGTGTGCGCGTGTCCACCTCCGGACCCACAGAGAGGCAGGGAATCGTTCAACGCCTAGACGTTGGAACCTCCGGGGCGATGATGGTGGCCAAATCCGAGTTGGCATACGGACGCCTGAAGAACGCGTTCCGCCACAGGGCGGTCCACAAGATCTACCACGCGGTTGTGGAGGGACACCCAGATCCTGCGCGTGGCACCATCGACGCGCCGATCGGCCGCCACCCTTCGCGGCAGTGGCGAATGGCCGTCGTCGAGGGCGGAAAACGAGCCGTTACCCACTACGACGTCGATGAATTGATGCCGGGCGCGGCGCTAGTGAAAGTGAACCTGGAGACCGGGAGGACGCACCAGATCCGGGTTCACATGTCCGCGATCGGCCACCCGTGCGTCGGAGACGTTTTCTATGGTGCTGATCCAATCCGCGCCGAACGCACCGGGTTGGAACGCCAGTGGCTCCACGCCGTGGAGCTCGGGTTCAAACACCCCCGCACTGGCGAGGGCGTTACCGTGCACGCCCCTTACCCGGACGACCTAGTGGCGGCCCTGGACGCTCTGCGTGTCGGGGGTCAGGGATAAGCTTCCTGGCATGGCTGCAACAAAGGGCGGGTTCGTTCACCTGCACAACCACACCGAGTACTCGATGCTCGACGGAGCGGCAAAGATCAAGCCAATGGTCGCCGAGGCCGCAGCCCTGGGGCAGCCGGCTCTTGGCATCACAGACCACGGGTACCTCTTTGGAGCGTATGAGTTCTATAGGGAATGCGTGGCGGCTGGCATCAAACCGGTGATTGGACTGGAAGCCTACGTGACCCCAGGTACTTCCCGTTTCGACAAGAACCGGGTTCTCTGGGGGGAACCCAGCCAGAGGAAGGACGACGTCTCCGCACGCGGTGCCTACACGCACCTGACCTTGGTTGCGAACAGCACGGAGGGAGTCCACAACCTTTTCCGGATGGGTTCGCTGGCCTCCCTGGAGGGGAACCTTGGGAAGTACCCGCGGATAGACAAAGACCTGATGCAGCGCTACCACGAAGGCCTGACAGTGTTCACCGGCTGCCCATCGGGCGCAGTCCAGACGCGGATGCGCCTGGGCCAGTGGGATGAGGCGGTGAAGGAAGCCTCTGAGCTCCGCGACATTTTCGGCGCAGATAACTTCTATGTGGAACTGATGGATCACGGGATCGACATTGAGCGGCGAACCCAGAAGGATCTGCTAACACTTGCCGACCTCCTCGACGCCCCGCTAGTGGTCACGAACGACAGCCACTACGTGCGCAAGGAAGACGCATACACGCAAGAAGCGATGCTCGCGCTCCAGTCAACAACCACCCTGCTAGACCCGCCCTACCATGAGGGCGGCCCCCGCTTCGCCTTCGAAGGAAACCAGTACTACCTGCGTTCCACAGAGGACATGCGCTCCCATTGGACAGAGTTGCCCTCCGCCCTCGACAACACGTTGCAAATCGCGGAACGGTCCGAAGTCCACTTCAAAACCACGAAGGACGGGGCCAACTTCATGCCCCAGTTCCCGACGCCGGCGGGGGAGGACGAACGGTCCTGGTTCATCAAGGAAGTCCGCCGCGGACTCCACCGGCGGTTCGGGGAGCAGATTCCCGCCCACGTCCTCGACCGCGCCGACTACGAAGAGGATGTAATCCTGCAGATGGGATTTCCCGGCTACTTCCTGGTAGTCGCGGACTTCATAAACTGGGCGAAGAACCGAGGCATACGCGTGGGCCCCGGGCGCGGATCCGGGGCAGGTTCCATGGTTGCCTACGCCATGGGAATCACAGACCTGAACCCGATCGAACACGGACTGCTGTTCGAACGTTTCTTGAACCCAGAGCGCGTGTCAATGCCAGACTTCGACGTCGACTTCGATGAGCGCCGGCGCGATGAGGTCATCGGATACGTGCGCGAAAAGTACGGCGACGATCGCGTCGCCCAAGTGGTGACCTACGGAAAGATCAAGTCGAAGCAGGCGCTGAAGGACTCAGCCCGCGTCATGGGCCGCGAATACCGGGTCGGTGAGGAGCTAACCAAGGCCCTGCCCTCCGACGTTATGGGCAAACCGATGCCACTGTCTGGAATCTTTGACAAGGCACATCCCAGGTACGCGGAAGCAAAGGAGTTCCGCGAACTATACGACTCCCGTCCGGACATTCACGACGTGTTCGACTTGGCTAAACGGCTGGAGGGGATCACCCGCCAGTGGGGGGTCCACGCCTGCGCCGTGATCATGTCCAGTGAGCCCCTCCAAGAGATCATTCCCCTGATGATGCGACCCCAAGACGGAGCCATCATCACGCAGTTTGACTACCCCTCCTGCGAAGAGCTCGGACTGCTCAAGATGGACTTCCTGGGCCTGCGCAACCTCACGGTGATCTCCGACGCCCTGGAGAACATTCGCCTCAATGGGAAGTCGGTGCCGGACTTAGATACCTTGCCCTTGGATGACCCGAGCACCTACGAGCTTCTGGGAAGAGGCGATACCCTCGGAATCTTCCAGCTTGAAGGTGGCGGGATGCGTGAGCTGCTGCGGCTGATGCAGCCGGACAACTTTGAGGATATCTCCGCCGTCGGCGCTCTCTACCGGCCTGGCCCGATGGGAGCCGGGTCCCACACGAACTACGCGCTTCGTAAGGTCGGCCGGCAGGAAGTCACCCCCATCCACCCTGAGCTCGCGGAGCCGCTTGCGGACATCCTGGGCATGACCCACGGCCTAATCGTCTACCAAGAGCAAGTGATGCAGATTGCTCAGAAGGTGGCCGGGTACACGCTCGGGCAGGCCGACATGCTCCGTCGCGCCATGGGAAAGAAGAAAAAGGAGATCCTGGATAAGGAATTCGCGCCGTTCAGGGCCGGAATGCTGGAAAACGGTTTCAGCCAGGACTGTGTCGACACGCTGTGGGGCATACTCGTTCCTTTCTCCGACTACGCCTTCAACAAGTCCCACTCAGCCGCGTATGGTCTTGTCTCCTACTGGACCGCTTACCTGAAAGCGAATTTCCCGGAGGAGTACATGGCGGCGCTTCTCACCTCGGCTGCAGCCAACACCGATAGACGCGCTCTATACCTGGCGGAATGTCGGCGTATGGAGATCAAGGTTAGGCGCCCGGACGTGAACCTTTCGCGCGGCGCCTTCACAGCTGACTCCGAGGGCGTGAGATTCGGATTGAACTCCGTCAGGAATGTCGGCGAAAACGTGGTTTCCGGCATCATTTCCGCTCGCGAGGAGAAGGGGGAGTTCTCCTCTTTCCAGGACTTCCTAGACAAGGTCCCGGCCGAAGTGTGCAACAAGAGGACCATTCAGTCCCTCATCAAAGCAGGTGCTTTTGACGGGTTCGGGCACAGTCGTCGCGCGCTTCTGTCGCGAAGTGATGAGGCAGTGGAGGCCGTCATCGACTTGAAGCGGAATGAGCAGGTGGGCCAATACGACCTGTTTGCCGACTTGTCTGGCGGTGACCAGTCCAGCGGGTTCTCCGTGGAGATCCCCGACCTGCCTGAATGGGACCGACGGGAAAAGCTTGCTTTCGAGCGGGAGATGCTGGGTCTGTATGTTTCGGACCATCCTCTGCGGGGGATGGAAAGGGCGCTCATAAAGCACCAGGAACTTGAGATCGCCGCGCTGAAAGAAGAGGCCCGGAAGCACGACAACAAACGGGTCACGATTGCCGGTCTGATCACCAGTATCGACCGGAAGGTCAATAAGCAGGGTCTGCCTTGGGCCATCGTCACCGTGGAGGACTTCAGCGGTTCCATAGAGGTCTACTTCTTTGCCCGCCAGTACGAGGCAATGTCCCAGTCTCTTCTGCAGGACCACATTGTGAAGATCACGGGGAGAGTAGGCCTTAGAGACGACCAGGCATCGATCACCGCGAACTCGGCGTCCCTGCTGAACTTGAAGGACAAATCAGACATGCCCGTGGACATTGCTTTGGACGCGTCTCAGTGCAACACGGAGGCGCTGCAGAGCCTAGCGGAGACCCTGCGCGCGTTTCCTGGTACCACCCGGGTGCGGTTGACCGTCCACGATCACGCGAAAGAAACCACTATCGACCTTGGCGACCGGCTGCTCGTGGACCCGGATTCCTCTTTTTTTGCGGCGGTGAAAGGGCTTTTCGGGGCGCAGTCAGTTAGTTAGATCCGCTGTGGACGTGGCCACGCCGAGGCCACGCGGGCAGCGTTCGGCGCAACCTGGCCTGCGCGAGCACAGCCGCTGGCCACTGCGCGGGCGTGGTCACCCCCGCTGAGGAGCTCTCAATAGGATTGGCAGGTGCGAATCATCGACCTGCGTGAACAGACTCTGCCGGAGGACCCTCAATCGCTTCTGCCAAGGCCGAAGCTGGACATAAACGCTGCGGTGGATGTGGTCACGCCGTTACTGGCGCAGGTCCGGGACGAAGGCGCTGCGGCTCTGTACCGATTGGATGAACAGTTCGACAGGGTGCGCCCAGCTTCTTTGAGGGTTCCCAAAGAGGACTTGGAACGGGCCCTCAAAGAGTTGCAGCCAAAGGTCCGACACGCCCTCGAACTGGCGGTGCGAAACGCCCGGCTGGCACACGAAGCCCAGCTGCCGACCCCGCGCGCCACCGAAGTCGTCCCCGGGGGAGTCGTCTACCAACGTTGGGTTCCCCTGGGACGGGTCGGCCTTTACGTGCCTGGCGGCCTGGCCGTCTATCCCTCCTCCGTCGTAATGAACGTTGTGGCGGCGCAAGTCGCCGGGGTGGACTCGATGGTCGTGGCCAGCCCGCCGCAGAAACAGTTCGGGGGGCTGCCGCACCCCACCATCCTTGCCGCGTGCCAGCTTCTCGGCGTGAGCGAAGTCATCGCGGTTGGAGGCGCCCAGGCAATCGGGGCCATGGCCTACGGCTTCGCAGACGGTGATTACCGCTGCCGACCCGTTGACAAGGTGACCGGACCGGGGAACATTTACGTCGCCGCAGCGAAACGTGTCGTCCAGCAGGTGTGTGGGATCGACTCGGAAGCGGGGACCACGGAGATAGCGGTCCTGGCGGATGACAGTGCGGATCCTCGTTATGTTGCGGCGGACCTGATCAGTCAGGCAGAGCACGATCCGGCGGCCGCTTCGGTTCTCTTCACTGACAGTGCCGAGTTGGTGGCTGGCGTCACTTCGGCACTGGCTGATCTTGTCGGAACAGTCGCCCAGGCCAAGCGGATTGAGTCTGCGCTGGGCGGACCCCAGTCGGCAATCGTCCTGACCGACTCCTTCGAGCAAGCTTTGGAACTCACGCAGGCTTACGCGCCGGAGCACCTGGAGGTCCAGTGTCGGGATGCACTGGGGGTCGCGAACAGCGTCACCACGGCCGGCGCAGTCTTCGTCGGCGATTACAGTCCGGTCCCACTGGGAGACTACGTGGCGGGCTCCAACCACGTGCTGCCCACCGGCGGCACAGCGCGCTATTCCTCGGGTCTGAACGTGACCCAGTTCCTTCGGTCCGTCCAAGTGGTCGACTACTCGAAAGGTGCCCTGCGCGCCGTCGGTCACGAACTGGTCACTCTGGCTGAAAGCGAGGGTCTACCTGCGCACGGACTGGCCGCGCGCCTTCGCTTCAGCGACGAAGAGTGGGCCGACACGGGCGAGGACGACACCCCACGCCAGTCGGTGCGGCTCCCGTGGAGACCGGAGCTAGCGGACGTGGAACCCTATGGCGCCCCAATGATTGACGTGCCGGTTCGTCTCAATGTGAACGAGAACCCGTACCCTCCGGACCCGGACGTCGTAGACGCGATCGCACAGGCAGTCCGGGATGCCGCATCAAAACTGAATCGGTACGCAGACCGCGACGCCCTCGCCCTCCGGGAAGACTTAGCAGACTACGTGCGTCTGGAGTCCGGCGTGGAGGTGACCGCCAGTCAGGTGTGGGCCGCCAACGGGTCCAACGAGGTGATGATCCAACTCCTCCAGGCCTTCGGCGGCCCGGGTCGCAGCGTGATGGCCCTGTGGCCGACCTACTCGATGTATGAGGAGTATGCGCGCAACACCAACACCGGGTGGATACTGGAGAAGACCGGTGAGCGCGGGCGTTTTGACGCCGATGCCCTCGTTCGCGCGATGCAGCAGGCACACCCGGCAGTTGTGTTGGTGCCCAGCCCCAATAACCCCACCGGGGAGCCTGTCGACGCTTCGAGCCTGGGCGCCATCCTGGAAGCCTCTGTGGCCACCGGACCCACGGGCGAGGACGGCCTTCCGACCGCGTCCCTCGTGGTCGTGGACGAGGCGTACTCGGAGTTTCGCGATCCTGGGCAGCCCTCTGCTCTTGAGCTCCTAAGCGCACACCCAAACCTTGTTGTGACGCGCACAATGTCCAAGGCTTTCGCCGCGGCCGGCCTACGACTTGGCTACCTGGTCGCGGATCCGGCCGTTGTGCGAGAGATCCAGAAGGTCCGCCTTCCCTATCACTTGTCGCTGTTGACGCAGGCCGCAGCCCGCGCCGCCCTAGCCCACGCGGACGCTCAACTTCGCCAGGTGGACCAGATTCGGCAGTCGCGCCAAGAACTGTCGCAATGGCTGACCGGCAAGGGCTTGGACGTGTACCCATCGGCATCGAACTTCCTGCTCTTCGGTCCCTTGCCGGACCGTCACGAAGTGTGGGAGGCGCTAGTAGAGGCGGGGGTGCTTATCCGTGAGGTGGGTCCTCACGGCTACCTGCGCGTTACAGTTGGAACGCCCAGCGAAAATGAGACGTTCAAAACCTCCTTGGAAAGGGTCCTCTGAATGAGCGGTAGTCGCGTCGCCACCGTGGAACGCACAACGCAAGAGTCCACCGTTACAGTCACCGTCAACATTGACGGAACCGGTAAGCACGACATCCGCACGGGTGTGCCCTTCTACGATCACATGCTGACGGCGCTCGCCCGTCACTCCCTGATCGACATGGTGATCCGCGCGCAGGGGGACGTTGAGGTCGACGTTCACCACACCGTGGAAGACGTGGCGATCACCCTGGGGAAAGCTCTGAGCGACGCGCTGGGTGACAAGCGTGGGATCCGCCGTTACGGCGCCGGGTTCGCGCCGCTGGATGAAGCTCTAGCTCGAGTCATCGTAGACGTCGCGGCCAGGCCGTACTGCGTGGTCACCGGCGAACCCGAAGGTCAGGCCTACCACCTGATAGGGGGCCACTTCACCGGAGCCCTGACGCAACATGTTTTCGAATCTCTAGCGTTCAACGCCGGCCTGTGCCTGCACGTGGCGCTCCTGTCGGGACGGGACCCCCACCACATAGTTGAGGCGCAGTTCAAAGCCTTGGCGTTGGCTCTGCGTGAGGCCTTCGCAGTTGATCCGCGTGTCGAGGGCGTTCCCTCCACAAAGGGGGTCCTGTAGTGAACACGGGACGCGAAGGAGATCCACCCGACCTGCCGGATTTCTCTTCTGCGGATCTGGACGCGGAACTGGACAAGCTCCTTGGAGCTGAGCCCCCTAGATCGTTGTGCCGAACCCTGATCCTGGTACCCATTGACGCGCCGGGAGCCGTTCGCGCAGCCCTGGACATGGTGGCCAGTCCAGCCGAGGTAGTGGGCCTAGGGCACCTGTCGGGCGTCTACCTGGAAGTCACTTCGGAGGCCGACGCGGATACGGGAGAGATGCTGGCACTGCTCGGGGAGGAGCGGCCCCTTCCAAAGGAGGCCGACAAACTAGCTGCCCTGCTGTCGAAGCTCAGCCGTGGGGGCGCAGTCGCCCTAGCCTCCTGGGTGAAGGACACGGGCGAGGACGGTGGAGAGGGCGTCTCGGGAACCATTACCGCGAAACGCTACGTAAACGGACAGCCGGGGGACACACTGTCGGCGGGACTCGTCCTCGCGCGCGTCGACCTGGCAGCGGAGGAACTGCTCCTGGGCAGGTTGAACCCGGACCAAGTAGAGGACTACCAAAAGCGCGGCCGGTGGACCGGGTGGATGAAGGGACGGGGGCACAGATGAGTTCGGAGTTGACACTGCTGCCGGCTATCGACGTGGTAGACGGATCAGCGGTCCGGTTGGTGCAGGGCGCCGCAGGAAGTGAGACGAAGTACGGCGACCCTGTTGAGATCGCCCGGAGCTTCGAAGAGGCGGGAGCCGAGTGGATCCACCTGGTCGACCTGGACGCCGCTTTCGGACGCGGTGACAATAGGGCATTGCTGGCCCGCGTGATCGACGCAACCGACCTGTTCATCGAGCTTTCAGGCGGTATCCGCGACGAGGATTCTTTGCTGCGCGCCCTCGACATGGGGGCTACACGCGTCAACCTTGGAACGGCGGCACTGGAGAACCCGGACTGGACTGAGTCAGCCATCAGCCGTTTTGGGGACCGGGTCGCAGTTGGGCTTGACGTTCGGGGGGAGACTCTGGCCGCGCGAGGCTGGACCAAAGAAGGCGGGAACCTGTGGGACGTTTTGCGTCGGTTGAACATGGCCGGCTGCCCGCGCTACGTGGTGACAGATGTGGGCCGCGACGGCATGCTCTCGGGTCCGAACCTGGGCCTGCTGGAGTCGGTTGCCTCCGCTACTGACGCTCCGATCGTCGCCTCCGGCGGCGTCTCCACGTTGGAAGACATCGCGGCGCTTCGTGGTCTCGTTCCAATAGGTGTCGACTCCGCCATCGTCGGCAAGGCTCTCTACGCCGGGCGCTTTACTTTGGAGCAGGCCTTGGAAACAGCGGCGGGACTGTGACCTCCGGTCTCACTGAAGCCCAGAAGGTGAAGCTCGGCCAGCGCCTGGCCCTGCGTCCAGATCGCGGTGAACGCGGTAGCCTCCTGCCCCAGACGGCCAAGGCGCTGGCCATGCCCGTCGGGGACACGCTGGCGCAGGCTGAGAGGGCGGCCGCTCTGGCGCTGGCTTTGGTCACGGAGAGACTGATAGTTCCGGTGCCCGTGGAGACGCACGCGGACCCAAACACGTCGCACGCACCCTTCACGGGTGAGGCCGGCTTTCCCCTACCCACGGTTCCACTCGCCGTCGGAAGTGCGGTGCTGGCGTTCACATCCGCTGCGGAGCTGGGGGCTTGGCAGGAGTCAGCCCGGCCCACCCCGCTGCCCGCCCAACAGGTTGCCGTGGCAGCAACGCAGTTTGGGGCGCCACCGGCGATCCTTGTCGATGCGGCCTCATCCACCCCAGTCGTGCTGCCGGTCGGAGCAGTGCATGCGCTGGTGGGCGGGGACTCATGGCTGCCGCCTTGGCGGGATGAGGCTCTGACCGAGGAGATACTCCGGCTGGCTTCGCGCCGGGGAGGCAGGATAGTTAGCGTCAAAGTGGTGCCGCACGCTGAAGGGGAGAGCTACTGGCAGGGTGCGCTCGAAGTTCAGTTGCGTTGCCAACTTCCCTCCCGAGGTCAGCGTGGAGCGGAAGAGGCGGCGCGCACCTTGGCGGGTACGGTCGCGGCAATCGGGGAGCTACCTAGGTTGCGCCGGGCCGCCCCCAAGGTGGTCCTCACACCGATACCAGTGTCCCTGGCCTAGGAGTTCGGCTCCTTCCGGCGTGTGACAGGTTCCACCTGCTCCTACACGACTGGCACCGGGAACGGCGGCGCAGCGCTGGTAGAGTATTCGAGGACCGAAACGACCGGTTCGCCGAACTCACTGCTGTGGGGGAGGGGGAGCAGGTCGGAACGTAAGTGGAGCTACTCCCACCTGGGGGCCCACCGCGCAGCGAAAGTTGTGCGGGAGGAACGCGACAAGTCGCGATTCCGGTGGCGCCGGGTAACAGCAGGCATTAGTGGTGTCGGCTGCCCAGGTAACTCCGTGCGCGTTCGTCGGCACGGAGTTTTTTGTTGGCCGAAAGGCAGACCGTGGAAGGAGAGGCGCCATCAGCGAACCTCGTATAAATGATCGAATCCGAGTCCCCGAGGTGAGACTTGTTGGCCCCGCGGGCGAACAAGTTGGTGTTGTGCGCGTCGAAGCCGCGCTGCGGCTGGCGGAGGAAGCCGGCCTCGACCTAGTAGAAGTGGCGCCCGACGCGCGGCCTCCCGTGGCCAAGCTCATGGACTACGGGAAGTACAAGTACGAGGCTGGGCAGAAGGCGCGCGACGCACGCCGAAACCAGGCCAACACGCAGCTAAAAGAGATCCGTTTCCGAATCAAGATCGATGACCACGACTTCGAAACGAAGACGGGGCATGTTCGCCGGTTCCTTGAGGGTGGGGACAAGGTCAAGGTAATGATCATGTTCCGTGGTCGCGAGCAGTCGCGGCCGGAGGCGGGCATCCGTCTGCTTCAACGGCTCGCCGGCGAAGTAGCTGAGATCTCGACCGTAGAGTCGCAGCCGCGTCAAGATGGCCGAAACATGACCATGGTCCTTGCGCCCATGCGCAAAAAGGCGGACGCCATGGCGGATCAGCGTCAGCGGCGCCAAGCTGCTCGCGCCGAACGCCGTGCGAAGCATGAAGAGAGAACCGCTCGGGAGCAGGTCCGGCAGGGCCGGTCCGACTTCTAAGCCACACAGCTTCCGCCCAGCCGGTGAAGCCGGCGGGTGATCCCGAATCGAAAAGGAAAGAAAATGCCAAAGAACAAGACGCACTCCGGCGCTAAGAAGCGCTTCCGCACCACGGGATCAGGAAAGATCATGCGGGAGAGAGCGGGACGTCGCCACCTCCTGGAACACAAGTCGTCCCGCAAGACGCGCCGCTTGGCAGCAGACCAGGTGGTCGCGCGCGCAGACAAGAAAGAGGTGCGTTCACTTCTAGGCAAGTGAGCGAACGGGAACGGAACTGAGGAAGAAGACTTTAAATGGCACGTGTAAAGCGTTCGGTAAACGCTAAGAAGAAGCGCCGCGACGTTCTTGAGCAGGCTTCGGGATACCGCGGTCAGCGCTCCCGCCTCTACCGCAAGGCTAAAGAGCAGGTCACCCACTCCCACGTTTACGCGTACCGGGATCGGCGCAACAAGAAGCGTGACTTCCGCAGGCTGTGGATCCAGCGCATCAATGCTGGCGCCCGCGCCGAGGGTTTGACTTACAACCGCTTCATCCAGGGACTGGACTTGGCCGGAGTCGAGGTTGACCGCCGTATGCTGGCGGAGCTGGCCGTAAATGAGCCGGCCGCCTTCAGCGCTTTGGTTCAAGTTGCCAAAGACGCATTGCCCAAGGACGTGAACGCCCCCAAGGCGGCGTGACCGCACCTGTGCGTGGCCGGACAGGCGCGCGCACCAGGTAGGGTTTGCCGTATGACACGCCCACCCATGTTGGACAATCCTCGATCCGATCGGATCCGCGGGGTCGCCGCACTGGGTGGGCGTTCTGCACGTCGCCGTAAGGGACAGATCCTTGTGGAGGGCCCGCAGGCGGTTCGCGAGCTTGTTCGGCACCGCCCCGGTTCCGTCGTCGACGTGTACATGACGGACGCGGCCCGAGAGCGCGACCCTGATCTTGCAGCCGCATCGGAGGAAGCGACGCGTTGGGTGCACCCGGTGACCGAAGCCGTGTCCCTGGCAATCAGCAGAGACAGCCAGGGGGTAGCGGCGGTAGCACAGGATCGTTCTCTGCGCGGCGATACGGCTGCGGTTTGGGGGACAATCGCCGCGGCTTCCCAGGGGTTTGTGGTGTGTTTGCCTGAGTCCCAAGACCCCGGGAATGTCGGAACGATCATTCGAACTGCGGACGCAATGGGTGCCTTGGCTGTCTTCCTGGGGCCTGGCACCGCTGATCCCGCGAACCCCAAGGTGATTCGGGCTTCCGCCGGTTCCGTATTCCACATCCCTCTCCTCGATCTTCCGTTGGCCTCCGTTCGCGGACGACTGGGCGAGGACGACTGGGCTTTCCTAGCAACTTCCGGCCGTGATGCTGACCTTTCACTGGACGACTTGGTCATGGGAGCCCTGGGGAAATGCGACGGCGCGGCGAGTACGGCTCTATGTCGTCCCCACGCGTGGGTGATTGGGAACGAGGCCCGAGGCTTGAGCGCCGAAGACGTGGGGCTTTGCGACCTGTTGGTGGGCATCCCGATCCGCGGGGAAGCGGAGTCCTTGAATGCTTCAGCTGCGGCTTCCATGTGCCTGTACGCGTCCAGCCTCGCCGCTGGATGCGACCGGTAGTGAGAGAGGTGTGGCAGTGAGAGTCACTGAACTGTCGGAGAAGGAGCTAATCGCACGCATCGTACCCTTGCTCCCGGAAGGGTCCTCGACGGAGTTGGGATCAGGGGATGACTGCGCGGTGATCTCAGCGCCCGGACGCAGGTATGTCGTGACCACGGACGTCCTCGTCGAAGGCCAGCACTTCAAGTCCGCCTGGTCCACCGGATTCGAGGTGGGAGCGCGGGCCGCAGCGCAGAACTTGGCCGACGTGGCAGCAATGGGGGCAAAACCCACCGCCCTCGTCGTCTCCATGGTCTTGCCGCGGGAACTGGAAGTGGCCTGGTTGGATGACTTCGCCGCAGGGCTGGGCGCGGAGGCGTACCGGGCAGGCGCCGGCGTTGTCGGGGGTGACCTGAGTCTAGGACCGGCATTGGTGGTCTCCGTGACCGCCCACGGCAGTCTGTCGGGGGAGCCGATCACGCGAGCTGGCGCGCGTCCGGGCGATACGTTGGCCGTTGCAGGCAGCCTGGGACGGTCCGCGGCCGGATTGGCAGCCCTGCAGTCCGGCGCTGTCTCACCCGCGCTGCACGGGGCGGCGGTGCCGACGCCTTTTCAGGAGCCCGTGGCTGTCTACCGGGCGCCGCGACCCCCCTTGGAGGCTGGGCTGGTGGCCGCCCAGCGTGGCGCAAGCGCAATGATGGACATCTCAGATGGCCTGGTGAAGGACGCGGACCGAATGGCTGAGGCTTCCGGCGTTGCGCTGGACATAACGCGCTACGGGCTGCATGACGACGTGGCAGCGCTGGAGCGCGCGGCCAAGGTGCTTGGGGCTGACCCTCTGCAGTGGGTGCTCTACGGGGGCGAAGATCACAGCCTGCTAGCGACGTTTCCCCCATACGTTCTGGCCACGCCGCCGTTCCGGGCTATCGGCACCGTCGGGGAATTCGGGGGCTTCCGTGCCCCACGCCAGGATGTCCGCGTCACCTTAGATGGGCAGCCGGTCGCCGGAGGTTTCGACCATTTCCGTGGGTGACGGCCGGGAGTTCGGGCCGACGCAGCTGGGAGCGCTTGGCAGCCGGCGCGCACAAAAGAAAAGGGGCCCCCGAAGGAGCCCCCGACTTTGGGCCGATCTGGCCGGCCCCAACTAAGCTAAGCGACGCGCTCCACGCGGTCACTCTTGATGCAGTTGGTGCAAACGTTCAGACGCTTCGTCTCTCCGTTAACCTTCGCGCGAACCCGCTGGATGTTGGGGTTGAAGCGCCGGTTGGTGCGCACGTGGGAGTGCGAGACCGACTTGCCGAACTGCGGGGTCTTTCCACAGATGTCGCAGACCGAGGCCACTTTGGTCCTCCTTGATAGCTACTAAGTCGTACATGCCGCTGCCCAAGATACGCGCGTTAGCACTGCAGCAGAAGCAACTAAGCAAGACTAGCCGACCGGTCCATTCCCTCACAAACATCGAAGCCTATTCGCGGTGTAGAGTCGCACACAGTTTCGAGGAGGGCCGAGATGGCGAAGGTGAACCTGGACAGCCCGCTCTCCCTGGCGCTGGGGAAATCGGCTGTCGCAAGACTCAAGGAACACGATTTCCGCACGGTTCGTGACCTGCTCTACTACGCTCCGAAACGCTATTACAGCTGGGGGAAACTCACCAATATCGGGTGGCTAACCGAAGGCAGCGAGGCAACCTTGCTGGTGAAGGTCGTGACGGCCAATCTGGTGGCCAACCGCTCCGGGCAAGGGCACCGGTTCGTTGTCTTGGTGACGGATGGACAGCAGAACCTAACGCTCACCTTCTTCGCAAAGAACCAGTACATGCTCAAGCCGCATCAGCGCCTGCTGAAGCCCGGTGTGACGGCACTGGTCTCTGGCAAGGTGGGGGAGTACCGCGGGGAACTGCAGATGGTACAGCCCGAGTTCGAGGAACTGGAGGACACCTCCCCGGAGGCCGTTGCTCGCCGGGCCGGGCGGCCGATACCCATCTACCGAGCCATCGGCAAGCTCCCTTCATGGAAAGTCGCAGCTCTTGTTACTGCTGTCCTAGAGCAGCTGGACGACGCTTCGGTGCCGGAGATCATTCCGAAGGAGGTGAGGACTCGATTCAGCTTGGCGGCAGCCGCCAAGGCCCTCCGCCAGCTCCACAATCCCGACAAAACCGTAGACTGGGAGATCGCCAAACGTACCCTGGCTTGGCAGGAAGCCCTGACTTTGGAAACGGCGCTACTGTCTGGCCGTCTTACGCCCGATGGTCACCTGGCCCGAAAAGCGCACCCGCTGCCCGCCCCGGTCCCGGACGAGGACGCCGCCGGAGATGCCCCGCCGTCTCCGGCGTCCGACGACTTAACTTCCGCGCTGCAGGCGGGGCTCCCGTTCCAACTTACCGATTCGCAGAAGGACGCCTGGGCTGAGATCTCAGAGAACTTGGGTCGCACCGAACCGATGCAAAGACTCCTCCAAGCCGATGTAGGCGCAGGGAAGACTGTGGTGGCGCTGCTGGCGATGCTCCGGGCCGTGCAGGGGGGCTGGCAGGCTGCCCTGCTGGCCCCAACCGAGGTCCTCGCGCGCCAGCACTACTCTTCGCTCACCGCGCTACTCGACGGGGCGGGCGTCGGCGTCCCAGTCCACCTCCTCACTGGAAAGCGGCCCGGAGAGGAACGCGACGCAGCCCTTGCAGCCCTCGGCAGCGGGGAACCAGGCATCGTTGTTGGCACCCACGCGCTCATCCAAGACGGGGTGGATATACCCGGACTGGCGCTGCTGGTGGTCGACGAACAACACCGTTTCGGCGTCGCTCAGAGGGAGAAGCTCCGCGAAGGACGTGATCACACCCCGCACCTGTTGGTCATGACCGCCACCCCAATTCCCCGCACCATCGCGATGACGGTCTTCGGAGACCTCGACGTGACCCTCATGAAGGGGATGCCTCCAGGACGCAGACCCATCCAGACCCATCTGGTTTCAAACCGCAACGCAGCGTGGATGAACCGAATCTGGGAAAGGACCCGGGAGGAAGTAGAAGCCGGCGGACGGGTCTACGTAGTCTGCCCTCGAATCGATGTGAAAGAGGACGAGGGCGGCGAGGCCGGTGGAGTGGACGCCGACGTGCCCGCGGCAACCGAAGTAGCCGAAGCGCTGCGAGAAATGGTGGCCCTACGCGGCATCTCCATCGCCCTAGCCCACGGACGCCAGAGGCCGGAGGAGAACGCCCGGGCTTTCCGTGACTTCGCCAGCGGCAAGGCTCCCGTATTAGTGGCCACCACAGTCGTTGAGGTCGGCGTGGACGTCCCCGAGGCCACGCTGATGGTGGTCCTCGGCGCCCAACGGTTCGGTCTGTCTCAACTACACCAGCTCCGCGGACGTGTCGGACGCTCTGAACGACAGAGCATGTGCATTCTGGTTAGCGCGCCCACGGAAAACCCGGTGACCGCCGAGCGGCTCCAGGCCATAGCGAAGACAACAGACGGGTTCGCCCTCGCCGAAGTGGACCTACGCCTACGCAGCGAAGGCGACGTTCTGGGACAAGCCCAGTCAGGCCGGCTATCCGGCCTTCGATTCCTGTCAGTGCGCAAAGACGGGGGGATCATCGCATCTGCGCGCGCGGTGGCAGAAGAAATCCTGCATGATGATCCGGGGCTATCCGAGCACCCACAGCTCCGCGACCAGGTAGAAGCCAGCGTGGGTGAGGACGTGGTGTGGCTGGAGAGGAACTGACATGACTCGGATCATCGCGGGCGAGGCCAAGGGCCGGCGCCTCGAGGTGCCGGGCAGGGGTACGCGGCCCACCTCCGACAAGGTCAGGGGCGCGATCTTCTCCCGCCTGGAGGCATGGGGAGTGGTCGAGGGCGCAGAAGCTCTGGACCTATTTGCCGGCAGTGGAGCTCTGGCCTTGGAGGCGCTGTCCCGCGGGGCGAGCCGCGCCGTACTCGTGGAGAAGGTTCCCGCGGCCGCCAAGGTGGCGCGGGCCAACGTAGCGAACCTGGGGATGCGGGGCCGAGCAAAGGTCATAGTGTCGGACTGCGCTGCTTTCCTAAGGAGCGAACGCGACGCCTGGGACCTCGTTTTTGCCGACCCCCCATACGCGCTCAAAGAAGAAGGCGTCACCGAAGTACTGCAGCTTCTGGCGCCCCACCTGGACCAGGAGGCAACGGTCGTCCTAGAGCGCGACGCTCGCTCACCAGAACCCGAACTGCCAGAAGCGCTAGAACTCATCAGCAGCAAGAGGTGGGGGGACACAGCGGCGTGGTTCCTGCGCATGTCCGGAAGCGCGACCTAGGATCACGCCATGGTGACAGCACTGTTCCCAGGCAGTTTCGACCCTCTCACGAACGGGCACGTGGACCTCATAGCCAGGGCTCACCGCATCTTCGACGCCCTCGTCGTTGGGGTCGGAATCAATCCGCGCAAAGACGGGTGGCTCCCGGTGGAGCAGCGAGTGCGCCTCGTGGAGGAGTCACTTGCGCGGACCCACCTCCACGGCATTCGGGTAGTTACCTACACGGGACTCACCGTTGACGCGGCGAGGGCGTCGGGCGCACAGGTGATCATCCGGGGTATTCGGTCGGAAGCGGAGTGGCCTGTGGAGTTCACACAGGCAAGCGCCAACACGGAGCTGGGTGTGGAAACCCTCCTGCTTCCGACCTCCCCTAAGTGGAGCGCGCTGTCCTCTTCGGTGGTGAGAGAACTGGTCACCTTCGGAGCCCCCGCCGACGGACTCGTTCCCGGTCCGGTGGCTGCCGCGCTGCGCAGCCTCGGCCCCCCGGGAGCGGCTCAGCCTTAGACTAGGCACAGTTCGAAGTCGATCCCACGCAGACAGAGCAGGAGCCGCCATGCCGCAGCGATACGAAGAGCACCGTGACGACCGGGAACCCCAGGGCGCGCCCGGCCTGGAGCGCACGGAGACGGTGGAAGCGGACTTTGCCTACACGGATGACGCAGTCTACGGCCCCTCCACCGTGATAGCGGCCCTGGATCAGATCGAAGTCCTGGTGGAGAGCGCGCGGGCAGTCCCCCTATCCGCCAACATCGTCTTGAACAAAGCAGAGATCCTTGACCTTGTTGGGCAGGCTCGTGACGCTCTGCCGGAAGATCTGGTTGCTGCCGACGCGGTGGTCGCCGACGCAGATGCTGTGCTCAGCCGCGCCGACAATGCAGCGGAGGCCTCCGTAGCGGAGGCGGCCGCCAGATCACGAAGCATGATTGATGAGGCACGTGACAAGGCCGATACCCTCCTGGCCGAGGCTAACGATGAGGCGGAGCGACGCACCCAGCGGGCTGCCGAAGAGGCGGAGAACACCCGGGTCCGCGCCCAGGCTGAGGCGGAGGACACACTTGCGGATGCTCGCGCGCAGGCGGAGCGGCTGGTGTCCACCCACCACATATCGGAGCTGGCCGAAGACCGGGCCCGTGAACTTGTCCAACAGGCCAGGCAGGAGGCCAATGCGCTGCGCGCTGGGGCGCAGGACTACGTGTCCTCGTCTTTGGCGCAGACCGCTAATCTCTTGCAGGATCTACTTCGCCGTACCGAGGGCGGCCTGAAAGCCATCGCTGACCGCGGTGATGTTGACCAGGCGGCTAACATCGAACTGGATTAGAGGCCATCTCGCCGCAGCAGTGGGCGGGGCAGCCACCGGCACCTGAACTGCGAGGGAACACCATGTCGAAGAACCCGCTTCTCATCTCCCTGCGGGACCAGCCTCACAGGGAGGGGACCACCACCGACAAGCAGATCGAGTGGACCGTGCCCGCCGGGTGGTCAACACAGGTGCTCACGCTGCCGGCGGGAACTGTCATCCCCCTGGACGTGCGGGTGACTAGCGTCAGTGAAGGCGTCTACGTGGAAGTACGCGGCGACGCCGCGCTTGAAGGGCAGTGTGTGCGTTGTCTAGAGCCAGTTGAAGTTGAGATGGAGATCGACGACGCCGAACTGTACACGCAGCCCGGCGCTCGCGGCCGCCGCCAAGAACAACCCCGAGACATTGAGGTCAGCGGGGATGACATGGATGCTTCCTACGTCATTCAGAGCGACGCAGTGGACTTGGAGCCTCTCCTGCGCGACGCGATTTTGTCGGAGGCACCGCTGCAGCCCATCTGTTCTGATGACTGCCAGGGAATCTGTGAGCATTGCGGTGTGCTGTTGAAGGAGGCGGAGCCCGGGCACAGCCACGAATTCGTTGATCCTCGTTTCGCCGCACTCGCCTCCCTCCTTGACTCCCAGGAAGAAGGAGACGCTAGGTAGATGTCGAAGAAGGCGCGTGGTGGAGCGCAGAATCAGGATGCGCCGCAGCTTTTGGAGGCTTGGGGGGCGCGGGTGGACCCCGAGCTGTTGGTGCTGGCCCTGACACATCGGTCCTTCGCTAATGAGGCCGGAGGTATCCCCAACAACGAGCGCCTCGAGTTCCTCGGGGACTCCGTCTTGTCGATCGTCGTGACAGATGAACTCTTCCACCGTTTCCCCGACCGGCCGGAGAGCGACTTGGCGCGCCTACGCACCGGCATAGTCTCTCAGCGGCCCCTTGCGGAGGCAGCGGAGGCGCTTGGTCTTGGGCCGTACATTCTGCTGGGGGTGGGTGAGAACAAGACCGGAGGCAGGCAGAAGCCGTCGATTCTTTCGGATACCTTCGAGGCCCTCATTGGCGCCACCTATCTGTCGTCGGGGCTTGAGGAGACCCGCCGGGCGCTGCTGAAGCATCTTCGGGGGATCATTGACGACGCGGAGGAGCCGGACTCTGTTGCCGACTGGAAGACTCCTCTGCGGGCCTATCTGCAGGACAACCACCTGGGGGAACTCGCCTTTGAGGTGACCCCGGCTGGACCCGATCACGACAAGCGTTATGCGGCGGGCGCCTACGTCTCCGGTGCCTTGGTCGCGACAGCCATTGACCGCTCCAGGAAGCTGGCGGAGAACGACGCGGCACGGGTCGCCCTCGAGCGGTTGAAAGAGGGCGCCGGTGCCTGAACTGCCGGAGGTGGAGACAATCCGGCGCGGTCTTGCCGAGCACCTAACGGGCGCGAGGATAGCCTCTGTTGACGGGATGGGAGGGCGCCTGGTTCGCAACAACCCTCAGGGCGTGACCGACATCGTCGCGGCGGTCGAGGGCGCCGTTGTATCCGGGGTTGAGCGCCGCGGGAAGTTCATGTGGATCACTTTCGTTGGCTCCGACTTTGCACTGGTGGTTCACCTGGGCATGTCCGGGCAGGCCCGTGTGTACCACCGGCCAAGCCGGGAGTTAGCGCGACACGAACATCTGCGGCTCACGATCGAGGGCGGCGGGGCCGTCTCGTTCATCGATCCGCGAATGTTCGGTCAGCTCACGGTGTCACCTCTGGTTGAGGACGACTACGGCCGCCTCGTTCCGGAAGTTGCTCAGGCTCTTGCTCCGGACCCGTTCGAGGACGTGTCTGATTCCGTGTTCGTGGACCGGCTGTCGAGAACGTCTCGGCCCATCAAGACGGCGCTGCTTGACCAGCGGGTGATCTCCGGTATCGGGAACATTTACGCAGATGAAGCCCTGTATGCCGCGAGGGTCCACGCGCTGCGCGCCGGCTCTTCCCTGCGACGCAAGAAGCTGGGGGAGGTGGTGGAGGCGGCGCGGGATGTGATGGGCAGTGCGCTGGCCAAGGGCGGCACGTCTTTCGATTCTTTGTACGTGAACGCCGTCGGGGACCCAGGCTACTTTGCCCGCTCCCTCCAGGTGTATGGCCGCACCGGGCGCCCCTGTCCACGCTGCGGCGCGAAGATCCGGAAAATCGTGGTTGGGGGCCGATCCACCCACTTCTGCCCCAATTGCCAGCGTCGTCGCGTTGGAGGTGCGCCCCGCAGTTAGGGCTGACGCCAGCAATAGGACCTATTTCCCGTATCATTGGGGCGTGATGAACAGCGAAGAAACCACGGATCCTCTTGTGCGAGTGATGATCGTTGACGACCATGAGATCGTCCGCCGCGGTATTGCCGACATAGTTGACCGGGATCCTCGGTTTCGTGTGGTGGCAGAGGCGGGTTCCGTTGAGGACGCATTGCGCCGCGGCGCGCTTGTCTCCCCGGATGTGATCCTGGTGGATCTGCAGCTGCCAGACGGCACGGGAATCGATGTTATGCGTGGGTTCCAGGCCATCGGATCCCATGCGAAACCCATCGTCCTCACCACTTTTGACGATGATTTGGCCGTGTCGGAAGCCCTGGATGCCGGCGCTCGCGCCTACGTATTGAAGACTATTCGCGGAAGCGAAATCAACGACATCGTCGCTGCTGTGGCGGAAGGCCGCGTGCTGCTGGATGAGGCGACGGTGACGCGCCGTCAAGCGGAGTCTAACGATCCCACGGCGAACCTCACCCCCTCCGAGAAGAAGGTTCTGGACCTCATTGGGGATGGCATGTCCAACCGTGAGATCGGTGAGCAGCTTGGGATCGCGGAGAAGACCGTGAAGAACCACATCACCTCGTTGCTTTCCAAGATGGGATTGCAGCGCCGCACACAGGTCGCAGCGTGGGTTGCGTCCCAACGCTCGGCCCCTTGGCGCCAGTCCAGCTAGGCGGCGCAGTTAGAGCGCTGCACGCGCAAGGCTCACCCGAGCGGTGAGCGCCAAACAAGTGAGGTGCCCCGTCCTCGTGGTCCAGAGCTAACCGCGAAGGATCCCCCGTTCTCGGTTGCCCGCCGAAGCATGTTCGCCAGTCCCGAGTTTCGGGAGTGGCTTGGGTCCACGCCGGAGCCGTCGTCAACGATCACAAGTTCTATCTCCCCGGTCACCCCCGAACCGTGGATGCTCACGCGTACCTGCGCCGAATGCGCGTGAGCGTGGCGCGCTATGTTTGTCAGCGCCTCCCGAACCACGGCCACCACGTCCCGACACAGCTTGCCCTGGACCTTCGAGGCCGCCTCGGAGCGCAGCTCTTCTAGGAGTGGTGATCCGGGCAGCGCAACCTCGTCGTTGACCTCAAAAGTGAGCGTCGGTGCGAAACCCAGGCTAGTGCGCGCCAGCGATGCCTCGTTCTCCAAGGCATCTACCAGTCCCACGGCGTCATCTTCGTCCCGAAGGCGGTACACGATGTTGCGGATCTGGCGCACCGCCTCATCGAGGCGTTCCATCGCCTCTTTGAGCCCCAGGCTGGCACGCCGGGGGGAGAGCCCGTCCTCAATCTCCCCGCGCAGCTTCTGAAGCATCATGCCGGTGGCGAATAGATCCTGGATGCCCATGTCGTGCAGGTCGCGGCTGATCCGCTCCCGCTCCTCAAGCAGCAGCGCCAGATCCTGCGCTTGGCGTGAACCCACCAGCTCAAGAGCCAGAGCACCCTGCTGGGCGAGGACGAGCGCGTGTTCAACTTCTGTCTCTTCGAAGTGCTTGCCGCCCTCGCCGCGGTCCAGAAGCAGGCAGCCGTGTAGCTCTTCAGCGGTGGCAAGTGGGAGGTACAGTCGCGCACCTTCGTTGAAGGGGAATCCGCTCTTCAACGCTTCCCACGCTCTTGGGGGCGCGGTGAACGGCGTGCCGAGGATGGCAGCGGCGTTGGTCCCAGCCGCCACTTCGGCGAGCCACTGTTCCCCAACGGAGGGCAAGTAAAGGCAGCACAGGCTGGCTGCGCTAGCCTTCAGCGCCTGGGACGCGAGCATCTCTAGGGCCTCATCCGCAATGTCCTCGTCGGGACCAGTCAATCGGCCGACCAGGGCGCGGGAGGCTTGGAACCAGTCTTCGCAGGGGCTCACGGAACCTCCGCCTTCTCTTCTTGCTGCTCTCGAGACGCCGCCCACCGGTAGTCTTTGTTCGACTTCATCAGGTCCTGGTGGGTTCCAGAAACCTCCACTGTGGCGGGCCCTCCCTTGGTGGTGCGACCCAACTGCAAAACCAGGTCCGCGTCGTCCAGACCGGATAGCCGGTGGGTGACGACAACCAGGCCGCGGCTGCGCCCTCGCCCGGCGAAGAGGGCCGCCATGACTGAGTCAGCGGTCTTCGCGTCCAGGTGCTCACCCGGTTCGTCTAAGAGAAGGAGACGCGCGGGACTGGCGAGCGCCCTGGCAAGCAGCAGGCGGCGCCTTTCCCCGCCCGAGATTGACGTCCCGCCGGCGCCTAGCAGCGTGTCCAGGCCTCCGGGCAGCGATGCCACCCACTCTCCGAGTCCCACTTCCTCCAGGAGGTCCCCGGCCTCGTCTCGGCTCAGGCTTCCGCGAGCTACGCGCAGATTCTCGTACACGGAAGTGGCGAAGACGTGGGCGTCCTCGGTTGTCAGGGACACCTGCTGCGTCACGTCTGTCCGGTCGCCGCCCCACACTGGTGACCCGTTCAGATTGGCGTGGCCGGCCTTGGGTTTCAGCATGCCCGCCAGTGTGTAGAGCAGTGTGGACTTGCCGATTCCCGATGGGCCTACGATCGCAACGATTCTCCCGGGTGTCAGGTTCAGGTCCACCCCGGTCAATGCAGTGTCGCGTCCAGGCCAGCCGACCGCCAGCTTTTTGGCTTGCAGGTCGGGTTGCTGGGAGAGCGGCACGGAGTGGGTCGGCTCGTCTGCCGCGTCGGCCGGTCCCAGAAGTTCGACTATTCGCTGCGAGGCGCGGGCTGACTTGATGAGCTGTACGGCGGCTCCGCCGAGTTCGCTGGTCCCTTCGAAAGCGGCCAGGGGCGTCAGGACGAGGACAGCCAGGGCAACTGCCGCCACTAGTCCGGCGTTCGTCTCCGGAATAGCGACAAGCAGTACGCCAACGACGACGGCGCCCATCGCGAAGCGGTCGAGGGCGGTAGCGAATGCGGCTGGTCTCGCTGCGGATCCGCGCGCCCGTTCCAGCCGCCCGGAGATGCCATCCAGCCTGTCGTAGGTGTCCGGTAACATGCCCGCCACCGCTTGCTCGTCGGCGGATTCGAGGAGGCCAAGGGTGGTTGCAGAGAGGTCCGCACGGGACTTTTGTTCTTCTTCCTCAGCCGTGCGGGCCGAGCGCGCCATGAGGGCGGGCGCCAGGACCCCGGAGACGACCAGGCCGGCGGCAAGGATCAGGGCTGCCGGAACGGACAGGAAGGCAAAGCCGATCACCGTGCCCAAGCCGACAACCGCCGCCACGGAGAACGGCAGAAGCGCTTTCACCACGTAGTCCCCGGCAGCGTCGATGTCGGCGCCGACGCGGGCCAGCAGGTCCCCGCGTCTTAGACTGGCGACCCGGTCAATGGGGCCATCGGCAAGGCCGTCGTAGACACTGAGGCGCAATGAGTCCATGCCCTCAAGGGCCACCTTGTGGCTGGCCAGGCGCTGCAGATATCGCAGCAGCGCGCGCAGCACACCAAACATGCGCACCGACGTGGCTGCGACGGTCAAGTAGAGCACGGGCGGCATCTGCGAAGCACGAGCGATCAGCCACGCGGACACGGCAGCCAACCCGATGGACGAACCGAGTCCAACCACGCCGTAGAAGAGGGATAGGGCAAAACCGCCGGGGCGAAGTCCCAGCATCTTCACTACGCGGCGCAGCGCGGCCTTTTCGGGTTTGGTGAGAATCCAGTTCACGGCTTCACCTCCAGCTTGACCTGCGGGTCATCTGCGTTGACCAGCTCCAGGGAGGTTGGATCCAGGAAAGAGGGGAGTGTACCGCTCAAATCGGCGAGTTGGTAGTTCTCCGCCAGCTGCGGGTACGCCTCCAAGTCTTCTTCCGTGGCCGGTTTGGATTGGAACCGGATCACATGGTCGGCTGCTCGGATCACAGCTCCCCGGTGGGCGATGACAACGACGGTAGAACCGGTGGACCGCAGCTCTTCCAGGACTGCGACCACCTGCTTCTCATTGACCGCGTCGAGGTGGGCAGTTGGCTCATCCAGCACGAGCAGCGAGGGGCGCTCTACGAGAGTTCGAGTCAATGCCAGACGCTGACGTTGACCAACGGAGAGCCCTACGCCGCCGGATCCGATGACGGTGTCCCAGCCGTGGGGCAGCTCAGCGATGACCTGGGCGAATCCGGTGGCGCGAGCCGCTTCCCACACGGAAGTGGAGACCGGGGAGGTGGACGGGTGCGATTCTTCCTGTCCGTCCTCGCCCAGGACGTTGGCGAGGACGGTGCCCGGCACGATCGTCGGATGCTGAGGCACCCAGGACACGTGCGCCCACCACTGCTGGCGGTCGAACTGAGCTATCGAGTGGTACTGTCCGTCCTCACCCAAAGCGGTGATAGCGCCCTTGGTGGCAGGTTCCAAACCAAGAAGCACCTGCACCGTTGTCGATTTGCCAGACCCGGATGGACCCACCAGTGCAGTTATCTTCCCCGGCTCGATGTGGCCGACGAGGTCGGCTGGCGCCCACGCACCTCTTGCGGCAACGGACAGCGCCTCTATGCGGATCGGGGTTTCGCCCGCCGGGGCGGGCGTCAGATCGCCGTACGAGGGTTCGGGCTCTTCAAGGATTTGGAAGCACTCTTCGGCCGCCGCCACGCCGTTTGTGGAGGCGTGAAACTGGGCTCCAACCTGCCGGAGCGGCTCGAATACTTCGGGGGCCAGCATGATTATCACCAGGCCGACCACCAGTGAGAGTTGGCCGTGCACCATCCTCATCCCAACCTCGACGGCAACCAGCGCGACGGACAAGGTGGCCAGGAACTCCAGCACCCCTCCCGACAGGAAGGCGACGCGTAGCGTCTGCATGGTGGTGCGGGTGTTTTGGCGGGAGAGCCGAATGAGGTGTTCCCGGGGGCCCTTTTCCCGGCCCAAGGCCCGAAGTGTTGGCAGGCCAGTGAGAAGATCAAGGAGCTGCGCACCCAGGCGTTCCATGGCCACAAGCTTTTTCTGAGAAAACCCCTGGGTCATCCTGCCGATCAAAACCATGAATATGGGAATCAGAGGAATGGCGAAGGTCGCGACTAAGGCTGACCAGAAGTCCAAGATCAAGATGACCAGAAGCGCCATTGGGGTCACTGTGACCGTGAGGAGCAGCTGCGGTAGGAACTTGACGAAGTAGGGTTCCAGGTCATCAAGACCGCGGGTCAGTAGCGTTGTAGTTTCAGCGGCGTGGCGGGCCCGCCACCGCGGACCAAGACGCACAGCCTTGTGCGTCACTTCGCTGCGCAGTTGAGTGATGGCTTGGTCCGCCGCCCGGTGGGCGCGGGCCTCGCGGAAGTAGATGAGGAGGGCGCGGGCGAGTACGACCAGTGCCAGCACTCCAATAGTCGGCAGCACATCTTTCAGCGTCGCTGCTTGCGTGATGACGGGGCTGGCCGAGTTCGAGATCAGGAACGCCTGTGCGATAACAAGAGCGGCTGTCAGCACGCCCAAGGCCGCGATCTCGATGATGAAGCGGCGGGTGGAGCGGGCATACTTCAGTAGCCGGGGGTCGAAGGGTTTCACCGGACTATTGTCCCAGATTGGCTAGGGCGCTACGGTCGCCACACGGCTGCCGGTCATAACGAAGCGGGTGCCTCCCACTTGGCAGTGGAAGACACCCGCTTCGGAAACTGGGCACGCGGGCGCCAGTTAGCCTTGCCGTCCTGTCAGGAAGTTTGCCTTCGGACGTATTTTCTCCGGCAAAAGCCCTTGGGTGGCGGACATTTTCTTCGGGTTCACCCGTCCGCGGAACACCCAGTAGGACCACACGGTGTAGGCAATGACGATCGGCACCAAAACGATGGCGACAACCAACATGACGCTCAGGGTGGCCTGACTGGAAGCTGCCCACGACATCGGCAAAGAGTAAGCCTCGTCGATGGAGGACTTCAGCACGTAGGGGGCCATGGTGGAGAACACCCACGCCACTGCACCGGCAATGCCGATGGAGGAGAACGTGAAAGCCCATCCTTCGTGGCGTGCGGGCTCCTGGGAGAAGGCGGCCGCGAGGATGAGACCAATCGCGGCAACGACCAGCGGGATCCATCCCCAAGCATTGTGGGAGTAGGCCAGCTGACCCCAGATAACCCAGACGGCTCCCAGAGCCACGGCCACAACCGAAGCCCAGGACGCGACCTTTGTGGCGCGTTCCTGCATGGGTCCCTCAGTTTTCATGGACAGGTACTGAGCGCCGTGTGCGAAGGAAATGGCAACCAGGGTGAGGCCGCCGAGGACGGAATAGAAGGTGAACAGAGACCAGAAGCCTCCGACCATGTTGTAGACGACGTTGCCGTCCCCGAGCGCGCTTGCCACGGCTCCCGGCTCAATGTCCGTCATCACCATTCGACCATCCACAGCCGCCCCGGTCTGAGCCTTCATCTGAATGCCCGACACCAGGTTGGAGAACGCCACGCCCAGGATCAGCGGCACGCCGTAGGCGGACACAGTCTGGAACCAATCCCAAGTGTCGACCCACTTCTGAGACTTCACCTTGGAACGCCATTCGAGGGCGATGACGCGGAGGATCAGCAGCACCAGCATCAGGAACAAAGCGAAATACATGCCGGAGAACATGGTTGCGTACCAGAGGGGGAACGCCGCAAACATCGCGCCGCCGGCGGTCAGCAGCCAGACCTCGTTGCCGTCCCAGTGCGGGCCGATGGTCCGCACTGCCGCCGTCTTTTGGTCTTTCGTCTTGGCAACAACCGGCAGGAGCATTCCGACGCCGAAGTCAAAGCCTTCGAGCACCAGGTAGACGGTCCAAAGGACCGCAATAAGGATGAACCAGATAACTACTAGAGCTGTCATTTCTGTAGGGCTCCTATCAGTATCCGAAGTTCAGGGACTGGGCTACGGAGTCTTTCGACTTCGGAGCGTCCACGGGATCTGTGACCCCTTCGCGGACATATCTCCTCATCAGCCAGACCCATATCACGCCGAGCACCAGGTACAGGAGGGTAAAGAGGATCATGGTGGTCAGCATCTGACCCGCGCTGACCGAGGTGGAAATACCCATCGCAGTCAACTGGTTCACGTCGCCGAGCGCATCACCTGCCTGCAGCGACGCCATGTTCGGGTACACGACCCAGGGCTGGCGGCCTATCTCAGTGAAGATCCAGCCGAATGAGGCGGCCAGGAACGGCATCGGAATTGACAAGATCGCGAAGCGTCCAAGCCACTTATCAGTGGGTGTGCGCCCACCGCGCATCGCAAGGAGCGCCCACAGCGCCAAGACGGTTGGGAAGACGACCAAGCCGATCATCAGCCTGAAGCTCCAGAACACGGGCATCTGCGGTGGGATGAAGTTGTACTGCGACGCGTCGCCGTAGCGCTCTACGAAAGCGTCGTTGTTGTTCAGCAGCTCTACCATTTCTGCCTGCACGTCTGCGACGCCCTCGGCTTCAGCGGTGAAGGAGTTCGAGGCCATGAAAGACGCGACCCCCGGGACCGTGATGACGCGCATCGGCTGGTCCCCATCCGAGTCCAGCGGGCAGTCACCGAACTGGGCGACTGTGAATGCGGCGCCCTCGGTGTCCACACAGATGCCCTCAGCTGCCGCCATCTTGGCCGGTTGGTATCTGACTAGTTCTTGTCCTTGGAAGTGGCCGGTGGTCACGGTCAGGAGTCCGCCAATAAGAATGATCCAGAGTCCGAAAATAGTGATTGGGCGCCAAACTTCCTTGGCTTCCTTCTTGCCAGCCTCTCCACCTTCACGGGCCGCACGCGTCATCCACCAGATCGCGATGCCAGCAATGAAGGTGCCGGTTAGAAGCCAGGCGGAAGTGATCACGTGACCGAAGGTCAGCCAGGTCATCGGGTTTCCGATGAGGGCGAAGAATCCGCCCACCCCGTCCAGCTCCGCGCGCCCGGTCTCAGCGTTGAAGTAGGCGCCGACCGGATGCTGCATCCAGGAGTTGGCAGTAAGGATCCACAGCGCCGAAAGGTTCACGCCAATCGTCACCATCCAGATCATCAGGAGGTGCACGCCCTTGGATAGGCGTCCCCAGCCGAAGATCCACAGACCCAGGAAGGTCGACTCTATGAAGAAGGCGAGCAGCGCCTCAATCGCAAGTGGGGCGCCGAAAATGTCTCCGACGTAGCGGGAGTACTCAGACCAGTTCATGCCGAACTGGAACTCCTGCACGATGCCTGTGGCGACACCAAGAGCGAAGTTGATCAAGAGGAGTTTTCCAAAGAAGCGTGTGGCCTTCAGCCACACGTCCTTGCCTGTCGCGTACCAGAAGGTCTGCAGTATCGCCACGGCGAGCGACAGACCAATAGTTAGAGGCACTAAGAAGAAGTGGTAGACAGTTGTGATCCCAAACTGCCACCTTCCTAAGGCGACAGAATCAAGCGCTGTCGTTAGGACGTCCATGTGATGGGCCTTTCATCTGATCTGCACGAGTGCAATCATTCTCATCAAAGTGGTCCCAACGACTTCTGCGGCGTAAAGGACTTCCGGACGCTTCGCATCGACGCGGGACATCGGTCCCTATAAGCCTACCGCGACCCGCGTAACTCCTCGGCCATATCCGCGCCGTTTCATGTCACAGGTTGCTTACTTCTTGCTTAATTCCGTCAAAGCACCATGCCAGTGGCGAACCCTACGCCTTTAACGGCGTCCGCTGAGGTACCATCGCCTTTGAGGGCCCCCGGGTGCACCCCCGGGTCTGCGGCATCTAAGGCCCGTCAAGTTTCCGTCCCAAGCGGACGAGCCCTGTTTATCCGCGGGCGTCCAGGTGTGTGGATGGCCTGCGCCATTGGAGTGAAAAATTGAGTAGTGACGAAACCGGGTCGGAAAACAACCTCCAGACCCCAGCGTCAGCATTGTTGTTCCAGGCCCCCGAGTTCACGGCTCCCGTCTTTCAGGAGCCTAAAACGCCCCCTCCCGGCGGAGGCGACTTGAAGGAAGATGGTGCGGCAGGCGAGGACGGGCGCCCTCGCCGGGGGCAACGTGGGAAGTCCCAGTCCGACCGCTCTGGCGATGCGCAAGCCGACGACGAAGCAAACGGTGGCGCTGCAGAGCGGGGCGCAAAGTCCAAGGGCAAGGCCAAGTCGGGTCGCAGTCGCCAGCGTGGCAAACACGGCGGGGAGGCAGAGGCCGACACTAAGGCCAAGACTGTTGGTGAAGAGGGCGTTCCTGGGGCTGAGGAAAACAGAGGCGCCCAGGCAAAGGCTCAGGATGCCAAAGACAAGGACACTAAGGACCAGGAGCGAGCCGGTTCTGCCTCCGGCGACGACGCTGCTTCGGGGGACTCCAGTGACTCCGCTCCCACAGTTCGCAGGCGTCGGCGCAGGTCGCGCAGCGATGAGGGCGAATCGGACTCTGACCAGGTCCAGGCGGTTAAGGGTTCCACGCGGCTGGAGGCAAAGAGAATGCGCCGCCGCGAGGGGCGCAAAGAGGGGCGCCGGCGCCACTCAATAACCGAAGCGGAATTCTTGGCCCGCCGGGAATCGGTGGACCGCCAGATGATCGTGCGCCATGAGAACGGCTCAGACCAGGTTGCCGTTCTGGAGGACGGGATTCTGGTGGAGCACTTCGTGGCTCGGCGCACCAATCAGTCGATCGTAGGCAACATTTACCTGGGCAAAGTCCAGAACGTTTTGCCTTCCATGGAAGCGGCGTTCGTTGACGTGGGCCGCGGTCGCAACGCCGTGCTCTACGCCGGCGAGGTGAACTGGGATGCGCTGGGCATGCAGGGCAAACCGCGGCGCATAGAGTCCGCACTTCAGCCCGGCGACAACGTGATGGTGCAGGTCACCAAAGACCCGATTGGTCACAAAGGGGCGCGGCTGACCAGCCAGATAACGTTGGCGGGCCGCTACCTGGTGCTCGTGCCCGGCTCCTCGGTCTTGGGCATCAGCCGGAAGCTTCCCGACAACGAACGTAACCGGCTCAAGAAGGCGCTAAAGGCCATCGTCCCGGAAACTGCCGGGGTGATCGTGCGCACTGCGGCGGAGGGCGCCACGGATGAGCAGCTGCGTGACGACGTGGAACGGCTCACCCGCCAGTGGGAGGCCGTCGAGAAGAAGGCGGCGACCACCCGCAAAGCTCCCGTGCTGCTGCGCGGAGAACCCGAGCTGGTCGTTCGAGTGGTGCGGGACCTCTTCAATGAGGACGTCTCCAGCCTTACCGTGCAGGGCGATGAAACATGGGACACCGTCCATGAGTACGTTGAAGAGCTGTCCCCTGAGCTCCTGGACCGCTTGCACCACTGGACTGCGAAAGAAGACGTCTTCGACGCGAAGAAGATCCGCTCCCAGCTTGCTAAAGGCATGGACCGCAAGGTGTGGCTGCCCTCGGGGGGGACGCTGATCATTGAACGCACCGAAGCGCTCACCGTGATCGACGTGAACACCGGGAAATTCGTAGGTTCCGGCGGAACCCTGGAAGAAACGGTGACGCGCAACAACCTCGAGGCCGCAGAGGAGATCGTCCGCCAGCTCCGCCTCCGCGACATCGGTGGGATCATCATCATCGACTTCGTTGACATGGTCTTGGAAGCCAACCGGGAGCTGGTCCTCCGACGCCTGGTTGAGTCCCTCGGTCGGGACCGCACGCGCCACCAGGTCACGGAGATCACTTCGCTGGGTCTGGTCCAGATGACGCGCAAACGCGTCGGAGAGGGCCTAGTGGAGGCCTTTTCCACGACCTGCGAGGTCTGCGATGGGCGTGGGTTCATCGTGCATGACCATCCGGTTGAGACCGGTCAGACGCCGGCGGGTAAGCCGAAGCGGAAAGGTCCCTCGAACGAAGAAAAGAAGGGGCGCACACGCGAGGAGAAGAGTGTCCCACACCAGGACAGTCACGTCGGAGAAGAGAAGGTCAAGTCCGCTTTGACCGCCATAGCAGCCGCCACGGCAGCGTCCTCGCCCGCCGACGCGAAGGAAAGCGATTCGGAGAAGGACTCTCCGACGCAGGCCCCTCGGCGTCCGGCCCGCGGCTCTCGGCGCGCTGTTCGAGCCACCGGCGCACCCGCGAACGTCAGCCCGACGCCCGCTCCGGACACGGCACACGAGGACGAGGCCGCTGAAAAGGAACGGGCAACAGAAAAGCCGCGCTCCGTGGATGAGATCGTTTTGCCCGCGAAGGAGCTGAAGACCAAGGTGGTAGCCAGGCGCCCTCGCCGGCGCGCAGTTGTTACGGGCCCACTTGAGACGGGGAAAGCCACCGGCTCCAAGAGTGCGCCCGCCCCGGAAGTTGCGCAGGAGAAACAGGATGCGGCACGCGCTGCGGTGAGGGATCTGTTTGAGGGGTAGAAGCCCCACAACGTGCCGAATAGCACATCGGATAGAAGTCACGAAACGCCTCGCAAGGTTGCTCGTGAGCCTTCGTTTCCGTTAGATTTACTAGTCGGCGCCACGGCGTCGAGACAAGAGTTTTCCGACTAGAGATGAGCAAAAACGTGGTCTACGCGATCGTCAAGGCCGGCGGACACCAGGACAAGGTGGCTGTTGGCGACGTTGTCACCATCGACAAGGTGACAGCTGAAGTTGGAGAGACCGTTGAGCTTGAGCCGGTCATGATCGTTGACGGCGAAACCGCTCTGGTCGGCTCCGACAAGCTCAAGGGCAAGACCGTCAAGGCTGAGGTCATCGGTGATGCAAAGGGTCCGAAGATCCGCATCATCAAGTACAAGAACAAGACGGGTTACCGCAAGCGCCTGGGACACCGTCAGCCGCTGACCGTCGTTGAGGTCAAGGAAATCGGCTAGCCCGAAGCTGGACATAGAGGAGTAGCAGAGATGGCACACAAGAAGGGTCTCGGGTCTTCCCGTAACGGTCGCGACTCGAACGCGCAGCGTCTGGGTGTGAAGCGTTTCGGAGGCCAGTATGTTTCGGCCGGTGAAATCCTGGTTCGCCAGCGCGGCACTAAGTATCACCCCGGCCACAACGTTGGCCGCGGCAAGGACGATACTCTGTTCGCCCTGATCGACGGCAATGTCGAGTTTGGAAACATCCGTGGGCGCCGCGCAATCAGCGTGGTTGCGGCATAGGTTCGCGTTTCTTAGTTTTCGGAAGGGGACATCCGGGTTTTCGGGTGTCCCCTTCCGCCTACCCTGGTTGCGTGACGGAAGGGCGTTAGGGATTTGGCTGAGTTTGTTGATCGCGTGAAGATTCACGTGACCGGTGGCAACGGGGGTCACGGCGTGGCTTCCGTGCGTCGGGAGAAGTTCAAGCCCCTTGGGGGTCCCGACGGCGGCAACGGGGGACGCGGCGGTAGCGTGGTGATCCGCGCCTGCGACCAGGAGACGACGCTGCTTTCCTATCATCACCGTCCTCACCACCGCGCGGACAACGGTGCGCAGGGCGCGGGTTCTCTCCGCCACGGCGGAAATGCCGAGGATCTGGTGCTCACTGTTCCAATAGGAACGGTGGTGAAGGCCAAGAGTGGGGAGCTGCTGGCTGATCTTTCGGCGGACGGCGCAGAGGTCGTTGTTGCCGAAGGCGGACGAGGGGGATTGGGGAATGCCGCCCTCGCCAACAAGGCGCGCCGCGCACCTGGTTTCGCCCTGTTGGGGGAGCCGGGGGAGGAAGCGGAGGTCGTCCTCGAGCTGAAGTCGATAGCCGACGTGGCCTTGGTTGGCTATCCGTCGGCGGGTAAGTCCTCGCTGATCGCCGCGATGTCTGCGGCGCGGCCAAAGATCGCAGACTATCCCTTCACCACGCTGGTCCCGAACCTGGGGGTTGTGGATGCCGGCGGCTTCCGCTACACGGTGGCTGACGTTCCAGGACTCATCCCTGGCGCCTCTGAAGGCAAGGGGCTCGGCCTGGACTTCCTGCGTCACATCGAACGCTGCTCCGTGATCGCGCACGTGATCGACACGGCGACCTTCGAGGTCGAAAGGGACCCGCTTCGGGACTTGGACACTATCGAGGCCGAACTGGCGGCGTACGAGGGGGACTTGGGCGCCCTCGAAGGCTACGTCCCCCTCTCCGAGCGGCCACGTGTTGTCGTTTTGAACAAGATAGATGTCCCCGACGGTCGCGAGCTGGCGGACATGGTGAGAGCCGATCTGGAGGAGCGCGGACTTCCAGTGTTCGAAGTGTCGGCGGTGTCCAGGGAGGGACTGAAGGAACTGAAATTCGCCCTCGCCCGCGTTGTCGAGCAGTCTCGGGTTACGCCGCCGGCCGAGGAAGAGCCGCGCGTGGTCATCCGGCCCCGCAGTGTTGGCGGCGGGCCCGTCGCTACGATCACCAAGGTCCAGTACGGCGGGGAAACCGTCTATCAGGTGCGGGGCCGCAAGCCCGAGCTGTGGGTCAAGCAGACCAACTTCGGAAACGATGAGGCCGTGGGATTCCTTGCCGACCGCTTGGCTGCGGCCGGGGTGGAGGAAGAACTGATGAAGGCGGGGGCCCGCCCCGGTGACCCGGTGGTAATCGGGGAGGTTGAGGGCGGCATCATCTTTGATTGGGAACCGTCGATTTCAACTGGGGCTGAGCTTCTGGCTGGACGCGGCGATGATCCGCGCCTGTACGAACGCAGGCGTTCCACCCATAGGGAGCGGCGTGAGGCTTACTTGGAGCAGATGGACGCCAAGGAGAGGGCCCGCATGGAACTTCGAGAAGAGGCCGATCGGGGCGTGTGGACCGATCCGGGGGAGGATCAGTGAGCGGTGTAACCGTGGGTGCGGGGGTGGGCGCATTGAAACGCCAGCGCCGCATTGGAATCATGGGCGGCACTTTCGACCCCATCCACCACGGTCACCTGGTTGCGGCTTCGGAGGTGATGAACCGATTCAAACTGGAACAAGTCGTGTTCGTTCCCACCTCCACGCAGCCGTTCAAGAAGGAGCGGCAGACCGCGGCCGCTGAGCACCGCTACCTGATGACGGTTATCGCCACCGCTTCCAACAACCGGTTCACCGTCTCACGGGTGGACATCGACCGTGGCGGACTCACTTACACCTACGACACTTTGCGTGATCTGCGGGAATCAGAACCGGATGTGGAGTGGTACTTCATCACCGGAGCCGACGCCCTGCACGACATTCTGAACTGGAAACACTCGGACGAGCTATTTGAGTCCGCCCATTTCGTTGGGGTATCCAGGCCGGGCCACCGCCTAGACCTACAGGGATTACCCGCTGATCGGGTGAATGCCATAGAGGTTCCCGCCATGGCGATTTCCTCTTCAGATTGCCGCCGCCGCGTAGCCGCTGGCGAACCCATCTGGTACTTGGTGCCCGATGGTGTTGTGCAATACATCGAGAAGTACGGACTGTACCGATAGGGCAATACTTAAGGCCAAGGACGCGCAAAGGAAGAACAGGAGCCCCATGCCCCTCACCGAGGAAGCCAAAGAACTGCTCTTAGCAGCCACCCGCTCTGCGGTTGATGCTCTAGCCACAGACGCCGTTGCTGTCGACGTGAGCGGGGTGTCCCCCTTCAACGATGCGTTCTTGATAGTAACGGCCGACAATCCGCGCCATCTGCGGGCAGTTCGCCGCGCGGTCGAGGACGACCTTTCCGAACAGCTACAACTGTCCCCTTTGAACGTTGAGGGCGACGAAACCTCCGACTGGTTGCTCCTGAACTACGGTGACGTCGCAGTCCACGCATTCCTGCCGGAGTCGCGGGAATACTACGCGTTGGAGCGGCTCTGGGGGGCTCGCCCTCGCCTGGATTTGTCTGCCGCTTTGGTAAGAAGTTCCGGACCCACAGATTCAAGACCCTGAAGACGTGATCGTCCGC
>CAYFQC010000003.1:0-11109 GCA_964345155.1 uncultured Actinomyces sp.
CCTTCACCCCACCGCTCTTTAGGACCGCCAGAAGAAGCCCCGCAAAGGCGGCGGTCGCAACAGCCCCAATCGCGTACTCCACCGTGGTTGAACCTTCCTCCCCTCCGGCACCGGTGTAAGCGGGAATGACCGCCAGTTCCGAATGGTATGGACGTGTCTCAACCTGCAAAAACGGCCTGTTTCGCATCTCTTTCCTCCCCTTTCTGCCGGACCCCGGTGGGTCCGTGGTGAACCAGGCTGGCACCGGGAAGGCAACGACCAAACCGGCAATGAGGAAAGCTGTGGATAGCGGCAGAACATTCCGCAGTTCCGAATCGAAGTTCACCCCAACTGTGTGCCCACAAGAGTGAAGAACACGGGCACCAGACCGAGAAGCACGAATGCCGGCAAGAGAAGCCCGGCCAGGGGCAGCGCCAGTTTCACGGATAGCTCCTGGGCAGCCGTCTGTGCGGCCGCCGACGCCCTCGCGCGCGCGTCCCCGGCCGCGTGCTCAAGCAGCTCCACCGGCGAAACGCCGTCCTCCCAGGCTGGCTGCAGAGCGTCGGCCAGCAGCTCCCCTCCCGCCGGAGTGGGATCCCATGCTTCCTTCCAAGTGGCGCCAAGAAGCAGCTCATCGCCGATCCTCACGTACTCGGCCTCGTCCAACGCCGCACCGAGGTGCCGCAAAGTGCCGGGGACAGCGGCCCCACCTCGAAGACCGGAGGCCGCCAGCTCGCAGATCAATGGAGCCTCAAGAAGGCTCCCGCCAGAGGCCCGGGCCCGCCGGATCATCCTCCGGCTAAGCCAAAAGCCGGCCAGAGAGAACGCCGCCCCGCCAGCCCCAACGAATCCGGGTCCCACCCCCGAGGTGAACCAGCCGAGTGGATTCGCTCCCAGCAGCTCCCCGGCCATCAGGCCCACCAGAGGGAGAACAGCGAGGATTCGGGCGGATAGTTTCGGTCCGGCAAAAGCGGTCTTCTGCGCTGCCGCGCCCTCCTCCATCAGGGTGAGGCTTCTCCCTGTGCCCCTCAGAACCTCCGCCAGCGGGGCTCCCGTCAAGACGCTGAAGCGGGCCGCGGACACCACCATGCGCGCTTCGGATCCGCGCTGCCTCGCCAGGTCTTCGGGCAAACCTTCCGCTGTCTGCGTCACTGGTCCGGTAAATCGACGGGCCCAAGTGGCTTCCCACGCTGAGGCCACATCCGCCCCAGTGTCAAGGCGGGCGGCCACTTCCATGCACATACCGGCCAGGTCCGAGTTCCTCACCCGGTCCCGTCTGCGGGCGCGCAACCAGAGGGAAGACACGGCTCTGGACGGGCGCACAGACCCGCCCTTGTCGTGGCCTGCTCTGCGCACCAAACCCTCTATTGGACGCCAAAACTCCACCCTCCCCAAGCGAAGGAGCATTCCCGCCGTCCAGAAAAAGGCGAGCACCAGGGCTGTAAACGTCCCAAGGAGGGCGTCAGCGTCCACGACGCTTCGCCGCGTCCTCAAGGCCCGGCCCCCAAAAGCGTTTCGTGGTTACACCACGCAGCTGGTCCCCCTCTAACCTCAGATCCCCAACCGAATCCACGACCCGGCGACCACCGGGGAGCCGACGCATGTACACGACCTGGTCAAAAGCCGAAGCTGCCATGAGAGACACCGTCTCCCGATCCATTCCCGCTAACATGCCTAGCGCCTGGAGACGCGCGGGCACATCCTCTATCGAGTTCGCGTGGATCGTGGTCATCCCACCTTGATGCCCGGTGTTCAGGGCGGTCAGAACGTCGCGAACCTCCGGTCCCCTGCATTCACCCAGGACCAGCCTGTCGGGGCGCATGCGCACAGCCGCCCTCACCAGCTCTTCTAATCCCACGCCGCCTCTGCCCTCCACGTTCGCCGGACGGGCTTGAAGGGACACCAGATGCGGATGACTCGCCGCTATCTCGGTAACCTCTTCGATAACTACGATTCTCTGGTCCGGCGGGACCTCACTGAGAAGTGTGGCCAGCAGAGTCGTCTTCCCCGCGCCCGTTGCGCCCGCGATTAGCAAAGAACGGCCGCCGCGAACCAATTCGGCCAGGCGGACGCCCACCGACCCAGGCACCGCTCCGCCACCGACCAGCTCCTCCAGCGAAAACGGGCGAGGGCGAAGCACCCGAAGTGCAATGGAGACCCCGTCGTGGGCCAAAGGCGGGAGCACTGCGTTCAGGCGCACCGGGCCTGGAAGGACCGCATCCACGATCGGCTGCGCGTCGTCAAGACGGCGGTGAGCGGCAGCCGCCATCGCAACAGCGAGACGCCGGGTATCCGCATCCGTTTTCAGTCCCAGGTCTACGCGCTCAAGTCCCCGGCCGAAATCGGCCCACGCCTTCACCCCGGAGATCACCACGTCAGTGACGCCCGGCTGCTTCACAAGAGCCCAGAGTTGAGGAGTGAAGCCGTTCCTGCTGGCCTCCAGGGTTTGCCATCTCTCCAACCTCTGCCCTGGCCCGGTCACGGGGTCGACGCTGCGGGCAACAGCCTCCGAGGTTGGCACCCCGCGGGCAACCAACCGGCGGCTGGCCGCGACATCTAGGCGGCCCACAAGGACTCCTGCAAACTGTTCCAGCGTCGGATGGCGTGAAGCGGAGGAAGCTTCTGCCAGCGCAAGCCAAATCTCTGGACGACTGGGCCAAACAGTGGCCCTTTGCGTCCCCGCAGGAGATACAGAACCGGCCCAGACACTGCGTTAGTGGCGCAGGCAGCCGCCAGACAAGAGACCCCGTGCTCTGACGCGCGTCCCGCCACTACGATGCTGACCTCCTTGCCTGCCTGTTCTAAGTCACTTGCCAACTGGTTCATCGCAACTAGATTGGTCCCGCAGTCAACCACCGCGCGCCCTGGCACCGCCGCCACGACGGAGGCAACCACCTCCTGATCGGGACGCACCGGTGTGGAGTCATCCGGCCCCAAGGTGGGCACATCGCCTTGCCGCGGAAGAGCCGCCACCAGTCTCGCTGCTGCAGGTAGGTCTCCAGGATCCAGATCCCCCCAGTCCAGGGCCTCGTCAACAGGAACCCAGCCACCGTGGTTCCCCGCGGCGTCTGCGAGAATGGCCCCCGAACTTCGCGCCAACGCAAGGGCCGTTGCGGTAGCGCCGCCTCCACCGTGCCATGCGCCCACCAAAATGACGCGGTTATCCCCCCGCGCCACCTCTTCGGCTCCAGGATTCAGTTCAGCCAGCAACCGCAGTAGTTCAGTTTCTTGGCCGGGGATCGTCACGTCAGCGGGAACGTGTTCCCGCACGCCGCTCCCGAGGTGGGAAGACGGCCGCGGATGCGCACCTGTTTTCTCCCGCTGGCGGCGCACCTCCGCCCTTGTTGGAGGTCTGTCCGTCCAAAGCCGAGAAGTCGTCGGCTCTTCCCAATCCCGGTCACTAGGTGCGGACCCCACCGGCGTCCACGCTGGCCCGCGCCGGGGTGTGCCAAACGCAACATTGACCCGGCGCAAACGCGAAAGCTCCGGCGGAACTTCTGAAACTGTCGTGTCCAAAAGCACCACACCGGAATCCGCCACCCGGGTCAACTGGGACTCCGGAAATGGACCCGGAAGCAGAACCGGGGAGAAGAGCGCCAGCCTGCATAGGTCTGCCGCCACATGGGCCTCCTCGGTAGCAGTCGACACCACCCAGGCGACCGGAAGATCTCTGCTCAATGTCTTGCGTCTCATGCCCCAAGCAAACCGCCCGCTGACCCGCATCAGACGGCCGCGCTACCACCCTTGTGGACAACCGCGTCAGTCTGGGTATCTGCCCGCCTGAATGGCCCTTGAGAGCGCCTCCCCCGCACTACAACCCTCCACCGCGCACACGCGAACTACGCGAGTCCATTCCGGGGTCAAGGCATCGCCCTCGCCGGCCGCCCCAGACGTACCCCGCGTTCGGTGAACGAGGTCCAGAAACTCCTGCCGGTTCACCGCCGCCCACTTCGACAACACGCTCACCGCAGTCGGTTCAACCCCATGCCTGGCCAGCAGCCACTTACCGAAAAGGAACGCCGTGGGCACTGAACCCATCTCAAACATTCCCCTCCCGGCAATCAACTGCCAGGCCACGCCCACCTTGTGGAGAGCGGGAGATGAAGAGCGAGTCACCTCCACCAGCTTGAGCACGTCCCCGGGGTTCACGGGGATGGCGACGCGCGATCCGTCCATGTGTCCCTCCGTCACCAGGTAGGAACACACATCTCTATTGATCCGGGCGAGGACGGCAGGCAGCGGCGCGACCTCCGCCCGCTCCGGCGTCGCGATATTCAGCTTCGGCAAGGACTCCTGCAGGTCCCACGCCGCACGCCAAAGTCCTACCGCCAAGGCCTCCTTCGGATCCAGTTCAGCGGGCGAGGACGAGGCGAGCTCACGCATCTGCGCCGCGGTTATCCGCACGCCTTCCAGTAAAGACAGGTTCACCGCCTCCTGGACGGCGGCTTCCCCGCGCGCCTCTCGCCAGCGGCGGCGCAGTGCCTCCGCAAACCGCAAGCGGGCGCACGCCACGTACACATCGTCCTCGCTCACTTCCTCCAAGAACGTTCCTTCCAGTACGCCGCCCGGCGTTTCGCCACACTCCCGCGTCATTCGCGTGGCGCGGCCACTTCAGCAGATAAGTTTGCCCTGAACCAGGAGGTCGCAATGTCTGAGCGAGAAAAAGGTGCCGACACCAACGGCCAACCCCAAAATGATGGCACTTGGGAGGAAGTGTTGACCAGCGAGGAGCTGGAGCTACCCGAGAATGCCAGCGGGAACACCGAAGAGTTGGTCGGCGTGGTGGCCGCAGAAGAGACACCCCCCGCCGAAGCTCGGGCATCCACGGCCGCGCTCGAAGATGAGGATGACTTCCTCGGCTTTGAGGAAACCGTATCCGTCTCGAAGGACGAGCTACGCGAAGCCGCCTCCGCCGTGCCAGCCCGCGTCGCGGGGCCAGAGGATGTTCTGGCCTCCCGTGTCGTGCCCGTGACCGCCACGCAGCAAGCAGCAGGAGAAGAGACGCAGGTTCTGCGCCGTTCTCTGCTCGACCCCGGCGCCAAGGCTCCTGAGACGGTCACATTCGAGGAAGCGACCGCTACTTTCACCACTCCAACTGCACCCAGCGCCGCGGCTACAGCGCAGACGAGCACGTCTTTCGAAGAGGCGATGGCGGCTCCCCCCGCGCCGGTCGTGCCAGCCCCCGAGGATACGGTTCTCCCGGAGGTCCCCTCGCGCGCGCTCCCGCGTTTTCTGAGCGTCCTGCTTACCTTGATCTTCACGCCGATCACCTGGTACCTGGTGGCCGACGCGGCCGCACGTCTTGCCTTCGCGGACGCCAACCCGATGGTCACTGGAAACATGAACCCGGCCGCGATCGGTGAGCTCGCGGCAGGCCTAATCGGGATCATCATCATCGCGATCCTCGCTGCCCAGTCGTCTCTTGGACTGATAGTCACGGGCGTCATTGTCTTCGGCGTGGGAGTCCCGTTCATCGTCGTCCCCGGAATCGTGAGTGCTGACGCCTACTGGGGGCTAGGGCGGTTCGAAAACTTCAACGCGTTCGGGGCCAACGTCGTCAATCACTTCATGGCCACCGGATTTACGGGCCTGTTCATCGTCTTGGGGACACTCATGATCGCACTGGGCTGGGCAATCGCTTCTGTGCGTCGCAGCGGGCGGAGCGAAGAGGCGCAGCGAGCAGCGGTTGCCTCCTCCAACCCGTCGGGCCTGAAGGCTCGCTGGGCCCGCAAAGCCACGGAGAAGCGCCACTAGACGTGACCGGGGAAAGCACCGAGGTCCTTCGAGCGGAAGGCCCCTGGGAACATCGCAGCATTCACGCGCGCGGAATGAAATTCCACGCCGTCGTGGCCGGGGACCAGCCAGAACGGCCCGCCGTCATACTGCTCCCCGACTTTCCTTTGCACTGGTGGTCGTGGCGGAAGCAGGTGGAGCGTCTCGCGACAGCCGGCTACAAAGTGATCGCCTTGGACTTGCGGGGGATGGGCGGGACCGACTTCCAGCCCGGGAGCGTGGACCTAGATGAACTGGCCGAAGACGTCCTCGCTGTCGCCAGAGCCACAGGCACTCCGGAGTTCACCGTCGTTGGGTCGGGAGTGGGCGGAGCCGTCGCCTGGCTCCTTGCCCACCAGGGGCCCACGGGACTGCAGTCCGTCACCACCGTCTGCGCACCTCATCCCCTCACTCGACGAGGGCGAAGCGCCCACCGCGCCGTAGCCGCCGACCGCGTGGACCGTGAGTTGGGCGTGCCCGTTTCGAGGGCCAAACGGCTGCAGGACGGTTCGCTGGTCACCTCGGTGCTCACAACCTGGTGCGCTCCTTCGTCGGTTGAACACATGCGCACAGTGGCGCCAGCATATGCGCGCGAGCTGAAGCGGAAGGTGGCCGCGGATGCGGCTCTGGAGACACAGCGCGCCGCTCGTCGCCCCTCGGGGCGCTCTAAGAAGACAATGGATCAGCAGGTCAAAGTGCCCGTCTGGTCCATCTATGGAGGTTCAGACGGGCGCATCTCCACAGATGTTTACGGCAAAGATTCGCGCCACGCAAAAGCTCCCGTCACTCACGTCGAACTCCCGGCCGCCGGGCACTTTCCCACGGAAGAAGCGCCCGAGGACCTGACCCAGGCTCTCCTTCAGCACTTGGAGACCGTCTACGGCTAAGCCCCGAGCTACCGCTTCGAGTAGAGGCCCGAACTTGGGCACAGCTCCGACGCGGGGCACCTCCCGCACTCGGGACGACGGGCCAAGCACAGCTGACGGCCATGAAAGATCAGCTCATGGCAGAGCTGGGTCCACGGCGCTTCCGGGAGTAGTTCCCGAAGCTGCTCTTCGATTGCCAAAGGCGTGGTCTCATCTGTCCATCCGAGGCGCCTGGTAACCCGGGCGACGTGGGTGTCAACAGTGATCTCATCGGTTCCGAACCAGTTTCCAAGCACCACGTTGGCTGTCTTGCGCCCAACTCCGAGGAGAGCCGTAAGAGACTCGCGTTCCCCCGGTACCTTTCCGTCATGGTCGTCGACCAACTGGCTCGACAACGTGATCAGCGATTGGGCGCGGCGATGGAACATCCCGAGTGGCCGCACGACGTCCTCGACGTCCGGGGCTGAAGCCTCCGCTAAGTCTCTCGGGGTTGGCCAGCGGCGGAACAGTTCAGGTGTCACCGTGTTGACGCGGCGGTCGGTCGTCTGAGCGGACAAAACCGTCGCCACAAGTAGTTCGAAAGCTGAGGTGAAGTCCAGTTCGCAGTGAGCGTCCTCGTACTCCTCATCCAGAATGGCCACGACGGCGAGGGCGTCATCGCGCCGTTCCTTCAGGGGTCGGCTCACACATGCCTTAGAGATCTCCTCTTGTTCGACACTGAGCCGAGCGCGACGTTCAGACGCGGTCTCCGCGGGTTTGCGTACCATTGCTGCCGGCCGACCTCCCTTGAGCACTTTCGTTCGCGCCGCGCCACTCCCCCGCACGTCGTTGCGGTAGTAAGCAGGCTTTTGGCGAGCGCTCCCAGATAGTATCTATTATTGACGTGGGGTCACTCACAGGTGTTGGGTGGCTGCGTTAGCCTTCAGTCCCCCTCGCGGAAGCTTTCCAGAAACGGAGTCAATGCAAGATGAGCCTAGACGACCAGTTCATCAGCCGAGTGCCCCTCTTCGCCGGCCTCAATGAACAGCAGTTCGCAGCGCTGGCCGCCCGGACTTCTCACACTTCCCTGCGTCGCGGTGAGATCCTCTTCGAGGAGGGGGAGCCTGGTGATCGCCTCTACATAATCACGGAGGGAAAGATAAAGCTGGGACATGCCTCCAACGATGGGCGCGAATCCCTGCTTGCGATCCTTGGTCCTGGGGAGATAATCGGCGAACTCACGCTCTTCGACCCAGGCGCTCGCTCCACCACCGCCACAGCGGTCTCATCTGCGACGCTCCTATCGCTGAACCACTCCGACCTCTCAGCGGTTCTGGACAATAATCCCGAAGCCGCGAAGCACATGCTCCGCGCCCTGGCTCAACGCCTACGCCGCACCAACGAATCTCTGTCTGACCTGGTGTTTTCTGATGTCCCTGGACGCGTAGCAAAGTCTCTATTGGACCTGGCCAAACGGTTCGGCACACAGACCGATGCGGGCATCCATGTACCGCATGACCTGACCCAGGAGGAACTCGCGCAGCTTGTTGGCGCCTCCCGCGAAACCGTGAATAAGTCGCTTGCGGACTTCGTATCCCGCGGCTGGATCCGGCTGGAAGGGCGCGCCGTCACCCTGTTGGACGTTGACCGCCTGAAGCGCCGGGCTCACTGACGACAGTTCCCCGCCCACGTCGGGACACAACGAAACTGGTGGCCACCGATCCTTCCGATCAGTGGCCACCTCGTCATTCAGCTTTGTTCTAGCTCCCTTTTCAAGTAGGCAACCAAGTTCTCCGGATTGTTCGGCCCCGGGATCACCTGCACCAGTTCCCACCCGTCGGCTCCCCAGGCGTCAAGGATGCCCTTCGTGTTGTGGATCAGCAGCGGAATGGTCGCGTACTCCCATTTCTTCGCCATGTCGATTCCTCCTCAAGAGTTGGCTAGTCAGCGGGTTCAGATCCGCTTTGCGACCGAGCCTACTTGCACTGGGCTAGTGACGTACCAGGGCCAATACGCGCGGCGCGTGCGAGACGCGCAGCTCCTCCGCCAGTTCTTCCTGAGAAGTGGTCAACCAGGCAAACCAGTCTGAGACATCCCGATACCGGCGGCGCACTGCGCGCCGCTCGCGTTCTGTCAGTCCACCCCACACTCCGTAGTCACAGCCGCACTGCAAAGCGTCTGCGAGACATTCCAGCCGAACCGGACAGTCCAAGCATCTTTGCTTAGCCTGCCGCTGCGCTGCCCCCTTCACAAAAAGTGCATCCGGTGGGTCTCCCGCGCATCTGGCGTGAGCGACCCAACTATGATCGTCCCAATCGTGTATCTGATTCACGTGTCACCTCCGCGCCCGGCCCACCTCACCCCGATGTGACGCGAACCTCGCTGAGAGCGCTTCTATTCCACCGACATATTCTAGTTAGTAGGCTGGCGACATGGCTAGTTCCTCCGACAAGCGGTCATCCAGACGAATAAACGCCGGCCAGTTCGGCGCGATTCTCGCTGCCATCGCAATCCTCGCCTCCCTGGTGGGGACACTCTCCGCGGGGTTGGCGCTGCCGGCGGTAGGTGCGGTGGGTGCCATCGCGAAAGCGGTTCCCGCTACTTTTGAGGAGCTGCCATCGGATCTGGAAATCATCGAGCCATCGGAAGAGTCCCGCCTACTCGACTCGGAAGGCCGCGTGATCGCACGCTTCTACTCGGAGCGTCGAACCGTAGTCACCAGTGACCAGATCGCCCCCATCATGAAGCAGGCAATCGTTGCCATCGAAGACAAACGCTTCTACTCTCACCACGGAATCGACCCCGATGGCATGGCCCGCGCACTGGTCAACAACCTCGTTGGAGGGAGCACGCAGGGCGCGTCGACAATTACCCAGCAGTACGTGAAGAACATGCTGCTGCAAAAGGGTCTTCAGGCCGGGGACCAAGACCTCATTGACGAGGCTACAGAGATTACGGCGGAGCGAAAGCTTCGGGAGATGCGCTACGCCATCGCCCTCGAAAGCTCCATGACTAAAGATGAGATTCTCACCGCTTACCTGAATCTGGCCGCTTTCGGCTCCAACATCTACGGGGTGGAGGCTGCTTCACGCGAGTATTTCTCCAAGTCCGCCAACGAACTCACTGCGGCCGAAGCCGCCTTGCTGGCCGGGACCGTCCAGCAACCACCTCTCTACGATCCCCTCATCAACCCGGAGATCTCGCAGGCCAGGCGTGACGTCGTACTCGGGGAGATGCTGGAACTCGGTTACATAACGCAGGAGGAGTACGACGAGGCTATTGCGACCACCGTCGAGGAAATGCTGAAGCCCTCCAACGCCATCAACGGCTGTGGGGGTGCGGGCAACGCGGCCTACTTCTGCCGGTACGCAGCGGAGACCTTCCTGCAAGACGAAGCCTTCGGCGCGGACCGCGCTGAGCGTCAACGGCTACTGAACACCGGCGGCCTGACCTTGCGTACCACCTTGCAGCGCACCGCCCAGGACGCCGCCTACCAGGCTGTCACAGACGCTGTTCCAGTCGGCGACGGGTCGGGGTTGAACGTCGCATTGGTATCAACCGTCCCCGACTCGGGCTACATCGTCGCCATGGCTCAGAACACCCCGTACGGCGTGGCAGACGCAGACAACCCCACAGCCACGGAGGTCTCCTTCTCCGCAGACGAGAGCCACGGCGGTGGCACCGGTTTCCAGACTGGTTCCAGTTTCAAGATATTCACCTTGGTCGAGTGGTTCTACGAGGGACGTTCCGCCTACGAAAAAGTCGGCGGGTCCTACTCTTTCCCCAACGGATCATTCTCTTGCGGGGGCTCCTCAATCACCACAGAGTACTGGGCACCCGGGGAATCAGACGGCGCGAAGAGGGGCACGTACTCTGTTATAGATGCGACCCGCCTATCCGTGAACCAAGCCTTCGGCGACATGGCGACAAAAGTGGACTTCTGCCAGATCTTTGAGCGAGCCGCAGCCATGGGAATCACCGATCAAAACGGAGAGACAATCTCTCCTTACCCCGGCAACCTCCTCGGCTCGGCCTCAACTACCCCGCTCGAGTTAAACACCGCGTTCGCAACCTTGGCCAACAACGGTACCAAATGCTCTCCGATGGCCCTGACCGAGGTGGAAGACAACGACGGAACCATCGTCAAGTCCTACGCACCCTCATGCACGAGCGTCATCGACTCCACCGTCGCTAAGCAAGTGACGAAGGTGCTGGAGACGGCATACGAAAGCAATGCAGTGACGAACATAGGGCGTCCGTACGCCGGCAAGTCGGGAACAACCGATGAGAACGCCAGCGTGTGGTTCACCGGCTACACCCCGCAGCTGGCAGCTTCAGTCTGGGCTGGCGTTGCCAGCGACCCGACGCGGCCGGGTCAAAGCCTGATGATCAACGGAACCTACTGGGATTACCTTTACGGCGGAACTTTCGCCGGTCCGATCTGGGCGCAGTACATGACTCAGGCGCTTGCGGACCAACCCGTGGAGAACTTCGCGGACGTCTTCATCGGAAA
>CAYFQC010000003.1:11209-55402 GCA_964345155.1 uncultured Actinomyces sp.
CACCACCCAAGATACGACCAACAATCAGAACCAAACCGACGCGCAGGCAGACCAGACCAACCAAGCGCAGAACAACGGCTAGAACATGAACCGCCCCAGTTTCGAGGAATTAGGGAGACGCCAGTCCCTGCTTGGCCCCAGGTTTGTAGGTTTCATGCGCTGGCTTGGTGGAGCAGCCGTAGCCGGTGCCGGAACAGCGGCCGTCGGCACCACATTGGCAGCGGTGGAGGCTCGTTTCCCTGTGACTCGACGCTACGAGGTGTCAGTGCCCGCACGCCCGGGCCTCCAGCCGCTGACGATCCTTCACATCTCAGACCTACACATGTTCCCCGGCCAGGGATTTATCCGCGATTACCTGGCGCAAGTGGCCGGTGAGGAGCAGTTCGACCTGGTTGTCTCCACAGGTGACAACCTTGGAGCCCGCGAGGGAATGCCTCTGCTCTTGGAAGCGCTGGAACCCCTCCTGTCTTATCCAGGGGCATTCGTTCTGGGTTCTAACGACTACTACTCACCGGAATACAAGGCGTGGCACACCTATTTCTTCCATGAGGAACTGCAGCGGCGCGCAAACACCAAGTCCGCGGACGCCCCTGATCTCCCCTGGTTAGAGACGGTCGAAGCCATGACGGAGGCCGGTTGGGTGGACCTGACAAACCAGACGGGGCAACTGACACTCGCTCTCGCCGGCGGTGCGCAACACGTGTCACTGATAGGAGTCGACGACCCCCACATCAAACGTGACCGCATCCCCCAGCCCGGCCCCGACTGGGGGCAGGCGTCCTCGTGGCGCTTCGCCCTCGCACACTCCCCTTACCGCCGTGTTCTGGACGCGTTTTCGGCGGACGAAGCCGACCTCATAATGGCGGGGCACACCCACGGCGGTCAGATCCGAGTGCCTGGACTGGGCGCGATTGTGACTAACACCGACATCGCCCGCGAATACAGCAGGGGCTTGTTTGATTGGCCCAACCCCAACGGAGTAGGAAACACAAAGCTGCATGTCTCCGCGGGTTTGGGCACCTCACGATACGCGCCTATCCGGCTCTTCTGCCGCCCCGAGGTCTCCCTCATCCGAGTTTGTCCCGCCGATTGAGGGGCCCTATACTTGACCAGTCGCGGGGTGTGGCGCAGCTTGGTAGCGCGCTTCGTTCGGGACGAAGAGGTCGTGGGTTCAAATCCCGCCACCCCGACGTTGGAGTCCCGGGGCACCTAGAGCTTGGTGTCCCGGGGCTTTTCTATTGCCTCCCAGGGCAGCCGCGCCACGGCACGAACGTTCCACTCGTGGCCTCAGGGAAGGGAGCATGAGCGTGACCTTTCAGCGGACCTACCGGAGTTTGGTCTCGCGCGGTTGGGTGACAAACCAACACGGCGCGTGGGCAATGATGCTCCTGCCAATCACGGTTGGAAGCATCCGCTCGGGCTTGAGTGGGATGCAGCTCCTTCTGCTCCTCGCCTGGCTCTCCGCCTTTTTCTTCTACGGCGCCTTGACGCTTTGGATGAAGGTGTATGCGTCCAACCGCAAGCGCGGACGGGCGAGGACGAAACGATCTAACCATCGCTCCCGACTGGTCCGCTACCGTCCCGCGCTGCTCACTTTTGGGACCTTTGCGGGGGTCGGCGCAATCGCCCTCGTACTGTTGCGCCCCGAGCTGCTGTGGTGGGCTATTCCGTTTGCGGCTCTGTTCGCAGTCGCAGCCTGGGAAGGTATACGTGGCAGGGAGAAGAGCATCGGTTCACGGACAGCCGCGATTCTGGCAGCCAATCTGCTCACTCCCATCGCCTACTCTCTTGGAACCCATCCAAACTCATGGCCAGACGCTTGGATCGCCACCGCCACGTTGACCGTCTACTTCTTGGGCACCGTCCCCTACGTCAAGACGCTGCTGCGGGAGCGGGGCAAACGGGAATGGTTGGGCGCGTCCCTCGGGTATCACGGGGCGATTTTCGTTGCGGCAACCGTCCTCGCCGGCTTCCGCTACGTGACGTGGTGGATCCCGGGTTTGGCGGCTGTGTGGTTGGCGAGGGCGGCCGTGCTCCCACTGATTTCCCTACACGGGAACAGGCCGCTGCGCCCCGCCGTGGTGGGGGTGACGGAAGTGGGCGTGTCCGTGCTGGTTGCTCTCACGCTAATCCTTCCGTCGACCCTCACCTGAGGCGTCCTACTTGGAAGGCAGTTCCTTGGCAGGCACCGTGTCTCCGCCTTCAACTGCACGTTGAGCGGCTTCTTCAGCCTTCTTCTTGTGTTCTCCGGGGAGCAGCGCACGCATGACCTTGTCAAACCCGCCAACGATGTCGTCCCGGACCTTCGCGGCCTTTTCGGACTTGCGGGCCTCATCCACCTTGTCCGCGCCGTCCTTCACTGCCTTGGTGCTCTTGTTCATCAGTTCATCGAAGTTCATTTCTTTCCTCCTCATATTCAGCCATCATTTTGATTCGCTCTCGGTGCCGCTCATCGCCGGAGAATGGGGTTTCAAGGAACGTGTCCACCAGTTTGGTCGCCTCTTCCAAGCTGTGCTGGCGCGCACCGATTGCCACCACATTGGCGTCGTTGTGCTCCCGCGACAGACGCGCGGTGGACTCATTCCAGACCAGTGCCGCCCGAACTCCGTCCACCAAGTTGGCCGCCATCTGTTCTCCGTTTCCAGATCCGCCGAGGACTATGCCGACTGTGCCGGGCTCGTCAGCCACCACAGCTTCAGCACAGGCGATACACATGGGCGGGTAGGCATCAAGCGGATCGAACACGTAGGCCCCGTGGTCGACGACCTCATAGCCGGAGTCCTTCAAATGCTCAACCAGGCTCTCCCTCAGCTCAAATGCTGCATGGTCTGCAGCTATATGAACTGTTCTCACTAGCTCTCCTCTTTCTGCCGAACCTCCAAACCCGCGTGCCAGTGTCGCGCCCCTCAGGCGTTAACCCGCGAAGAGAGGGATGCGAACACCTCCTCCAAAGCGTCGCACATGAAGTCAACATCTGTCGCGGTGGCAGTCAGCGGCGGCGAGATGCGAACCGTCGACCCGTGGGCATCTTTCATGAGGACACCGCGGCGAGCCATCAGTTCGCAGACCTCTCTGCCGCTGGCAACGGACTGGTTGAAATCCACGCCTACCCACAGGCCGATCTGACGGAAATCGTCCGCCACGCCGGGATACTGGTTCATGATCGCGGTGAGCCTGCGCGCGATCTGCTCGCCACGCTCGAGTGCGTTGCGTTGAAACTCCCCCGTTCTCATCATGTCGATGACCTTTAGCCCGATCGCTGCTGCTACCGGATTTCCACCAAAAGTGGACCCGTGCGTGCCGGGGGTGAATACTCCCAGTACGTCCCTGCTTCCAGCGACCGCCGAAACAGGGTAGAGTCCCCCGCCGAGAGCCTTCCCCACGGTGACCAGATCCGGCTGGATGCCAGCCAACTGGAACGCGAAGGTGGCGCCGGTCCGGCCGAAGCCGGACTGGATCTCGTCCACCACCAGAAGCACGTTTCTTTCCGAGCAGAGCGAGCGCAGCCCCGGAAGGAAGCTCTCGGGCGGCACGACGATTCCCGCTTCGCCCTGTACCGGCTCAGTGAGAACAGCAACGGTGTTGGGAGTCATGGCGGCTTTCACCGCATCAACGTCACCAAAGGGCACCAGACGGAACCCGGGGGTGAACGGACCGTAGCCCGCCCGTGCGTCCTCGTCATCGGAGAAGGAAACGATTGTCGTCGTTCGGCCGTGGAAGTTCCCGCCCATCACGATGATCTCTGCCCGTCCGTCGGGGACGCCCTTCTTTTCGTACCCCCACTTGCGGGCCGCTTTCAGTGCGGTCTCCACGGCCTCCGCACCTGTGTTCATCGGCAGCACCATTTCCGTGCCCGTTAGATCTGCCAGAGCCGCACTGAAGGGACCCAGGTTGGCACTGTGAAAGGCGCGGGCCACCACGCCCAACCTGCGCATCTGTTCCGTCGCCGCCTCAACCAGGAGCGGGTTGCAGTGCCCAAAGTTCACAGCAGAATACCCAGCGAGGGCGTCGAAGTACCTCTCCCCTTCCACGTCCGTCAGCCAGCACCCCTGCCCGCTGGCGAGGACGACTGGCAACGGATGGTAGTTACTGGCTAGCACCTGAGCTTCCGTCTCTATTGCGGATCGGGTCTTGTTCTGGCCCACTTCACCCTCCATTTCACTTCGTCTGGCTGGGGAGCACGGCCCCGAAAATCGCAGACACAATCGAGGCCACAATAGCCGTGATCGTTCCACCCCAGACCGCCGACCAGAAACCGCTGACGATTAGCGGGACGTTCACAACGCTTGACACCCAACCCGCCGCCAGGAACACCAACCCGTTCGTGACCAGGGAGAACAGTCCCAGTGTGAGGATGTACAGGGGGAACGCAAGGACACGAATTATCGGGCGAATAATCAGGTTCGTTCCCGTGAGGATCACGGCGATTATGAACAGGTAGAGCAGCGTGTAACCCCACGCTTCCCCCTGCCGGAAGCTGATTCCCGCCATCATCCAGGCGGCCACCCAGATCCCGGCCATATTACCAATGGTTCTGATGAGGAAGTTCATCCCCAAATCCTGACATAGGCCCTTCACCTGCGGTTTTGCCTTCCAGCTACCCCTCGCGCACGCGAGTTGTACGGTAGAAGGCGGCTGTCGAGGTGACCGAGCCTCCCAAGCCAAGCGTCTCAACGCGGGTTCTATTCCACTCCGCCATTTCCCCGGCCATCGGCCCGCGCGAACGCTCTATCCGTTCCGCCGCTGCCACATAAGTCTCCAACGAATGCGCCGTCGCGTTTTCCGGCACGGGCAGATCCGAGTCGTCGAAGTGGACGGTCACTGAGTGCTGCGTGCCCGCGGACGCCGCATCTAAGGCAGGCACCAGATCCGACAGGTTTTCCAGGTTGAGCACCTGCACCGGAGGTTCCGCCGCATTTTCCGGCGCTTCTATTCCGCCGGTAGGGGAACCCGCAGTCAGCACCGACACCACGTTGAAGCGTCTGCGCACCGCCGGGGTAGAGGCGATTGCCAGCGCCACCGCTCCGCCCTGGGAGTGTCCCACCAGCTCCACAGGTTCCCCCGGGCCGATTCCCGCTACCTCCATCACTTTCTCTACCGCCTGTTTTTGGGCGGAGGGCACCGCGGCGACTGTCTGCAGATTCGACTCCATGTCCTGGGGGTTGTTGCTACCCGGGGCCCACTCCTGGGTGCCCTTGACCACCACCGTCCACGAGGTTCCCCCACTGCCCTGATGACGCAGAACCTGCACTTCACCCACCTGTCCGCCACCCGCCGAATCCTCAATCCTGCCCAGTAACTCCGACACGCTGAGGGGAGTGGCGGCGGCGCCTTCTTGGGAGGGCGGAGTTGCTGTCAATCGCGCCAATGCGGCCTGCACCCCCGGTCCCGACGTACCCAGGGGCTCACCGTCTCTGCCGAACACCTGCACCTTCCCCCGAGGCGACATCACTGCTACCCCCACCTGGGCTCCAGAGCCAAGCTCACCCATCCTGCTCCACCACTGGGCAGCTTCCACTGCCCTGGCTTGGAAACGGTCCCTACCCCCGAAAATGGCGGACAGGTGAGCCTGTGCGCTAAGCGCTGTAAGCCCGGAGTTGGGCGCGGATCGCCTGAAGGACGCCACATATCCCGGCAGAGCACCGACCAGCCCAACCGCACCCACTCCGCCCGAGCCGAAGTTCACCGGGCACCCCAGAGCGTCCCTGGCGGAGCACACTTGGGCGAGCGCGGCCGCATCACTTTCCGCCGTCGCATAGATCGCGGCGGCACGCCCCAACCAGTCGGCGTGCTGGTCTACCCGCAAGAGCAGCCCCTGCAAATCCTCACGGACTTGCCAACCAAGCCGCGCCGCCAGCGCCGACACCTCAGAGAGCTCACCTCCCAGCGGGGTTCCCAGTAGTTCCGACCAGGTGGCCCCCAGCCCGCCGGGTTGCCACCCCAAACTGGTTTCCAGAAGCGCAATCCGGGCCGAACGCAACCCCTGAAGCGCGGAGTCAAGGTGCCGGCAAGCCGCCAGCAGAGCCTGCGTATCAACCCGGTTGCCGGCCGAAGATACCCAGTACCAACCGTCCATCAACCCACCTGCCCCAACGCCGCAATCCTAAGAAGGTCGGCCTCCTCAACCAGTTCCGCCAACCTGTTCAGGTCTCCCCTTAGCTGCCAGGCAACCGACAGAATGTCGCTCAAATCTGCCTGCGCTGCCTGGGCGGCCGAACCTTCCCAACCGCTCGGGTGAGCGTGGGCCAACGCTTCCATGGCGAAATCAAACCTGGCGCGCGCCGCCCAGGCCCGCTCAACATCCACCGTCGCGTACATACCAGGAACCTAGGGGCGAGCGGACTCGAACGTTCCGCGCCGCCCTCGTCGGTGTGGATATCCGCGCAGAGGGCGCGCGACGGCTCTTATCCTGGGGAGGCCGAACGGCCAGGGAACGTGCGGAGTGATTCACGACAGGGAGAGACTGCGCTGATGACTGAATGGGCAAGCGAAGACGAGACGGACCCGGAAGATCTTGGCTGGGCTCTCTCCCCGCTTGATGGCCGCTACCGGAAACTCACTTACACGCTCACCGAATACCTCTCCGAAGAGGCCATGAATCGCGCCCGCATCCACGTGGAAGTCGAATGGCTGATCTTCCTTTCCGAAAAGGGCATTATTCCCAGCCTGGAGCCACTGACCGAAGCCGAGACGAAGATTCTGCGCGACCTTCCAGTGCGTTTCACGGACGCCAGGCGAGGGCGGCTAGCCGAACTCGAAGCGGTCACCCGCCACGACGTGAAAGCGGTCGAGTATCTGGTGCGAGAGTATCTGTTGGAGAACTCGCACGCCCCTGGGCGCGACTTGTCCCGGTTCTCCCAGGCCGTGCATTTCCTGTGCACCTCCGAGGACATCAATAACCTGGCCCACGCGCTGTGTGTCAAAGAAGCAGTGGAAGTGGTGTGGCTGCCGGAGGCATCCGCCCTCGTCCGACAGTTGCGGGAAATGGCGGAAGACCTAGCTCGGGTGCCAATCCTGGGGCGCACACACGGGCAGAGCGCAACTCCAACCACTTTGGGGAAGGAACTAGCAGTGTTCGCTTGGCGCCTCACCCGGCAACTAAAGCAGGTGAAAGAGGCGAGCTACCTGGGCAAGTTCAATGGAGCAACGGGCACATTCTCGGCGCACGTCGCGGTCCTTCCCGATGTGGACTGGATGCCAGTAAGCCAGCAGTTCGTGGAAAGCCTGGGGCTGTCTTGGAATCCGCTCACCACCCAGATCGAGTCCCACGACTGGCAAGGAGAGCTTTACAACGCGGTGGTCCGCTTCAACCGGGTCGCGCACAATCTGGCCACCGACACCTGGCAGTACATCTCTATGGGCTACTTCAAACAGAATCTTGCTGCACAAGGTTCCACCGGGTCCTCCACCATGCCGCACAAGGTCAATCCGATCCGATTCGAGAACGCCGAGGCGAACCTGGAGCTGTCCGACGCCGTGTTCAACGTAATCGCTTCGACCCTCTCTACATCCCGCCTCCAACGAGACTTGTCCGACTCCTCCATGCAACGGAATGTGGGAGTGGCCTTCGGGTACTCGATGGTGGCGCTGGCGAACTTGAGGCGGGGACTGGGAGGGCTGAGCCCAAATCGGGCATTGGCAGAGACGGAACTGCGGTCCCACTGGGAGGTACTCAGCGAAGCGATTCAGCAGGCGCTGCGGCTGCAGCAACTCTCCGGCGGGGAGAATCCAAACGGGGTCGATCCGTATGAGGCCCTGAAGTCCGCAACCCGTGGCAAGACTGTCACCCAGGAGGACCTTTCGGAGTTTCTGGAAGCGGCTGGTCTCCCGCAACAGCAGAAAGAACGCCTGCGCTCGCTTGACCCGACCGGTTACGCGGGCCTAGCACCCGAGCTGGCAGCGCTGCACCCCGACGAGGACGAATGGCTCTGATAGCCCGTTATCTCACGGCTTCCACGTAGGGTCAGCGGCAGGCGGCCCAAGACGGGCGTATAGGTCTTCGCTGCGCGCGATCTCATCCAAGAACCCAAGGGTCTTCATGTCCACGACCACCACTTCGCCGGGTCGAGAAGGAGGTTGCTCCTCCGCCGATGCGCCCATCGAGGCGATCACGTCCGGGTCTCTTTCGATGAGAATGCGCCCGCGAACTGACACGGGCGCCACCTCATCGTTGTCCCAGAGCACCCTAAGTACCCGATCCAGAAGATCAGCAGCAAGACCCCGCAGGTTTTTCTGCTCCTGCTTGGGCAGCGCCACCAACTCCCTCTCCGGGTCGGGAACCACCAGGTCAACCGTCACAATCAACGGCTTACCAAATCCCTCATCCACCCGAACTTGGGCAACAATCGTGTCCGGATGAGGCAGGACACCGATGGCGGCAGCCCGAGCCATCTCCGCCTCCACCAAAGACCGCATGCGTTCGTCGCGGCCAGGCACGTGCGTTGGCTTCACGTTCCCCAGGAGGTTCTTGACGGCGGCGCGAGTCGTCTCCAGCGCCGCCCTTGCCCCGAAGCCCTGAAAGCGGAGCAGGGGAAGAGTCCCCTCCACATCTTCAGCGCCGGGCTTCGGCGTCCACCACCGGACGCTCCGAGGTTTCTTCTTCAACATCTTCTTCGCCCCCTTTCGCTGTTATCAGAGGGATCTTCTTAGCCAGGCCTGCAAGCGGCTGCTCCACCATGTCTTTGACAGACTCCGGGACGCCATGGATCTGCTCGGGCAGTTCAACCTCTCCCACGTAGCGCACCGGCGTCCAAGTGCTCTCCGAGTCGACGTCGAAAAGATCCATCCACGGCCTGTTGTCCCCCGCCGGACGAACCTCCTGCCAGGTGTAGGTATGGAAAACACGCACTTCCTCGTCTTCCCCCGGCAAATACTCCTGGAGACTGGCCACCGCCTGCGCCTCCTTACCCCAGGGTGCAACCTCATGGGCACGTTCCAGTTGGCGCACTGTTTCCGTGTAGGTCGAGGACGAGTGGGCGTAGAACAGTGGCCCCATCTTCGTGGGGGTAAGCGAACGGTTAACAACTATCCGCTGGTCTGCAACCTGCCGGGGAGTGCCGTCGAGTGAGGGGACAATGTCCTGGTCGTGTTCCACCGCGACGGCCACCACGTCCCCACGGAGACGGAGCCGGCGCGTCGGCGACCCTTCCGTCAACAGGCGGTCCACGGTGAATCCCACACTCTCGGGAGGAAGCGACGCAAGACCCGCGGCGACCATGCCGCCTTGAGAATGCCCGCAGATCAATACCCTCTCTCCCACCATTTCATCATCCGCAAGGCCGTCGGCTCTCATCGCGCCCCTAATGGACTCGATCGTCCCGCGGCGCATCGCGTTGGGGAGGTTGAGCTCCTCGCGCAAGTTCGCTTCCAGGTCTGCGGCGTTGGGTTCGGAAGCAAGTTCGGTGTGATCGGTACCAGGCAAAGACACGAGCCAACGGCGGTTTGCTGCATCGCCAACCCGGGTGATTTTGATCGGCTGACCGTATGCGTGAGCCCAGTACAGGTCGTCAATGTCGGCAGCCATGTCGCGCAGTGATCGCGGCGCCCCGAACCGTCTCACCAGTGGCACCGGATGGCCAGCGGGGAGCGAAACCAGCGCGTCCGGGGCGTCCGAATCCCACCAAATCCGGGTGTGGACACGCCCGCTGCGGAAGTACCCCAGCGCCTCCCCGGCCGCTACTCCCGTGACCATCAGCGTGTCGTAACCGGTCTGCGGCAGCGCCTGAAGGTTGCGAACCGCAGACCCAGAGCCGTCCAGGCCGAGGAGAACTTTCAGTCGAAGGTACCGAGCCGCGAGGTAAGCGAAGTCCCGGCCAAGCTTGGACAGTTCCCGCACTGTCACGGTGTCCAGGCCGGGGTTGTCGAAGAAGATTCGCTGCGCCTGTTCAACCACCGCGTCACCCGAACGCCGCGCCCGCTCCTGAAGGGAGGCTCTGACGTCCGGATCCTTACTCATGACAAGCTTCGACACGACCGTCCGCAAGACTGCGACGGAAAGCGGTCCCGCCAAGGGCCGGAGCTTCCTCCACAACACGCTGCTGGGCACCGAATGCGGTACGCGCTGCAACGGATAGTAGCGATCCATGTTCCTCCTTCCGCCCGAATCGTATCCGGGCTAGACGCTCTTCGCGCTAAGCGTCAAGCCCTGGAGGTTTAGGTAAGGCGTGGCTAACCTGTAGTTGGACAAACACGCTGCCGCATGGTCCTTGCGGTAGCTCCACAGCAAGGGGATGCACCATGGCAGAAATCGATCGGACAGTGGAACTCTACGTCGACGGAATGACCTGCGGCCACTGCGCGGCCAGTGTCAAAGAGGAGCTTGCCGAAGTCCACGGCGTGAAGAACGTGGAGGTCATCCTGAACTCCGGAGGCACCTCCAAAGTGACCGTCGTGTCCGACGTAGACCTTGACGACGAAGCTCTCCGCGACGCAGTTGCCGAAGCCGGCTACGAACTGAAGGACGTGAAGAGGGACTTCTGACCACACCCATCTTTTCCGCCCAAGATTCAAGACTGGTCCGAACTCGCACAGGAAGGACGGACGCATGTCAGATAGCGCTGCCCGAAACAAGGAAATGACCCCCATGAATGCGGCCGAAGACAGCGCGGAAATGCATGGGATGGACATGCAGGACATGTACGACTCGACCCCAAAAGTCGGCGAGGACGCGCTGAAGAGGGCCCGAAACCTGAGAACCAGGTTCTTCGTCGCCCTGCCGCTTGGCGTAATCGTCATGGTCCTTTCGATGATTCCCGCGCTCCAGTTCCCCGGCTGGCAGTGGGTCGTTGGCGCCTTGACCCTACCCGTCGTCACCTGGTGCGCGTGGCCGTTCCATAAGGCTGCTTTCTCCGCGCTGCGCCACGGTGCCACCACGATGGACACGCTGGTCAGCCTTGGGATCATCGCGTCGGCGACGTGGAGCTACTGGGCTCTGTTTTTCGGGGGCGCCGGGGTCATCGGGATGAAAATGAGCATGTCCCTCATCCCCCGTATGGACCACAACGGACACGCGGAACTCTACTTTGAGGCCGCCACCATGATCGTGGTGTTCCTCCTGGGCGGCCGCTGGGCCGAAGCCCGCACCCGCTATCAGGCGGGCGATGCCCTGCGGAAGCTACTGGACCTTGGTGCCAAGGAGGCAACCATTCTTGAGACCCAACCCGACGGCACAACGAAGCAGAGGGTCATTCCCGCCCGCGACTTGAAAGTGGGAGACCTTTTCTTGATCCGCCCGGGTGAGAAGGTCGCCACAGACGGAACTGTCACCCAGGGCGCAAGCGCCATAGACGCAGCCCTCCTCACCGGAGAATCCGTGCCCCAGGACGTGACCGTCGGAGACGAGGTCACCGGCGGAACCATCAACACTTGGGGTTCCCTCACGGCGAAGGCCACCCGCGTCGGGGAGGAAACCACGCTGGCCCAAATCGGAAAAATGGTGACGGAGGCACAGGCAACGAAGGCACCGGTGCAGCGCCTGGCCGACCGGGTCTCAGCCGTTTTCGTCCCCACGATCATCGGGATCGCGGTGGCGACTTTCATTGTTTGGCTCGTGCTCGGCAACCCGCTTCAGGCGGCATTCACCGCCGCGGTGGCCGTCCTTGTCGTGGCGTGCCCCTGCGCCCTCGGCTTGGCAACCCCAACCGCGCTGCTGGTTGGTTCCGGGCGGGCCTCCCAGTTAGGGATCCTCATCCGCAACGCGGAGGTGCTGGAACAGACCCGCACCGTCACCACCGCCGTCCTCGACAAGACAGGAACGGTGACCACCGGCGCCCTTTCCGTGGACAACATCATCTTGCCAACGGATGAGGGCGAGGACGAAGCTGCGCAGAACCTCGTCCTAGCCCGCGCTGGCGCCGTGGAAGCGGGATCTGAACATCCGCTGGCAAAGGCGATCAATAAGGCAGCCTCCGACCGGGGATTGCACCTGGCACCCGTCACCGGCTTCGTGAACCACGCTGGCAAGGGCGTCTCCGCCGAATACGGAGACGAACCCGGAGAAGTCACTCTGGTCGGCGGCTCCCGCTGGCTAGAGAAGCATGGCGTCCACCTGCCCCCCGAGCTCCAGAAGCAACAGGAGACGTTGGAGGCAAGCGGAGCGACCGTCGTCGCGGTAGTCGCTGCTCCCGGCTCAGATTTCACCGGTACCCCGCAGGCCGCGAAAACTCTGGAGTCTGACTCCCTGAAAGGCTTACTAGGCGACGCCGCGCAGACCACACCCGCCACGAAGGTCACCATGAACGTCACGGGGATGACCTGCGCCTCCTGCGTGGGCCGGGTGGAACGCAAACTGAAGAAGCTGCCCGGAGTGAACGCGCAGGTCAACCTGGCAACAGAAACGGCCACCATAACTTTGGACCGGGAGTATTCGGACCGGGAGCTGGAAGACGTTGTCTCCGCTGCCGGCTACGGCGGGAGCGTGGAGAGGCGTGAAGAGCAAAAGGGCCAGTCGCCCTCGTCCCTCCAGCCGGCCACAACGAAGGAACGGGTACTCCCGGAGACACTGGCGGGGGCCAGGATTCTCGGCCTAGTGGCGCTTCGTGACACCGTGAAACCCGACGCAGCTGAGGCTATTGAAGAGCTGGAGGAGCTCGGGATAACCTCGGTTCTCCTCACCGGAGACAACAAGGCGGCTGCCGACTTCGTGGCCAGACAGGTTGGGATCCACCAGGTCCGCGCCGAGGTGCTGCCCGTGCAAAAGCGCGACGAAGTCGAAACCCTCCAGTCCGAGGGTCAGACTGTAGCGATGATCGGTGACGGAGTGAACGACGCCGCGGCGATGGCGCAAGCATCCAAGCAGGGCCTAGGGATGGCGATGGGTTCAGGCACGGACGTGGCGATGGCCGTGGCCGACATAACCCTGGTCAACTCCGACCTGCGGTCCGCGCCCCGCGCCATCCGCATCTCCCGCCGCACGCTCCGCATCATCAAGGGCAACTTGTTCTGGGCCTTCTTCTACAACGTGTTGGCGGTTCCGCTGGCTTTCTTAGGGTTGCTAAACCCGATGATCGCTGCTGCGGCCATGGCGTTTTCTTCGGTATTTGTGGTTCTCAACTCACTTAGGCTGCGAACCGCTGGCTGAATGACGAGGCTGGTGCCCTGACGCTACTGGATCTTCTCCCCAGCGGGGCGGACTTTAGCGTAGGGCACCCCAGGTCCCTGCTCCTCACGGTCGGGCCGCTCCTCCCGGCGCACGCCTTTGGCCAGGAACCTGCGGGCCCGCAGCGTCCACCAAATGTCGCTTCTACCGGGGGTCCTGTGCCGGTCCTTCCGCGCGGCATTGCGGTTCCCCAAGTAGAAGTCACATGGGATCTCCACAACAGAAAAGCCCTTCGCAATGAGATCCACCGTCATGATCAGATCCACGCTGAGTCCCGCAGAGAACGGCATGATCGCGTTCACGGCCTCCCGGGTCAGACAACGGTCCGTCGACAGCGGGTCGGACGTCATCCACCCGGTGAGGGCCTTGATCGCCTGGGCGGCCGTCTTCTCCGCAGCCGCCCTACGGCCGCGGCGGCGCTCCCGCGGCGAAACGCCGATAGCGCAGTCGGCCAGACCGGAGTTGACCGCATCCACCAGGGCGCTGGCTTCCACAGCGGAGTCACCGAGTCCCGGATCCAGGAAAAGAACGTGCCGCGGTGGCCAATCCGCCCGGTCCCTCATGGCAACGACTTTCACCCCCGTTTCCAACGCGGAAGCTCTGCCACGTGGAACCGAATGCCGCACCACAACCGCACCCGCACCCCGGGCTGCGTGCCCCGTTTCGTCCTCTGAGCCGTCATCCACCACGACTATCAAGTCAACGTCGGGGATCGCATAGCAGGCGCGGACCGTAGGAGCGATGGTTGCACGATCATTGTGAGCAGCTATAACGACCGCGACCCGCTGCGGACCTTTCAGCTCTGTGTTGTTGCTCACCCAGCCATTCTAGCCCGCCAGCTGGGGAGCCAGAGCCGAGGTTCAGCGGATTGTGACCTGCCGGGAAACCAGCCCCGCCCTCGCGCGCCGTTCGTCGTCAGTGAGCGGAGCAGTCGCCTCCAAAGCGGCCAGCAGCTTCCCCTGCAACTCTTTTGCGTCGGAAGCCAGGTCGGCTGCGCTCGCGTCCGGGTCCACCTGAAAGACTGGGATGGCGATGCCGCAAGCGCGGAATGCGCCCACAAACTTCGACTCCGCCCCTAGTTTCGCGTCACCGGCCGCCTGCAGACGGGCGAGGGCGGTGAACAGCTTCCCTTCCTCGATCTCCGTCACGTAACGAACGAAGTTGTTGTTCATGGCGCACCAGTACATGCCGGGAACTCCGGGAACATCCTCCGTCGGAACCATGTCGGCACGGTTCTGCTCCAAAGCCTCCTCCATGTCCGGGCCCAGCTCCTCGTCCGGGTTGAACCAGTATTCGAAATCCTCGCGAATTTCCATGGGGGACTCGATCTCAACGTCCTCGTCCGTACCCAGCAGCGAGGGAGCCAGGATCTCTTGCAGACGCGGCGCCGGATCTCTCACGTCAAAACTCACTACGCCGGAGCCCCCGGCATCTTCGAGCTCGATGGCAGCTTGCAGCGCTCCGGCAAGATCGTGAGAAAGGTCCCCCGAGTTGAACCGCGTCTGCAGGCCCACCAAGATCCGCCTATCTTCACGAACCATGGCCGGGGCACCATCTGGAAGCAACGTCACGAAGTCGAACTCCACGTTTCCGTTGTCTGAGTTCGCCTGAGCCGTCAGAACGGCGCAGGGGATCAGCTCCCGCATCGCCACCAGTTCACGTTCGATCGTCAGACCCTGGAACGGCCGCTCCACAAACGGAATCGGAGGACGGAACGTCTTCCTCTTGGCGGGGTTCACCTTCTTGCGACGACTTGCTTTGCCCATGGCAGACAGAGTAGCCGCAGGGGTGGGTGCGCTGTCTAATATGGCTCTAGCCGCGTCAACGTAGGTGGCCAGTGTGGGCCGATTACATAAGGAAGTGTTACTCATGCACGAAAGAGCCGGACAGCTCGCCAGGCCTGAAGACTTGATCGACGTGGATGCCCTTTTGGCGGCGTATTACGACGTGGTGCCGGACCACGGTGATCCCGCCCAGCGGGTGGTGTTCGGAACCTCGGGGCACCGGGGCACATCGACGAACGGGACTTTCAACGAAGCCCACATCGTCTCCATCACAGCGGCCATCGTGGAGTACCGGAAGTCCCAGGGCACTGATGGTCCCCTGTTTGTCGGCGCCGACCCGCATGCTCTGTCAGAGCCGGCGTGGCGCACAGCGCTGGAGGTCCTTTCTGCTGCCGGCGTTCAGATCCTCATCGATTCACGCAGAACCTGGACGCCGACGCCCGCTGTGTCTCTGGCGATCCTGGAGGCAAACGGGGCTCCCAACGATCTGCGGCAGAGCGGCCCCGGCTTGGCCGACGGAATCGTGATCACCCCCTCTCACAACCCACCCACCGATGGTGGTTTCAAGTACAACCCGCCCACCGGCGGCCCCGCGCAGTCAGAGGCGACGGCTTGGATCGCTGAACGTGCCAACCAGCTCCTAGGGGGCGAATGGCGGGAGGTGCCGCGCACCTTCTCTAAGGAACCTTCCTCTATGCCGGGAGTTGAGTTCTACGACTACCTGGGACGTTACGTCGATGCGTTGGAATCGATGATCGATTTCGATGCCATACGCAAGGCAGGCATACGTATAGGCGCCGATCCGCTCGGCGGCGCCTCCGTTGACTACTGGGGAGCCATCGGAGAGCGATATGGCCTGGACCTGACGGTCGTGAACGAGACAGTGGATCCGCAGTGGGCGTTCATGACCCTTGACTGGGACGGCAAGATCCGCATGGACTGCTCATCCCCGAACGCCATGGCTTCTCTCCTGGAGAAAATGGTGCCGGGCGAGGACGGAAGCTACCCCTATGACATCGCCACCGGCAATGATGCAGACTCCGACCGCCACGGAATCGTGACCGCAGACGGGCTGATGAACCCTAACCACTTCCTTGCAGTCGCCATCCAGTACCTGTTCACGCATCGTCCGAACTGGCCGGAGGAGGCGATGATCGGCAAGACATTGGTGTCCTCCTCCCTCATCGACCGAGTCGGCAAGGCGATTGGCCGCGAAGTCATGGAGGTTCCGGTGGGCTTCAAGTATTTCGTGAACGGCCTGCTAGACGCATCCTTGGGCTTCGGCGGTGAGGAATCGGCCGGCGCGTCCTTCCTCCGCAAGGACGGGACGGTGTGGACCACCGACAAAGACGGAATCGTCATGGGCCTCCTGGCCTCGGAGATCTTGGCCGTAACCGGAAAGACCCCTTCACAGATTCACCAGGAACAGGTTGAGGAGTTCGGGCGGTCCTGGTACGCGCGCATTGATCAGCCGGCCACGAAAGCGCAGAAGGCCAAGCTCGCAAAGCTATCACCTGCGGACGTCGAGGCAAAGACGCTGGCCGGAGAGCCGATCATCGCGAAGTTGGTCCGCGCCCCTGGCGATGACCAGCCGATCGGCGGTCTGAAAGTTGTCACGGAAAACGCGTGGTTTGCAGCCCGCCCGTCGGGCACCGAAGACGTGTACAAGATCTATGCCGAGTCTTTCGTTAGTGAGGAGCACTTGCGGGAGGTCCAGGAAGCAGCGAAAGAGGTGGTGGCGGCCGCGTTGGCGGAAGCTTAGAGCGGGAAATCCGGGGGCGGGCCGCGCCCTCGGGTCCCACTTCGGGACGCTCCCGTGGCCCGCATGGAGTCTTGGCTGTGTGAGTTCCCAGACAGGCTTTGAAGTCGCTGCTCCCGGCTCCATAGACTGCCAGGCGTGCTCAACAGGTACCGTGAGGTTCTTTCCCTTCCTGGCGCGCTCCGATTCGCGGTTGCGGGCATCATCGCGCGTGCCCCCATGTCGATGGTGGGGATCTCCATCATCCTGGCGATTCGAGCGCTGTATGAGAGCTACTCTCTTGCCGGGCTGATCAGCGCCGTCCAAGTGCTGTCCTTCGCGATGGGGGCGCCCGTCCTAGCGCGTCTGGTTGACCGATACGGGCAACTGCAGGTGATGCTCCCCTCCGTGCTCATCTCCTCCGCTGCACTTGTGGGACTGATCTTCGCGATCATCTCCTTGTCGCCGACCCCTTTGCTGATTGTGCTGGCAGCGTTGATGGGCTCAACCAGCGGTTCTCTTGGTGCGCTGGTCCGAGCTCGCTGGGCCTACGTCGTTCAAGACACCTCCCAGCTCCAGGTCGCATACGCGATGGAAGCGGCTTTTGACGAACTCATATTCGTTCTAGGGCCCGTCGCCGCGACTCTGCTGGCCACCTCGGTGCACCCGCTGGCTGGCCTTTGGGTTTCCGTCGGTTTCATGGTTATCGGGACATTGCTGTTCTTGCTGCAAACCTCCACGCAGCCGCCGACCAGCCAGCCCCACGAAGGGGAAAGACGCAAGTCGGTGATGCGTAACGGAGCCATGCTGGTGCTGGCGGCCACGTACATCTTCACCGGCGCGGTTTTCGGGTCCGTGGATCTGTCGGTGGTGGCCTTCGCCGACGATGTGAACAAGTCCTACATGGCGGGAATCGTCCTCGCCTCCATGTCGCTAGGCTCCCTGATCTCAGCCGTCTTCTACGGGGCGCGGGTGTGGCGCACTTCCCTGTCCAAGCTTTTCCTTGCAGGCATCGTTCTGTTCGCCTTGGGTGTCAGCACTTTTGTCTTGACGCCGAACCTGCCGGTACTGATTGTCGCCATGTTCGTGGCCGGCCTGTTTGTGGCCCCAACCATGACGAACGTGAACACAATCGTTCAGAGGATCACGCCCGCCGATCGCCTTACGGAGGGCCTGACCTGGATGAACACGGCGATGACCATAGGGGTTTCCTTTGGCTCTGCGCTGGCGGGACCGGCCGTGGACGCGCACGGTCACACGGGTGGTTTCACGTACACGCTTGTGTTCGCGTGGGTGATGACGGCGGTCGCTTTCCTCGGCGCCAAGGCCATGCGTAAGTCCATCGAGCGTCATCACACGCCGCTGCCGGAATTTGCTGATCCCGTGGACAGGGACCCTGCGGAGCACACTGCCGGGACCGCAGATTCGCCCGTTGCTGCCCGCGGAGATGCTTCCGAAGCCCCTAGAGATTGACGCGCTTAGCTCTCCCTACGTTTTCAAAACGGTTCGGCTGGCAGGTCAGGATAATGATCTGTGCCGAGTCTCCGACGCTGTTGATGACCAAGTTCAGATCCGCGAGCCTCTTGCTATCTGCGTAACCAAGGGTGTCGTCCAGGATGACGGGCGCGCCGTCTTCCAGATCAACCAGTTGCGCAGTAGCAAGTCTGCCGAGAAGGGAAATCTGCTCTTTCGCCCCCGCCGACAGGCTCTTGAACCCCACCGTCGTGCCCCCGAGGGTCCGCCCTTCCACTTCCAGAGACGGACTTACTTGCACCTTGAAACCCGGACCGAACACGTACTCCCCAAGTTGCGATAGGCGCCGAGCAAACGGCCCGACGTACCTCTCTTGGGCAAGGCTCTTGTGTTTCTGAAGGGTCTGATGGAGCAGGCGTGCCGCCCCGGCCCGCCTCAGGACGCGCTGGTGAGCGGCGTCCGCCTCTTGCTGCGCCGCGACGGCCTCTTGAACGCGGTCATAGGATCCGTTCTTGGCCCCCTCATCAACGAGAGTGCGCAAAACGATGCACCGTTCCCCAGCTTCCTTCTTCTCTGTTTCACGTGAAACAAGGCCAGCTTCGAGGTTCTGCAGTTCGGCCTCCAGGCGCGCAACCTTGAAGTCCTCCAACTCCTTTAGCAGAGCCGCCTGCCGTGAAGCTAGCTCCTTCGCGTCCGCCTCCGCGCCTGACTTTTCCCGAATCAGATCCTCATCCGGCCGCGCCGCCCGGTCCGCTGCGAGCCTGTCAGCGTGGACCTGAACGCCCAGTTGCGACTTCTGGACTTTCAAACGGTGCTCACTGACCTTCTCCCGGAGTTCCTCCCGTGCCCGCGCCTTCTGCTCGACCACCTCATCGGCCGCGACAACCCTGACCTCCGCAGCCTGATGAGCTTCCGTAGCCTCCACCACCGCACGCTCCAACTGGGCGAGGTCGACCGGCGAATCCGTCCCGGACTCCCCAATCTGCTGCGCCCTACCCCTGGCTTCCGCGAGGGATCTCTGCAGGTCCTCCAGTGTTCCCCCGCCTAACGCGCCCTCTAGCTTCTGCTGGGCTACCTCCAGAGAACGCAACACCGCGGCGCGCGCACGAGCCCGCTCCTGCGCCTCCTGCGCGGAAGACACCGCCGCGTCACGCAAAGCCGCCAGCAAAAGATCCTCGCTCTCTGTCACCGCCGTGTCCAGCGAAGTAGTTTCCGCTGCCGGGCTGACCTGCACGGAGACCACTCCGGGAACCTCCACATCCAGCGAAGCGAGGACGCTGAACTCCCGGTCTTCTCCCTCCGCTAGGTCGACGCCGTCCGCCGTTACCGGTGTTTTCCCAAGCCGTCGGACCACGAGCCGCGCCGCAGCTGTCTCCTGGCGGGCCTTCGCCAGCCGATGTTCGGCTTCCGATTCCAGGACCCGCTGAAGCAGGTCTTCCGTGACCGGGTTGGCCGCCAGTTCCTCCTGCCTTTGGGAAACCAGGGCCGAGGCTCCGCTTGCCTCCGAGAACCGCTCTTCCAGTTTCTTCAGTTCCCGCGCTGCCCGCGCTGATCGCAGCGCCCGAGAGGCCTCCGAAGAGGCGTTTTGGGCTTCGCGGCGCTCCTCTGCAGCCTCCCTGTGGCTGGTCCGTGCTTCCCTCCAAGCGGCCTCCGCCCGCTCCAGTTGCTCTTCCTCCAGTTCGAGGCGCTTCTGTGCGTTGCGTAGCTCCTCCGTCTCAGCCTTCAGTTCTTCTTGGTCCTTGGCACGCGACTCGAGGAGCTCATTGAGTTCTCCCACCCGCATCTCCGCCTGTTTCGCCGCGCCTTCCACGTCGGCCAAGTCCTTCCGCAATGCCCTGGCCGACTCTTCCTGTCTCTTCAGCTCCTCAAGCTTCTTCCGGGCGTCCGCGAGCCAAGCCGCGAGTGCGGCAACAGATTCCTCCTTCTCCTCAAGTTCCGCAACGTAGCCCTCTACTGCGCTCTGGGCGGCCTCCGCCTCTGCCAGCTCCGCGTCAGCTGCTTCCAAGGAGGCGACTGCCGCCTTAAGCTCCCCCGTCGTGGCCCCTTTCGGCGTGTAGTACCGCCGGTACTCGGCCTCGACGGCGTCCATTAGGGAATCGGAGACCGCATCCTCTGGGTTCTCCCCCAGAGCCTGGTGGAGCGCGGTCAGATTGGCCAGCCTTGCCTGGTCCAGAGAGGAACCCTGACCCACATCGAGTTGTTCCAGGAGGTCGGTGTCCACCGTCTCCTCAAGCAACTCCAAGAACTTGGCGTGTGCCTCATCCGAGGTGTACGTCTGAACCGATTTCCCGTCATCGACAGCCAGTTCAGTTTTGCGACCCTTCAGCCACTGCTTCTCATAGGTGACCTTGTACGGCCCGGTTTCGAGCTCCAGATACACTCGCGGCCCGACGTCCTTGCCAACCGGGACCACGTCCCGGATCTCTTCCTTCCGGGAGGAGTCTTTTAGTTTTCGCAGTAGGCTCAGTGCCTCCCGGATGGATGACTTCCCAACCTCATTGGGACCGGATATGACAGTGATCCCCGGCGAGAACTCAACCTCCTGGTGGCCCACCCCCCGGTAGTTCTCCATGATCAGACGTCTGTATCTCATCGTGAGCCTCCCGCAAGCCGGTACAACAGCGACAGCGCCTCCGATGCCGCTGCCTTCTTATCCACGTCCGCACCCTGGGACTCATTCTTGTCCCCACCCCCGGATGCCTCATCCTTGTCGGCATCCTCGGATGCGCGGCTCGCCAGGTCCCGCAGAGCTTCGCGCGCAAATCCGCTCAGGCCCAAATCGGAAAAGTCCCCGTCTTCGGCCCTAATCGCTAAGTCGTAATGCCGATCCCAATACTCAAGGCGCGCGAACAGGTCCCGAAGCCGGTCCAGGCGATTTTCCAGGTCAGCCATCTGCCCGGGCGTTAGCGTGCCCCTCAGAACCAACTTCACACTGGTAGTTCGTTTGTTGGGATAGGCCTCCAGATCCGCCTCCAGGACCCTGATGTCCTCTTCCCCATTCAAGTCGAAGTCGCGCACCTCAAAGGACCAAACCCCCACCCGATGCTTTTCCACCTTCACCGCCCGGGTGTCCGGGTCGATATCGACGACGAGGACGTTGCCCGGGTCAACTTCCCTTTCCGCTGTCACTTCCGGGGTTCCCGGGTACCAAAAGTCCGTCGCTACCTCATAAGTTCCGTGCCGGTCGCCGACCACCACGAAGTCAATCAGATCCCGCTGCAGGTAACCCGAGACTTTCTGCACGTCGATAGCGTTCTTGGAATTGCGGTCGGCCTGAAGCGTTGACACGTTCCCATGGCCGACGACGACCCTCACCTGCCTCCCCTGCCTCTCAGACTCAGGCGAGGCCGAAAAAGCATCTAGCATTTCCCCCAGCAGATCCTTCCGAGGATCTTTCGACTTCCAAGGGGCGGCCAGAATCTGCACCTCACATCCGTCTCTTGCAGACAACTTGGCCGCAACGCCGGTGTCACGAAGAACCCGAACATTCCCCTGCGTGCGGGAAGCGAAACTCTTGCTGTCGTAGATGGACCCTGGACCCAAGGGGTCGTGATTGCCCGGCAAGAGATAAATGGGGACCGCGGCCCGCCCCATTGCTTCCAAAGACCTGTTGATTACTGAGCGATCAACCTGATTGGATTCATACACATCCCCGCCGACAACGATGAAGTCGGCCCCCACTTTGCGGGCGAGTTCCCCCATGCGCACGATTACGTCGTCCCGGGCCTGTACATATCGCGGCCGCTCCTCATCTTTTAAGAAGCCAGCCTGCTTACCCAGATGCCAGTCTGCTGATGCCACGAATCTCAAGACGATCCCTCTTTCACCTTCCACAACCCCGTTATTGCACGCAGCCCAAGCTACAGCGCGCCTCCGACAAGATCACTTCCATCGCAGGACCTAGCATGGACGCATGGGTGCATCGATGTTAGGGCCGATAAGCGAACTGGTCGTCCGCGGCAACGAAGCCTATCTAGCGGCAGCTGGCTGGCGCCCCGAGATCATCCCCTACGGAGGTTACGGATCGACGCAAGTCGCGCGAGTTCTGTGCAGAACTCTGATGAGTGGTCGGCCTGCCGGCCAAGAACCCTCAGCGCCTCACCGGGGTTGGCAACAGTTCGTGGTGGGAGAGATTCCGCGGCAGCCCGTCCTCGTGCGTCTGGGGGAGGCGATCCGAATTGTCTACGCGGACCGCGGCGGATTCGTGGACGCGGAAATAAGAGGGCACCGACTCCCCGCGGGATGGCACCAAGCCCGCGTTTACCCCATCAATCGCAGAGATTTGAGGAGACACCGAGAGGAACTGCTCGGGCGCCGCGGATGGACGAGTCTGCCGGTGGAGACTCTCATCGCCAGGGCTCGTCGACTGAAGATACGAATCGCCTCCCCGGCACTTATGCCGGTCCGGATCGTGGGGGCGGATGAAACCGTCGGGATCGTCTCCGACATCGATGACACGGTGATGGTCTCTGACGTGCCCCGGCCCGTCAGCGCGGCAAAGCATGCGTTGCTCGACCTCCTGGACGCACGTGAACCCGTTCCCGGAATGGCAGATTTCCTCCACGAACTCCAGGACGCGGGAGCCACCGTGGAAGAACAAGCATCGGGCCAACGGCCCAAACTGGCTCCCCCCGTGTTCTACCTATCCACGGGCGCATGGAATGTTGAGCCGGGACTTCGCAGGTTCCTGCGGCGCGAAGGATTTCCACGCGGCACGATTCTTCTTCGCTCCTGGTGGTTCACTGACCGCGGATTCGTTGGTTCGGGCAAAGAGTTCAAGCTCGAAGAGCTGCATCGCCTCACCGAAATACTCCCCCACGTGCGTTGGATCCTGGTGGGGGACAACGGACAACACGATCCGGAAACCTACGCGACCTTCATCTCTCAGAAAGCCCGTCACGCCGGCGCCGTCGCACTTCGGCTACTGAGTCTGCAGGAGCGCAAGAACCGGAAGAGTCCCGAGGGCGTGGCACGCAGACTCCCCATCCACCTTCTGCCAGAAGACATGCCCACAGCTGAAGCCGCAGACGGGCACCGCCTCCGGCAACTTGTCTCCCACCCCGACTTCCACGAACGGCTTCGGAACCGAATCCACAAGTTGCGGACCGAATCCTGAACCGACTGGGTCTCAGAGCCCGGGGATCATCATTTTTGCGACCATGAAGTAGATGAGTAGGCCGGTGCCGTCAACAATCGTTGAGATCATAGGCGCCGAAACAACCGCCGGGTCAAGCCGCATCTTCTTCAAAATCAAGGGCAAGATCGAGGCAACAAGAGACGACCACATGACGATGGCCGCCAAGGAGATGACGACCGTCAGGGTCACCGGCCAACCGACACCCTGTATCCAAGCGCGCGCCAGACCAGCAGCGGCCATCGTCAACGCGATCAGCAGCCCGGTACGGAACTCTTTCCACAGAACCTTGCCGACGTCGCGCAAACTCACCCCGTCGGATGCTATTGCGCGAATCAAAGTGGTGGTGATCTGCGTGCCAACGTTACCGCCGGTGCCGATGAGGAGCGGAACGAAGAAGTTGAGGGCAATCGCGGCTGCCAGAACGTCCTCAAACGCTTGCATCACATTGGATGTGTACATGGACGCAACGAAGAGGACCAGAAGCCAGACGATGCGCTTCCCCCACAAAAGGACGGGCGAGGCTTGCATGTATGGCACGTCCAAGGGCGCGGAACCGCCCATCATTTCGACGTCCTCGGTGGTTTCCTCGCGAAGAATGTCGCGGATCGTGTCGTTAGTGATCACGCCCAGGATGTACTTGCCGTCCATCACCGGGACGACGTCAGAATCACGCATGCGAACGCGATGGACGACTCGCTCCTGGTCCGCAAGTGGCTTGACGGACCACTGCTGCACCCTGTCGGCAGGGACCATGTGGTCCTCCACTCTCGAGGCCCGTTTCGCCAGCGCCATTGAGTTTGGGGACACCCAGCCAAGGACGACCTCGCCCAGTTCGGTGGGATTGGTGACGAAGACGCCTTCCTCCAAATCCTCCGGGTCCCGACGTGCGGCTTCCACAGCGTCCATCATGGTGGCGCCCGCACCGACCCTCAAATACTTGGGCCGCATCCGGGACGCGGCCGAATCGTCCGGCCACGCCAGGAGTCCGCGAACGAGGGCGGAGCGGGAGAACTCCATGGCTTTCAGCACCTCATGGGAGTCCGACTCGTCCATGTAGTCGATAACCCGCGCCGCCTCATCTGCATCCAGCGTATCCAGGAGCCCGGCAGCCACCGGAAGCGGCAGCTTCTTCAGGAACGTGTACGCCTGGTAGTCGTCAACCGATTCCAGGAGTTCCCGGGCGGATGCCGGAGTGAGGAGATCAGTGAGCTTCGCCGCCTGCTCTTGGCTCAGGTCGTCAAGCTGCGAGCCCATCAAATCGTGATCTGCGTCGGTGAGCCACAAGGAAAGGGCGCGGGGAGTGCCCGCAGTGAGCACCTCCACCAGGTTTTCTGGGATGGCCGACAGCGGTTCCGGCGCACCGGACTTAAACGGATTTTTCTTCTTCATACAGGGACCTCGGATCGATTCGGCAACGGCCTACTGGTTCCTCGCATCCCCACCTGACTCCGAGTCCTGGACTAGCGTCCTACGGGAACTTCAGGAGCGGGCCACTCGCGGCGCCGGAGGTGGCGGACACGAGCTAGTACTTTGACTTCCCAAGTCTTGGGCCACCCCCTCAAGTTCGCGGGGCTAACCCCTGATTGCGCGGCTGACGTGCCGCCTCCAAACCTCGGCCAGTCTACTCCGACGTGCGTTGAGGGTCCACGGGACCTACTCCACAAGGATGTGCGATCCATTCCACTCAATCGCGGTCGGGGACTTTGGAACCATTCTGTAACATTCCCAAACTAATACACTCTGACCTGCGTCTTTACCTTCTCTTTAGCCTGATTTCGCGGCCGGATGATGAAATCTCGAAACGCGCAGGTGTCGTCTCTGGCTATCGTGCTGGGCATTCGAGGCGCACGTATAGGCGCTTTGAGCAGCAAATAGATCCTGTAAGGAGGGACTATGCGTTTGAGGAAGACGTGGCTGGCACTGCCAGCCGTCCTCGCACTTTCGCTGGGAGCCTGCTCTAGCGGTGGTGCCAGCAAAGACCAGTCGGGTGACGCCGCGGCAACCGGCGAAGCGTCGACCGGAGTGGTGACGGCGAACGGCTCTGAGCCGCAGAACCCGCTCATCCCCAGCAACACCAATGAGACTGGCGGCGGCCGTATTGTCGACCTACTGTTCGCCGGCCTCGTCTACTACGCTGCGGACGGTTCCGTCCACAACGAGGTAGCTGAGTCCATCGAAACTGAGGATTCCCAGACTTACACCGTCAAGATCAAGGAAGGCCAGACGTTCTCTGACGGCACCCCCGTCACCGCCTCGTCCTTCGTTGATGCGTGGAACTTCGGCGCGAAGAATGAGCACCTGTCGGCCTACTTCTACGCACCCATTGAAGGCACCACTGAAGATGGCCTGCTGGAAAGTGGCGACGCCATGTCCGGCCTGACAGTCGTCGATGACACCACCTTCACCATCAAGCTGAAGCAGCCCGAATCTGACTTCCCGATTCGCCTGGGCTACTCCGCCTTCTTCCCGCTTCCCGAGTCCACTCTGAAGGACCCGGAGACCGGCGGTGAGAACCCGGTTGGCAACGGCCCGTACAAGGTCGGAGAAAAGGGTTGGGTCCACAACGAGTCCATCGAACTGGTCCCCAACGACACCTACACCGGTGACCGCGCAGCCCAGAACGGCGGCGTGAACATCATCTTCTACCCGACCCAGACCGCCGCCTACGCGGATCTGCTCTCCGGACAGTTGGACGTTCTGGACGCCGTTCCCGACGAAGCCCTGTCCACCTTTGAGAAGGAACTTGGGGATCGCGCAGTGAACCAGCCGGCCGCCGTGTTCCAGTCCTTCACTCTCCCGGAGAACCTCGAACACTTCGAGGGTGAAGAGGGCATCTTGCGTCGCCAGGCAATCTCTCTTGCGATCAACCGCGAAGAGATCACCCAGGCCATCTTCTCCGGCACCCGCACCCCGGCCCGCGACTTCACCTCCCCGGTGATCGACGGCTACGACCCGAACCTGGAAAACGCTTGGGTTCTGGACTTCGACGCTGACAAGGCCAAGGAACTGTGGGCGGAGGCAGACGCCATCTCCCCGTGGAGCGGCAAGTTTGAGATCGCCTACAACTCTGATGGCGGCCACCAGGCGTGGGCGGATGCAGTTGCGAACCAGCTGGTCAACAACCTCGGTATTGAGGCTGCTGGCAAGGCCTACCCGGACTTCAAGTCTCTGCGCGACGAGGTAACTAACCGCACCATCAAGACCGCGTTCCGCACCGGTTGGCAGGCCGACTACCCGGCTCTGAGCAACTTCCTCGGACCGCTCTACGGGACCGGCGCTGGTTCGAATGACTCTGACTACTCAAACGAAGAGTTTGACAACCTGATCAGCGAAGCCGCTGCCGCGTCCTCCATTGAGGAAGGCAACAAGCTACTGCAGGACGCCCAGGAGATCCTCCTGACCGATCTGCCGTCTATCCCGCTTTGGTACTCCAACGTGACCGGTGGCTACTCCGAAACCGTGTCGAACGTTGAGTTCGGGTGGAACTCCGTGCCGCTGTACTACGCCGTCACGAAGTAACCTTCCACAGCGCTCAAGTGATCACGGGGTGGCGGTTTCCGGCCGTCACCCCGTGTTCCGCGTTATAGTCCTAGCCATCCTGTAGGCCCAGCCGAGGACCCCCTTATGCCCAGATATATTGGCCGCCGCTTGTTGCAGACCATCCCGGTCTTCTTCGGCGCCACATTCCTCATTTTTGCCATGGTGTACCTGATGCCTGGTGACCCGGTCGCCGCCCTGGGGGGTGACCGCGGCCTCGATCCGACCGTTCAGGCCCGGATCCGCGCCGAGTACAACCTGGACAAGCCCTTCTGGATGCAGTACCTCCTGTACTTGAAGGGCGTCGTCACCTTGGACTTCGGCAAGACCTTCTCCGGACAACCGGTGTCTCAGGTTATGGGTCATGCTTTCCCCATCACGATCAAGTTGGCGTTCATCGCAATCGCTATCGAAGCGGTCCTCGGTGTCGCGCTTGGAGTCGTAGCGGGCATGCGTAAGGGAAAGTGGTTCGACACCACAATCCTGGTTTTCTCTATGGTCCTCATCTCTGTTCCCACCTTCGTGATCGGCTTCCTCCTCCAGTACTTCGTCGGAGTCAAATGGGGGCTTCTTCCAACCACGGTCGGGGCAAACGTCAACTTCAAGTCCCTGCTGATGCCGGCAATCGTTCTTTCCGCCGTGTCACTCGCCTACGTGATCCGCCTGACGCGTCAATCCATCTCCGAAACAGCAGGGGCAGATTTCGTTCGAACTGCGCGCGCGAAAGGCTTGACCAGCGGCTCAGTCATGAACCGTCACATCCTCCGCAACTCCTTGATCCCGGTGGTGACCTTCATTGGCGCCGACCTCGGGGCGCTCATGGGCGGCGCCATCGTCACGGAGGGCATCTTCGGCATCAACGGCGTCGGCGGCATGCTGTGGCAGGGGATCATCCGCGGTGAGCCTGCGACCGTCGTCTCGATCACCACCGCCCTCGTGCTGGTGTACATCGTCGCCAACCTGCTAGTCGACCTGCTTTACGCGGTCCTGGACCCGAGGATTCGTTATGTCTGAGTCACTTGTTCCCTCTGCGAACTTGCAGAAGACCCGTCCGGGACAGGAACGCTACGTCTCCGACACGGATGAGACCGGCCTGGGTGCCGTCGATGCGGTGGCTGATGACTCAGCTCCCTCGTCAATGTGGGGCGAAGCGTGGAAGAACCTCCGCAGACGCCCACTGTTCTGGGTGGCAGCCGCAATCATCGCAGCGGCGGTCCTGCTCTCAGTGTTCCCCCACTGGTTTACCAGCCAGAACCCGAAGTACTGCGAGCTGTCAAACTCCCTGGCGGCTCCGACTGCCGGACATCCGTTCGGATTCGATCGTCAAGGCTGCGACATTTATTCCCGCGTTATCTACGGGGCTAGGGCGTCAGTCTCCGTCGGCCTCTTCACCACCGTCATTGTGACGCTGCTGGGAACACTGATCGGCACCTTGGCCGGCTACTTCGGGGGCTGGATTGACGCCCTCATGTCACGTATCACCGACATTTTCTTCGCGGTCCCGCTGGTGCTTGCGGCCATCGTCTTCATGCAGCTTTTCAAGGACAACCGCAACGTGTGGATGGTCGTCTTTGTCCTGTCCGTGTTCGGCTGGACCTCAATCGCGAGGATCGCGCGCGGCGCCGTGATGTCCGGGAAGAACGAGGAGTACGTGACAGCCGCACGCGCCACTGGGGCCTCCAAGTGGCGAATTGTCACTTCCCACATCCTCCCCAACGCTGCGGCCCCGATCATTGTGTACGCGACCGTGGCGCTCGGAACGTTCATCGTCGCGGAAGCGACTCTGTCCTTCCTAGGTGTCGGTCTACCCCCCGACATAGTGTCCTGGGGTGGCGACATCTCCCGTGCTCAGGCTGCATTGCGCACCCAGCCTATGGTGCTGTTCTACCCGGCCATCGCCCTCGGTCTGACGGTACTGAGCTTCATTATGATGGGTGACGCGGTGCGCGACGCCCTCGACCCGAAGGCACGCAAACGATGAGCGACATGGGCTACATCCCCGATGACAAGGACCTAAACAGGTCATTCCGGGGAAAGAAGGAACAAGACGGTCACCTCGGTCAGGATGAGGAACAGTTCTTTACCGGCGCGGAACCATTGGCGGAGTACGAGGACGACAGGGATGCACCCGACCGCCTCACCGAAGCCGAAGACCGCGCAGAGATGGCCGCGGCAACCGCAGCCGAGGCCGATGAGCCGGACGGGCGCACCGTCTACGAAGAATCCCTGGTCGAAGACGCTGTGGCCGTCGCGAATGCCAAGGCCCACAACCTTGACCCCGACAAGCCTCTGCTGAAAATCACCGACCTGGACGTGGCCTTCAAATCTTCCACGGGGATGGTACCCGCCGTGCGCGGAGCCAACCTGACCATCTACCCGGGGCAAACCGTTGCAATCGTGGGAGAATCCGGCTCCGGTAAGTCCACCACTGCCGCAGCGATCATCGGTCTGCTTCCCGGCACAGGCCAGGTCACCGGGGGAAAGATCGAGTTTGAGGGTGAAGACATAACTCACCTCAATCAGAAGCAGTGGGTGAAGCTGCGCGGCTCCGACATCGGCATGGTCCCCCAGGACCCGATGACTAACCTCAACCCGGTGTGGAGGATCGGCACGCAGGTGAAGGAGGCGCTGCTCGCCAACAACGTAGTGCCGCGCTCAGAAGCCGGTCAAAGAGTTGCCGAACTGCTAGAAGAAGCTGGTCTGCCGGACGCACCTCGGCGCGCGAAGCAGTACCCGCACGAGTTCTCAGGTGGCATGCGACAGCGAGCTCTCATAGCCGTGGGACTCGCGGCACACCCAAAGCTGCTGATCGCCGATGAGCCGACCTCCGCCCTCGACGTGACCGTCCAGAAACGCATTCTGAACCACCTGGCGAAGATGACATCAGAGATGGGGACAGCCGTCCTCTTCATCACCCACGACCTCGGTCTGGCAGCAGAGCGCGCCGAGCAGCTGGTCGTCATGCACCGTGGGCGCGTCGTAGAGTCCGGGCCGGCCCTGGAGATACTCCAAAACCCCCAGCACCCGTATACCCAACGCCTCGTCGCCGCCGCCCCCTCCCTGGCGTCCAAGAGAATCATTTCTGCTCACGAGCAGGGAATTCAAACGACCACAGAGGAACTGACTGGTTCCGGGGCAGGAGCTACCTCCACCGAGGAGATCATCCGCGTGGAGCATCTGGTCAAAGAGTTTGAGGTTCGCGGGGCCAAGGGCGAGGAGAAGATCCTTCGCGCAGTCGACGATGTCACTTTCGGGGTTCGAACCGGGACCACCCTGGCGGTGGTAGGAGAGTCGGGTTCTGGCAAATCCACCGTCGCCAACATCATCTTGAATCTCCTGGACCCCACTTCCGGGAAGGTGTTCATGCGCGGACGGGACCTTTCGACGCTATCGCAGAAGGAACTCTTCGCGATGCGCCGGAAGCTCCAGGTGGTTTTCCAAAACCCGTACGGCTCCTTAGACCCCATGTACTCCGTGTTCCGGATCGTCGAAGAGCCACTGCGCGTCCACAAGGTCGGGACCAAGCCCGAGAGGCTTCAGCGCGTCCAAGAGCTCCTGGACCTAGTTTCGCTGCCTCGTTCCGCCATGCGGCGCTATCCCAATGAACTCTCGGGAGGCCAGCGTCAGCGCGTCGCGATCGCACGCGCTCTCGCCTTGAACCCAGAAGTCATCATCCTGGACGAAGCCGTATCCGCTCTTGACGTGCTGGTCCAAGACCAGATCTTGAACCTGCTGAACGATCTCCAATCGGATCTGGGCCTCACCTACCTGTTCATCACCCACGACCTGGCCGTCGTGCGCCTCATCGCCGATGACGTCGTAGTGATGGAGAACGGGCGCGTAGTGGAAGCGGCCTCCTCCGAGGAGCTGTTCGCGAATCCGAAACAGGAATACACGCAGGAGCTCATCTCAGCCGTCCCCGGTCACTCGATTCCCCTTGGCATCGGCTGAGCAAGAGGCGTTGAACCTCCGGCCGCCCCTACCCAACTCCGTTTTGGTCCGGGGCGTGCTGGTAGACATGGACGGCACCAGCGTCGACTCCAACCCGATTGTGGAAGCGAGCTGGGCGGCGGTGGCCGAGGAGTTCGGCTTGGACCTGCGCGACGTCCTGGCTTTCTCCCACGGCCGCCCGGGGGTGGAAACCTTCCAGAGGTTCGTGCCAGCCCTGAGTTCCGCGGACATCACGGAGCGGATCGACGCGATGATGGCCCACGAGGAGGAACTCGCCCACCTGGTGAAGCCGGTTCCAGGGGCCCACGCTTTCCTGTGGTCGCTTGAGAGGCTGGGGGTCCCGTGGGCACTGGTGACTTCAGCCCCCCGGTCGCTTGCGGCCGCCCGTTTCGCCAATGCAAAGCTTCCCTGGCCGAAAGTGGCGGTCACCGTCGAGGACGTCACCGCTGGTAAACCGAACCCGGAAGGCTACCTAACCGCAGCCGAGCTCCTTCGCGTGGACACTCGGGGCTGCTTGGTTTTCGAGGACGCCCCCGCCGGGATTCGATCCGCCCTTGCCAGCGGCGCCCTCGTGGTTGCTGTGAACGGGAGCGCCCCACTCACCGATGCCCAGCTGGCCGATGAGTCGACGCTTCGGGGCCGCCTTGCGGACCAAGTCCAGAACCTGCGCGGATTCGTGGCGGAGCGAACAGTGGACAGGGGCGTCTTTAGGATTTCCTGGGCCTAAGCTGGGGCCAATGTCCCAATCAAGCGGGCCGCAAGGGCCTCAGAGCACTGGCTTGGCAGTCGCCTCGCTGGTGGCCGTAACTATCGTTTCAGCGCTCGGGATGAGCATCCCAAACGTTTCACTGCCCCTGATTTCGGATGACTTTGCGGTCTCCGTCTCAGCAACTCAGTGGGTCTCGCTTTCCTTCTTGCTCTTCTCGTCCTTACTGATGGTTCCAGCCGGGCGCCTAGCGGACTCGGTGGGCCGCGTTAAGGTTCTGCTGATCGGCGTAGTCGTGTTCACCATCGGCTCCCTGCTTGCTGGATTCGCCACCAGTTTGGTTTTCCTATCCCTTGCCCGGGCGGCAATGGGCGCAGGCGGCGCGGCGATGTCGGCCTTACCCGTCGCCCTCGTACGTCAAACGGTTTCCCCGGCAAAAACGGGCCGGACGATGGGTCTAATCGGGTCGTCAATGGCGGCCGGATGGGCTTTGGGTCCAGCAGTGGGAGGCGCGCTATCTGCCGCGATGGGCTGGCGATGGGTGTTCTTCGGCCTCGTCCCACTCGGTGTGGCTGCTTTCGTGCTGGTTGTGCGTGCCCTGCCGATCTCAGGGCCGACCGACCGGGAGCCGGTGAGAATGGACTGGGTGGGCTCAGCGGTCCTCACCTTGGCTCTGGTCTCCTACTCTGTCGGTCTGACTCTGCGGCCCGGCGGAGCCTGGGGAACCGCGGGACTAGTCGCATTCGGTGCCCTTTCCCTGGTTGCCTTCGTGTTCGTCGAGTTGCGGGTGCGAAACCCCCTGGTCAACTTCCCTCTGCTAGCCAAGGTGAGCGTGTATCCGGGCCTGGCCACCGCTTTCATCGCCTCAACCATCATGATGACCTTCACCGTGATCCCACCGTTCTACCTGACAAGGGGCCTCGGTCTGGACCCGACGCATCAAGGAATGGCGATGGCGGTCGGCCCCACGGTTGCGATCCTGTCGGGCGTGCCAGCAGGCCGGCTGGTGGAGAAGTTCGGCTCCCGACCGATTTTCATAACAGGCTTGGCACTCCTCACCGTGGCCTCGGTGGGATTCACGGTTCTCCCCCCGCTGCTTGGACTGGTCGGATTCCTCCTCTGTGCCGTTTCCCTAACGCCGGGCAACCAGATGTTCATGGCCTCGAACAACACCAATGTGATGACCCGGGCAGGCGTGGAGCATCAGGGCTCAGTCGCCGGAGTTCTCAACCTTCTCCGCAATCTCGGCTCCATCACGGGGGTTGCTGTCTCCGCGGCCCTCTTCGACGCGGCTGCCGATCGAGTCCCCGGCCCAGAGGGGGCAACGTTGGGGCTCCAGGTGGCGTTCGCGGTCGCAGCCCTTCTGGGTGTGATCGGCCTTGCGATTGCACTTCTCACCGGCAGACCGCGCAAAGGTCAGAGCAGCCGCGCGCCCCGGAACGGCATCGGCTAACCGGCGGCGCGAACGCGGACGTACGGCCCTGGGGTCTCCTCCTCGGTGACTCCAAGCACCACGCGGTCCGCCCTGTCCCACGGGCGGTCCGTCTCAAGGAAGATCTGTTCAGATTCTGACCACTGGTCCCAAAACGCCTCGGCTTCATCGGTGCCGCCGTTCACCCCAGCTGCCGTGTCCCGCGCCAAACCCAGGCGCCGCGCTGTCCGGCAGTCCGATTGGACCCAAATGACGTAGTCCAGGTAACGGGCGAGGGCGAGCTGTGAGGCGCCCACACCCTCCCAAATCACCACTTCGGTCCCGACGGGGACGCCGATGCTCCCCTGCCGACCACGCAGCCCCCACTGGGGAGGAACAAAGTCGATGTCCTCCCCCGCAGAGAGGGGCCCGAAGATACCGCGGTCCGCAACCGGAGCCCACTGCCACATTGGCTCCCACCACATCACGTCGTCGGCTTCCAGGCACACCGCGCTTTTCCCGGCTCCTTGAGCTGCCGTAGCCAGGCGTTTCGCAAAAGTCGACTTGCCAGCCCCACTGCGGCCATCCACGGCAATGACAACCGGACCCCTCCGCCCGGAAATGGCGTGCCTGGCCGCGGCGCGGTCAAGAACCGAAACTGCGAAGGCCGCGAGTTCTTCGTCCTGCCAGGTACGAACCTGCGGTTCAGTGGTTCCAGGGAATAACTCGATCACCCGGGAAGCCTAACGCCCGCCAACCATCTCTGGGTCGGCGGGCGCCGGGATTTGGGCTTTAACTTCAAGTCCGGAATCCCTGAGATCAGACCTCTTCAGGGACCATAGAGATTGCGCCGCACGGGCACTCTTCAGCGCAGAGACCACATCCCTTGCAGTAGTCGTACTTGAACTCGTACTCTCCGGGCTTCAGTTTGGTAATCGCATTGTCGGGGCAAACCCCAAAACAGTTGTCACAACCGAAACAGTTGCCACAAGACATGCAGCGCCGCGCCTCGAAGATTGCGGAGTCCTCATCCAGACCCTGGACCACCTCATCGAAGGTTGAAGCGCGTCGCGGACCTTCCAGCTTCTGACGAACCTGCTTCGGAGCGTCCGCGTAGTACCAGGTATTCATCCTCCCCAAGGTGGCAACCGGGTGCTTTTCCGCGGGCACATACTCCCCACCTCGCAGGTAAGCGTCGATGTAGCGAGCCGCCTTCTTTCCGTGGCCGATTGCGACGGTGACCGTACGCTCGGAAGGAACCATGTCCCCGCCCGCGAAAACCCCGGGGATGCCGGTCATCATCTGGCGGTTGACCTTCACAACGCCGTCAACGATGTCAATGGCTTTAGAGTTCTCCATCAGGCTCAGGTCAGCCTCTTGACCGAGGGCCATGACCAGCGAGTCTGCACCCAGTTCCTCCAGCTCCCCCGTCGGCTGGGGGAAGCCGTTTTCGTCCAGCTCCATCTTTTCTATGGTGATCTTGCCCCCGTCCACATGCTTCACCGTGGACAGCCAGCGCATCATGATGCCCTCTTCTTCGGCTTCCTTCACCTCCGAGTCGTGCGCAGGCATCCGGTCCCGGGTTCGCCGATAGAGGATCACGGCCTCTTCGGCTCCCAGGCGCTTCGCAGTTCGGGCTGCGTCAACCGCCGTGTTTCCGCCGCCGTAGACCACGACACGGCGACCCAGCAGGGGCTTCTCCCCCACCTCCGTGTCCGCCAGCATCGTCACCGCGTCCATGATTTTCGCGGACTCGCCAGCCGGGACGTGAGCGCGGCGACCTATGTGCGCCCCCACCGCGACGAAGACTGCGTCGTACTGCTTTTTGACTTCTTCAACATCCTCCACCTTCGAGTTGAATTCGAAGTGGACGCCCATTTCGCGGATCCGGTCGATCTCCGCGTCCAAGATTTCCCTGGGCAGACGGTACTTGGGTATGCCAAAGCGCATCATTCCGCCAGCCATCGGCCCGGCTTCCCGAACATACACTTTGTGGCCGAGCCTGCGCAGATGGTACGCAGCCGACAGACCTGACGGGCCCGCGCCGATCACCAAAACCCGTTTGCCGCTGGGCGGAGCAGTGACGGAAACCTTCCACCCCTCTTCGATGGCCTTGTCCCCGAGGAATCGCTCAATCGAGTTGATCCCTACGGCCTCGTCCACGTACCCACGGTTACACACCGTCTGGCAAGGGTGGTAACACACGCGTCCCATCACCGCTGGCATGGGGTTGTCTGCCATGATCTGGCGCCAGGCGCCCTCGTAGTCGCCCTCCTCCGTGCGGTAGAGCCACTGCTGGATGTTCTCACCAGCCGGGCAGCCCTGGTTACAAGGAGGAAGCAGGTCCACGTATATGGGCCGCTCGCTACGCCACGAACCAGTCTCGTTCAGCAGCGAGGATCCAACCTCAAGGGTGATCGCAAACGGCTCGGTAGCCGGTCGAGGATCAACGGTTGTCATCTTTACTTCTCCTCTTCCTTGAGGGCCGCTTCGGGTGCACCCTCTGCGACAACGTCGCGTGTGCCTGGTCCAGGCAAATCCACGGGGCCGACGTTCCTGGGCGTCGGGTAGACGACCTCTTCAGCGTCCGGATCGACGGCGTCAACGGCCTCTTTCGCGGCTTCCACTCCAGCCTCCTGAGCAGCTGCGCCCGCAAGCGCTGTCTCAACGTTCCGTTCCACTACGGGTGCCTGTTCGCGGGGATCGTCCGTGGAGTCTGGGTCATCGCTGTCTGTAACTACAACTGTCCCGTCCGGATAAACCGTGGTGCCCGCGTCGTTGACGCCGAACGTCTCCACGGCGGGATCGAGGACGGAGGGCCCGGCGATGGTGCCTGACGGATCAATCAGAGTCTCGCTGCGGCCGTCCTCGCCCGCTTCTTCCCGGCGCGTCTCAAGGGGCTTGCCAGTGGCGGAACCTGAGCCAGCTTTCGTGTGGGCGCGGCCCTGCGAAGCACCGACCGCCATCCGGCGGGACCCCTCAAACTCCGGACGCATAACGGTTGAGAACGTTTCTTCCGACAGCTTCTTCTTCTTACGGCTGTCGAAAGCCGCCTCCACCTGCGCTCGTTTCGTCTGGGCCGTGGCCTCGCGGATCGTGTCGTATCGGCCTTCCGGATCCTCGGGGGCGTTCACGACTCTCTCCAAGACGTCGGAGTCCAGTTGGTCCTCATCTATCAGCCCATATCGGCGAATGTTGCGGTCGCAGATGGCTTGTAGGCGGGCCAGGGCCTCCTCGTCGCGGTGAGGACGGAAAAGGGAGGCAAAGCGCCGTTGACCCTTCAGGTATTCCTCCACGGGGGCGGGGCGGCGGATCTTAGACACAGACGTCACCTCACCCGCTTCGGCTTCAAACACTGGGAAGAACCCGGTCTGTGTGGCCAGCCGCGCCAACTTGATGGTCTCGTTCGAGGGCGAACCCCACCCGAGCGGACACGGGACTAGAACGTGGATGTAGCGCGCACCGCGGAAGGTCATTGCCTTCCTCACCTTGTATTCCAGGTCCCGCAAGTCCGCGACAGTTGCGGTGGCCACGTAGGGAATCTCATGTGCCATCGCGATTCTGGCCATGTCTTTGCCTTGACCGAAGACGTTTCCCGGGTGCTTTCCGACCGCCTGGGTTGTGGCGGTGCGAGCTGTCGGCGGCGTAGCGCCAGAACGCTGTACCCCCGTGTTCATGTACGCCTCGTTGTCGTAGCAGATGTAGAGGACATCATCGTTACGCTCGAACATGCCCGACAACGCGCCCATGCCGATGTCCACGGTTCCACCATCGCCGCCTTGCGCCACCACTCGAGTTGATTTGCCGCGGGCCCGCATTGCGGCGGCAACGCCCGTGGCCACTGCCGGCGCGTTTCCAAACAGGGAGTGAAGCCAGGGCACGGTCCACGCGGATTCCGGGTAGGGAGTGGAGAAGACTTCCAAGCAGCCCGTTGCGTTAACTGCAACCAGGTCGCCATCTGTCTCCGCCATTGCCGTGTCCAGCGCGTACCGCGCACCCAGCGCCTCACCACAGCCTTGGCAGGCACGGTGACCTGACGTCAGGGAGTTGAACCGATGCGGGTCGGACTGAATGGAACGGTCGATGACTTCCGCCAGCCGGTTACCGACCGCGTAGGAGCCGACTTGATAGAACTTCACCCGGTCGCGGGAGGGGATCTCCGTCTGCCGGGTCGCGGGAATTCCAAGGTCTACTTTCATTGCTGTTCCTTACCTTCCCAACGCGTCGTCGGTACGCTGGCGGGCATAGCGGACCAGGTTCTCTGCCGCCGGGCCTGACTTTCGCGAGTCTGCTTCACGCTCAAGTTCCTTCTCCACCAGCTCCTCATCGAGGTCCAAGAAGGTCAGGTCCGCGAGTTCGTCGGTCACCGCCTGGTCGATCATCTTGTCGAGGGAATGCTCCGTGATAGGCCGCCCACCCAGGCCGGCGATCACCTCATAGAACGGGATCCCATTAGGAAGCGCGGGCCGGACATGGGGGCCGACGATTCCACCGATTCCGACGCTGAATGCCTTCTCCACGATCACAACCCGCTTCACATGAGCGAGGGCGTCGCGGATCGCTTCCGTCGGGAACGGCCGGAAAGAGACGATGCCGAGGACGCCTATCTTTTCCCCTGCATCCCTTCGTCGGTCCACTACGTCTTTGATAGTTCCAAGGACTGAGCCGAGAGCAACGATCACAGTTTCGGCGTCTTCCATCCGATAGGGCTTGATCAGTCCCCCGGAGTCGCGCCCGAATTTCTCTTGCCACTCGCGCTGGACTTGCGGGATCAGGTCCAGGGCTTGCATTTGCCGGTGATGCGCCAGGTAGCGAACCTCCGTGTATGCTTCCGGACCGACCATCGCGCCGATAGATAGGGGATGCTCCGGGTCTAACACCTGGCGGGGGTCGTAGGGAGGCAGGAACTCCTGAACCTTTTCCTTCTCAGGGATGTCCACGATCTCCACCGCGTGCGTGAGGATGAATCCGTCCATGCACACCATGACGGGAAGCGAAAGCTCCTCCGCGATCTTGAAAGCCTGAACGTGCAGGTCTGCCGCCTCTTGATTGTCTTCCGCATAGAGCTGCAACCAGCCTGAGTCTCTCTGGCTCATCGCGTCCGTGTGGTCATTCCAGATGTTGATCGGAGCGCCGATGGCGCGGTTTGCCACCGTCATTACGATCGGTAGTCCCAAGCCGGAGGCGTTGTAGACAGCTTCCACCATGAACAGCAGACCCTGGGAGGCGGTTGCGGTGTAGGTGCGAGCTCCAGCCGCGCTGGCCCCGATGCAGGCGGACATCGCTGAGAACTCCGACTCAACGTTTATGTACTCCGTGTTCTCCATGATGCCGCGCTTCACGAGGTTTGAGAGTTCCTCAACGATGTGGGTCTGGGGGCTGATCGGATAAGCCGCGATCACCTCCGGGTGGCACGCTGCGACCGCCTCTGCGACGGCTTTCGACCCCTCAATTTGCTTCCGCATTGACGCGCTCCTCCACATAGTCGTACGCTCCACGGGCAGCCGCACAGTTCGACTCACCGATCTTTCCGGAGAAGCGATGGCGAATTGCGTCTTCCACACTTTCGACCTTCACCAATCCGGTTAGCGCAGCCATCGCGCCCAGAAGCGCCGCGTTCGGCAGTGGCCTTCCCAGGTGTTCCCTGGCTATCTCGGACGCGGGAACGGTCACGATCCGTTCCCTCTTCTTGCCCTCCAACACGCCGTCGAGCTCCAGTTCCTCCACCGTCTTCTTGGAGTTGATCAGCGCATAGCCATCGGGCTTCAGCCCGGAAAACACGTCCATTACCGCCAGGAGTGTGGGATCTTGGACGATGACGATGTCCGGTTCGAGGACGGGTTCCCGGGTACGGATCTCCCTGTCCTCAACGCGGCAGTACGACACGACGGGCGCGCCGGTGCGCTCCGAACCAAAAGAGGGGAAAGCCTGGGCGTAGTGCCCTTCCTTGAACGCGGCCATCGCGGTCAAGTCAGCTGCCGTAACGACCCCTTGTCCCCCTCGACCATGGATTCTGATTTCGACCATGCGCTCGATGCTACGAGCCTTAGATGCCAGTCACGCCAGCCCCGCGTCCTTCGCGTCAAAACAGGGCGTGACGTGGGCGTTCACTTGGACAGCGGGAGCGGAGTTCCCTCTTGAAGGGGAGGTGCCAATGAGAAAAACACAACACTTGCGTCACCTAACCGGGGCCCGCGGAGAACGCCCTGCTGACGCAACCGGTCCCACGCGTAGCCGGCGAGGACGGGCGGCAGCGCCCAAACGCCATCATCCGAACGGCGCGTTCCCACTGTGTGCCAGGTTGCCGAAGCGGGCCTGCGCCCCCTGGAAGACGACGGGAACCGTGGCCGTCGGGCCGTTCCTGTGTTTCGCAACGATGATGTCGGCCTCGCCCGGACGGTCTTCCTCGTCGTAGTAGTCGGGCCGGTGAAGTAGAAAAACGACGTCGGCGTCTTGTTCAAGGGAGCCGGACTCGCGGAGGTCAGCCAGAAGAGGTTTGTGGTCCCCCCTCTGCTCGGGCCCACGGTTCAGCTGCGCTACAGCGATTACCGGCACCTCAAGTTCCTTCGCCAACAACTTCAGAGATCGGGAGAACTCCGAGACCTCCTGCTGCCGCGACTCCACTCGCTTCCCACTAGACATCAGCTGCAAGTAGTCAAGTACCACGAGTCCCAGGTTGTGCTGCTGTTTGAGCCTGCGGCACTTGGAGCGGATCTCAAGCATCGACATGTTTGGAGAGTCATCTATGAACAGCGGCGCCTCTGAGACTTCTCCGACACGTTTCGTAACCTGTGTCCAATCTTGGGTCGTCATTTCGCCCGAGCGCATCTTTGACAAGAACACTCCTGTCTCCGCGGACAGCAGACGCATCATGATTTCAGAGCGCGACATTTCCAAGCTGAAAAGGGCCGCGGGGATTTTGTGGTGGATTGCCGCCGATCTGCAGATGTCGAGGGCGAGGGTCGACTTCCCCATCGCCGGCCGCGCCGCGATGATCACCATCTGGCCGGGATGCAAACCCTGGGTGAGTCGGTCCAGGTCCGCAAACCCGGTTGGTACCCCCGTGAGCTTGCCCTTGTTATTCGCTATGTTCTCAAGTTCGCCCAGAATCTCGTCAGAAATGTCTCCCAGCGACACATAGTCCTGGCGTTGGCGCGACTCCGCAACCGAGTGAACCTCCGCCTGCGCCGCATCCAGCAGGTCATCGACCTCGCCCCCGTCCTCGGAATAGCCAAGTTGAACGATCCGCGTGCCGGCACTGACGAGCCGACGCAGCATCGCTTTCTCACGCACGATCCGCGCGTAGTGGGTGGCGTTCGCGGTGGTCGGGACCGAATGAGTCAGACCGTGGACGTAGCTGGCCCCCCCAACTCGCTTGAGCTGCCCTGCCTTGGTGAGTTCTGCCGTGACCGTGATTGGATCCGCGGGTTCGCCCCGCGCGTAAAGGTCCGCGATGGCCCCGAAAATCGTCTCGTTTTGAGGTTTGTAGAAGTCCCTCCCCTTGAGGATCTCAACGATCTCTCCGATCGCATCTTTGGACAGGAGCATCGAGCCGAGCACTGACTCTTCTGCGTCCAGCGACTGCGGCGGGACTCTGTCGAAAGCATCCGATCCGGCTGCGCCCATCCGTGTCACCTGCCCTGTCACTGTGTGGATACCAACTGTGGGTGCGGATATCCCTGCCGCAGAGTAAGTCCACTTTGCGCCAAATGCGAATCCTCAATGTGTGCAGAGTGTGGACAACTAGGGCCTCCTCCGCCCTCGCCGGTGGATAACTTGTGCACAACTGGGGACGTTTCTGGGGAAAAGACGGGCGAGGACGGCGGGGATTCCCGTTTCCGGCCCTCCACCCGCACCCCCGAAACCCGCGGGTTGCCGGAGCTGGGCGCTGATTGCGCTTTCCACAGCGTTATTCACATACTGTGCACAGACATTGGAAGAGGAATTGGTGGACAAGCAACCCGACGGCGAGGCCCGGACCACGGTGCAGTCTGAAGCGAAAGTTGAGACTTTAGACTTCTCCAACCGAGCCATCCTCCGGCTGGCGATCCCCGCGCTCGGAGCCTTGGTCATAGAACCTTTGCTGGTGGCGATCGACTCGGTGATGGTCGGACATCTGGGCACCGGCCCGTTAGCAGGCTTGTCGCTCGCGTCCACGATCCTGACCACTTTGGTCGGAGTGTTCGTATTCCTGGCGTACGCAACCACAGCCACAACCGCGACCGCGCTTGGAGCAGGTAAGCGGCGGGAAGGTGTCCAGGCAGGTGTGGACGCAATGTGGCTCGCTTTCGGGATCGGCGTGGCAGTCACTGCTTTTCTAATCACAACCGCACCGACCCTCATCACCTGGATGGGTGCGGACGCGCAGATCTACCCGCAGGCGCTCGCCTACCTGCGAGGTGCGGCACCAGGGATGATCGGCATGCTGGTGATCCTTGCAGCGACCGGTACGCTGCGCGGTCTCTTGGACCTGAGGACGCCGTTGTACGTCGCCGCCGCGGGGGCCGCGTTCAACGTGGCCATCAACCTGCTTCTGATTTTCGCTTTGAAAATGGGCATATTCGGAGCGGGCGTCGGGCTGTCAGTAACCCAAACTCTGATGGCGGTGACCCTTGTGGGCGTGATTGTGCGGAAGGCCCGTCCGCTCGGAGTCTCTTTCACACCGCGGGGAGCCGGAATCTGGACGTCGATCGGTACGGGAACGCCCCTGCTGATCCGCACCATCTCCCTACGGCTGGCGCTCCTGGCGACGGTGGCGGTGGCAACGCGGGCCGGGGTGGTCGCCCTCGCCGCCCACCAGGTGGTGAGCACTGTTTGGACCATGGCTTCGTTCGCGCTGGACGCGCTGGCGATAGCCGCCCAAAGCCTCGTTGGTGTGGGAGTGGGCGCGGGAAGAGGCGCCGAACTGCGGGCGCTGGTGAAGAAGCTGACTTGGTGGGGCTTCACCTCGGCCGCTGTCCTCGGAGTCATAGTCGCCGCGACGTCCCCGTTCTTACCACTTTTATTTGGCGCCGATACGAACATGCATGAGGTCGCCAGTCACGCGCTTCTGGTGGCGGGGGTACTGATGCCGGTCTCCGGGATCGTTTTCGTCCTCGACGGCGCGCTCATCGGGGCGTCGCAAGGGAAGTACCTGGCGTGGATGGGGATCTTGACGCTGGCCCTCTACCTACCGACCCTCTGGTGGCTCCACCTGCGCACCCAGGAGTTGATGGGACCTGCCGGGGACCTATCCGTCAGCGCCCAGCAGCAGATCCTGGTGTGGTTGTGGGTCGCTTTTGCCGGGTGGTTCATGGCAATCAGGGCGGTAACCAACGGAATGAGAGCATTCTCCCCAACGCTTGGACTTTCTGCAGGCGCACTAGGTCGGTAGAGTGTTCTGCTGAGTGTCATTTGAGGCAATCGCCTTCGATGCGCTCACACGCAAGACCCTCCTGCCACGGAACGCCCGTGGCCGCTGAGACCGTAGGAGGTGGGGATTCGTTGCGCGCTTATGAAATGATGGTCATCCTCGACCCGTCAGTTGAGGAACGTACCGTTGGCTCCTCAATGGAGAAGATTCTGAAGCAGGTCACCGCCGCCGGTGGCACCGTCGACAACATCGACGTGTGGGGCAAGCGGACGCTGGCCTATGAAATCAATAAGAACTCCGAGGGCATCTATGTCGTTGCGGACATGCACACGACGCCGGAAGTTGCCCAGGAGATCGACCGGCAGCTCAATCTGAATGAGTCCGTGCTGCGCACCAAGCTGCTCCGCACTGACTCCCACAAGTAAGACACCACAGAACCAAGAAGGCAGATCATGGCGAACGATACGGTCATCACGGTTATAGGGAACCTCACGGGGGACCCCAACCTTCGGTATACCAACTCGGGCGCCGCGGTTGTGGACTTTACGGTTGCTTCCACACCTCGAAGTTTCGACCGCAACTCCGGTCAGTGGAAAGACGGGGAAACTCTGTTCCTCCGTTGCTCTGCTTGGCGTGAGTATGCGGAAAACATTGCTGAGTCGCTCACAAAGGGCACCCGCGTGATCGTGCAAGGACGGCTTGTACAGCGCTCCTACACGCCGCGTGACGGCGGCGAACAGAGGACCGTCGTCGAACTGCAGGTGGAGGAGGTCGGCCCGGCGCTTCGCTACGCGAAGGCGCAGGTCACCAAGACCCCGCGGCAGGGCGGGGGTAACTACGGCGGCAGCAGCGGTGGAGGAAGCAACTACGGCGGCGGTTACTCCGGTGGCGCCCCGTCGCGCCCCGCGGAGGACTTTTCCGGCGGCGCTTACGGCGCACCCGCCGGCGGCCAGCAGGGAGATCCCTGGGGCAGCCCAGGCAACGAGGAATTCGACGCCAACCCACCCTTCTAGTTCTTTCAGAATCTGACAGCCGCGACCCTTGGGGCTGCGGCAAGCATTAGAGGAGACCAAAAAATGGCGAAGCCAAACCTTCGCAAGCCGATGAAGAAGAAGATCGGCCCCGTCCGCACAGTCAAGCTGGGCGAAATCGATTACAAAGACACCGCACTTCTCCGGAAGTTCATCTCTGACCGCGGCAAGATTCGCGCGCGTCGAGTCACCGGTGTATCCGTTCAGGACCAGCGCAAGCTCGCCAAGGCGATCAAGAACGCTCGTGAGATGGCGCTGCTCCCCTACTCGACCACCGGTCGCTAAAGGAGAGGGAGGAACAGTGACTACCAAACTCATCCTCAACCGCGACGTGGAGCGCCTTGGCTCTGCAGGCGAAGTCGTGGAAGTCAAGGACGGATACGCCCGCAACTACCTCCTGCCCCGCGGCTATGCGGTGCGCTGGACCAAGGGTGCACAGCGTCACATTGATGAGAGCCTGGAACGACTCCGCAAGCGTGAGATCAGCTCCGTGGAAGACGCGGTTGCTCTGCGCGCCAAGATCGAAGAAGCCGATGCTGTGGCGATCAAAGCCAAGGCCGGAGCAAATGGCCGGCTGTTCGGTGCGGTCACTCCGAAGCACATGGCGCAGGCTCTGCAGGAGCAGTTCGGCGTTCCCTTCGATCCGCGGAACATCGACTTCGGAGGCCCGATCAAGAAGACCGGTATTTACCCGGTGACAATCAAGCTTTTGCCCGAAGTAGTCGCCAAGACCGACTTGGTCGTGGAGGCCACTGACGAGGACTAAGCCTCGGTTGCTAGACAGGAGAGGGCCCGGATCCGAACGTGGATCCGGGCCCTCTTTCGTCCGAGTTAGCTCATCCGGACTGCGTCTCGCCGTTCTCCGGCGTGGTGCCGCCATCACCTTGGTTGCCGCTGCCGCCCTCGTCCGTGCCAGTGTCCGTGTCTGTGGTGTCTCCTGTGTCCTCACCTTCCGGCTCGGTCGGTTCAGTCGGTTC
>CAYFQC010000003.1:55502-64192 GCA_964345155.1 uncultured Actinomyces sp.
TTGCGGCTGGGTCTGCTGCTGGGTCGGCTCAGACTCCTGGACGCTGTCCACAACCCAGGAGAAATCCTCGACGGGAATGTTGAACAGAGCTCTTTGCATGTAGGCAAGCCATATGTCTGCCGGCCAGTCACCGCCATGGACTTCCCAGACATCGCCGATCACCGGCAAGGGTAGGGCCTCGCCGTTCTCTCCCACATTGAACATCGACACACTGGTCGTGTACTGGGAGACGAAACCGGCGAACTGAGCAGACTTGGTATCCGAGGACGTTCCTGTCTTACCACCGACGGGCCTGTTCAGGTCCGCGATCTGATCGGCGCTACCACCGGAATCAACCACGGCCTCCAACGCCGGGAGAATCTGAGAGACCGTCTCCGCGCTGAACACTCGTTCCTTGGAAGTGTCCGCCTGGTACGCGAGGTTCCCATTGGCGTCGGTCACCGACCGCACCATGTGGGGGGTTATCTTCTCTCCACCGTTGGCAAGTGTCGCGAACACGCGGGTCAAGTCAATGTTGCGTGGAGCCGAAAAGCCTAGGACGTTCAGGAGAGTTGGCTCCAATCCCACGGTGTCCTCCGGCATCCCGGCCGCGTAGAGGGTATCCACGAAAGCCTGTGGACCAATCATTTCGTTGATCTCCACGTACGCGGTATTCGAGGAGACTGCGGTTGCCTCAATCGCGTTGATCGAGCCGTAGGAGTAGTTGTCGATATTCTGAACAGTCAGATCGGCGAACTGCTGCGGCGAGTTGCCATTCAGCATCGAGTACATCGAATTGCCCTGCTCGACATAGGGGATGAGCGCAAACGGCTTGAGCACGGAGCCTGCCATGGACGTCTCCTGAGTCGCCGAGTTAATCTGCCTCTCCTGGTAGTCCGCACCAGCGAACTCCGCAACTATCTCCCCGGTAGCGTTGTCGACTGAGGACAGCGCCACGTGAACCGACGAGGACGTATCGTCCGGCAACACCTTCACCGCTTCCACCGCTGCCTCCTGCATGTCCTGCTGCAGCGTGGAAACAACCTGGAGGCCACCGGCGTCAATTTCCTCGTCTGTGAATGAGCCGGTGGCGATCAGCTCGGTTCGTATTTGCTGCAGAAGATAGCCGCTCCAACCACTTAGAACCGCGGAAGGAGCACTTCCCGGGGCCAGGGTTTCAGGAAACTCCTGCGCGGCGGCTTCGGACTCAGAGATCATCCCGTCCTCCACCATCAGGTCAAGGACCCGCTGCCACCTGGTCTGGGCCGTAGCCACGTCCACGGCCGGATCCCAGGCGCTGGGAGCCGGAATAATGCCGGAGAGCAGAACCGCCTGGGAGAGGGTCAAGTCTTTCGCTTGCACCCCAAAATAGGCTTCTGCCGCTGCCTCTATCCCGTAGGCGTTTCTCCCGAAATAGATGGTGTTCAGGTAGTTGTCGAGGATCTCCTCTTTGGTCTGAGTCCGGTTGATCTTCAGCGCTATCAGCGCTTCTTTCATTTTGTCCGCATACGTCTTCGTGGGATTGCCCAGGTAGTAGTTCTCGACATACTGCTGAGAGAGCGTGGACGCACCTTGACGCGCCCCACCGCGCAGGTTATTCACAAGCGCCCGCGCAATCCCCTTCATGTCAACACCAGCATTGGTGTAGAAAGTGCGGTCCTCGGACGCGATTACTGCCTCCGCCACGTAAGGGGGAAGTTCGGCTACATCCACGATCGTGCGGTTCACCTCAGAGAACCGTCCGAGCTCTGTTTCGCCGTCGTTGTAATAGATAACCGTGGTTTGGGCCAAGGCGAACTCTGAAGGTTCGGGTACCTTCACCTTCGAGTAGGCCCACAGGAACAAGCCGCCGCCAACAACGACAACGGAGGAGATCACGATCAGCAGAGTCAGCGCGACCCGCTTAGGCCACTTCCTCTTCTTCTTCGGAGTCACTACTTCTGTCCCTCCTGCGGACGCCAGCGCGCCGTCAAACGAGTCCGGTGGGGGCGGCGGAGCTGCGGGGGAGGGCGCCGCGCCTGCTTCGCCGGCAACCTCCGGCGCCACGCGCGCACTCACGTCAGGATCTTGGGTAGACGCAACAGCCGCAGCGCCGGGAGTGCTAGGCCCTTCGTCCTCGCCCGCCTTCTTCTGGTAGTGCCGAGCCGACCGAGTTCCCATGGGCGGGGGCGGAATCGTGAAGTCTCCACCATCGGGAGCTCCAGACCCCTCCCCTAGTGGATCCCGGGTCTTAGCCACTGCGTCTCCCCTCCGAAGGCGAACAGAACTCTGCCCAGAGTAAACCAGGGCATCCCGAGGACAAACTGCTGAGTTCGTGGATTGTGACGAAACTGGTGTCTAGGCGTCCTCGTCCGCTTGCCGCTTGGCCCACCACTCAAGTAGGCGGGCTGTCGCTTCCTCCCGACCCAACTCCCCTTCTTCCATCCGCAGCTGCAACAGGAAGTTCCGGGCCATCCCCACCTCTCGGGACGGCTTCAAGTCCAGGATCTCCATGATCTCCTGGCCATCGAGGTCGGGACGTATCGCGTCCAGCTCCTCCTTCTCACGGAGCTCGCCAATGCGGCGTTCCAAGTCGTCGTATGCCGCTGCCAAAAACTCGGCCTTGCGACGGTTTCCCGTAGTAACGTCCGCGCGGGTGAGCCGATGGAGGCGTTCCAGCTGGTCCCCCGCGTCGGCCACGTACCGACGCACGGCCGCGTCCGACCAGGCCTGCTCGCCGTAACCGTGGAAGCGAAGGTGACCCGCCACCAAGTCCGTTACCGCCTTGGTGGTCGCCTTATCGAAGCGAAGAGCGTTCATCCGTTTGCGCGTGAGTTTTGCCCCCACGATCTCGTGGTGGTGGAAGGTCACCTTCCTCCCCTCATACTTGCGGGTGGCCGGCTTGCCGACATCGTGCATCAAAGCGGCCAGGCGCAGCACCAGATCAGGGCCGGGCACTGGGCCTTCAGGCCCCGTCTCCAAGGCGATGGCCTGGTCCAACACGGTCAGGGTGTGCTCATACACGTCCTTGTGCCGCTTGTGCTCATCAACAGTTGCAACCAAGTCGGACAGCTCCGGCAGAACGTACGGGGCAACGCCGGTGTAAACCAAGAGTTCCAGGCCGCGGCGAGGCCAGGGACTCACAATGAGGCGCTCCAGCTCCGCGCGGACACGCTCAGCAGAGACGATTTCCAGCCGAGCCGCCTCCGCCGTCATGGCATCCATCACCTCCGGGTCCACGTCCAAGCCAAGCTGGGCTGTGAATCGAGCGGCACGCATGATCCGCAGCGGGTCATCGCGAAAAGACTGGACGGCGGAGACCGGTGTCCTAAGAACACCCGCAGCCAAGTCCTCAAGTCCGCCAAATGGGTCGACGAGGGCGAGTCCAGGCAACCGCATCGCCATCGCGTTCACGGTGAAGTCCCGCCGGGACAAATCTCCTTCGAGACTGTCGCCATAGGTCACCGACGGCTTCCGGGAGCCCTCCACGTACTCTTCCGTGCGATACGTGGTCACCTCCACGACCAGGTCTGCTTTGCGGGCCGCAATAGTCCCAAAATCCCTACCCACCGTCCAAACCTTGTCCGCCCAAGCGGTCAGGATCTCCTCCGTCACCTGCGGGAGAGCGGACGTGGTCAAGTCGAAGTCGTGTGGGGCAACCCCCAAGAAGGCGTCCCTGACAGGGCCCCCGACGAGGGCGATCTCCTCACCCCGGTCCAGAAAAGCGTCCGCCAACTGGAAGATTCGCTCCGGCAGTCGCGCCAGAACGCCGTGCGCGGCACCCAGAAGAGCCGGAACGTCGCCCAAACCCGCAAGCGCACCGCCCGACGCGTTCCTGTCTGCCATCTGGTCTCCCACCTGTGCTAAATGATTGCGCCGCCACGGGCCCGACAAATTTCTGGCCCCAGTCACGCGCCGACCTAAGCTGAGGTCATGCATGCTCCGAGACGTATCCGTGGGGAAGCCTATCCGGTCCCACGGCGCCCCTCCTCCACACGGGGGGCGGGCCTGCGCAAATCGGTGCATAGACTCCCGGCCGTCAATGAGACTAGCGCCGGAGGAATCTGCGTGAAAGTGGAGGAGGGTGTCCCCTACGTCGCGGTGATCATGCGACGTAACCGCTCCGGACACGCCGAATGGTGTCTTCCCAAAGGCCACCTGGAAGACAACGAGACCGCAGCCGAAGCCGCCGTGCGCGAAGTGGCGGAAGAAACCGGTGCCAAAGGCCGCGTGATCTGCCAACTTGGCACGGTGGACTACTGGTTCTCCGGATCCTCGGCTCGCATCCATAAGCTGGTGCACCACTTCCTGATGGAGTACGTGGAGGGCGAGCTGACCGTTGAAAACGACCCCGACCGAGAGGCTGAGGCGGCCGCGTGGGTTCCTCTAAGCGACGCTCCCCAGACTCTCGCCTACCCGAACGAACGCCGCGTCGTTGGGGCAGCTCTGCGTCTCCTTTACCCGCCAGCTAGCGCGCTCTGAGTATGTCTTCCCCCGGCCGCAAATCCGCCTCCACGCCTTCTCCGCTCCGCAGAACCGGGGCGCACAGGGGATCGGTCACGCTCTTCTTCGCTGTAATCTTCGCGCTAACTACCCTGCTTTCCTTCGGTACTGCCGCGGCAGATACGCCCGATTCAACTTCCGAACCGACCTCCTCTTGCCTCAGTTCTGGACCTTGCGTCGAAGTGGTCTCCATGATCCCGGAGATTCTGACGGATGAAGCCCAGGTGACGCTTTCCGTGCGGGTTAGCGGGATCACGGCTTCCATGGGGAGCGACCTTCGGTTGGCCACTTTCATGCAAGCCGACCCGTTCACCGACGTGGAAGAAGTCGACTCATTCCTCGCAGCGGGCCGCAACGACGGCTGGAGCACTCAGGACACCGCCCTAACTCCCCAAGAGGTCGCCGACGCGGGGACAGCCGCCGGCAGCACTGTGACCGTCACCTTCAACGTGGCAGACGCGCCCCTGTGGAATGAGGACGCATGGGGACCGTATGGCGTGACCGTCCGCCTCATCGAGGGTTCCCAACTAACTTACGGCGATGCCTTAGCCACAGGACGGACACTTCTTCTCTGGTATCCAACGGGTTCCACCGGCACCACCAATATCAACATTGTCCTCTCCAACACCGAGGGCGTTCCTGCCTCGTCCCTAGCTGCGGTTCTCACCACGGGAGTGGCTGCGGCTTTATCTCCACGCGATACAGTCGCCCTCGCCCGCAACGGCCTGGCCACGCAGGTCGAAGTCGTCCCGTTGCCAGAGGAAAACGCAAGTCTTTCGCTACTCGCCACAACCGGACAGGATCTCCTTTACGACCTAGCTGAACAATCGCGGCTCACCGACAGTCCAAGCCGTCTGATAACACTTGTGCACGACGCGGTGCTGGCCGACGAAGGGTGGATGACCTTGGCAACAGTTCAACGCGCCAGTCCCGCCACCGTCCTGACTCCCCCATCCGGCATTGAGGAACTCATCGACAACTCTTACACGGCGTCCTCCCGCGTCCTCGTAGACTCCAAGACCGGACAGACCATCGTCACCAGTCCGCTGTCTCCCGTCACCGAAGGGGCCAACACGGCGATCTTGGACAGTTGGACGCCCGGGTCGCGTGCTCTCTCAGATCAATACCGCTCACAGCTTGGGCTCACTGAGCTCTCTGCTCGCCAAAGAACGCGCGCTTTCACCGCGACTGTCACCCAGGAAGACCCGGGCGACGTTCTGAACCTGTGGGTCAACGCGGACGCACAAACGCTGGGGGACGACCTGGAGGCGCGCCTCAGCGAACTGCTGGACGTCCCCTGGGTGCATCCCGTCACCCTGAAGGGGATGTTGTCCTCCCCCGCTTCGGGTCTGCCTCGCGACCAGCTCAACGACTTCCCCAGTACCGAATCGGTGGCCACGGCAACAATCCTCAAGCCGCTGGAAGAGGCGCTATCCAAGGCCAGTTCCGTCCTCGCCGCCGCGACCAGCGAAGAAGCCGAAAACGAAGAAGCAGAAGCCTCCGCCCTGCGAGCAACCGCAGCCGGCTTAAACCAGGAAGCACGCAAACACTTGGCAGCGGAAGCTGTGACCCGGCTTGAGGCGGTGGCCGAGGTGGTCTCCATCGTCCCGTCTTCAACCGTGAACGTCATGGGCAAGAACGTGTCTTTCCCTGTGACGGTCACCAACTCCGGAGCTGTGGGTCTGAACCTCCTGATCGGACTTGAAGTCACGGACTCGCGCCTGTCAGCCCCCGAATGGGTGTCCGCGACCGTACCAGCTCACGGATCGGTCACCGTGCAGGTGCCGGTCACCGCAGTGGGCGCCGGGCAAGTGGGGGTGCTGGCAGTCGCAAAAACGACTGAGGATGCGACACTAGACGTTTCGTCCGAAATCAAGGTCAACGTCCGGGCGGACTGGGAAGACACGGGAACGTGGATTGCAGGCGGGGCGCTGGTCGCCCTATTCGTGTTTGGACTTGTTCGAACGATCCGACGTGGCCGGAGACGCACGTTGAGCAGGGAGGAAGCACGTGAGCGAAGAGGTGAGTGAGCCCGAGGACCAGGTTCTGGCACCCAGGCAGCAGACTCTGCTTAAGTCCTCCGTTCTGATGGCGTCGGGGACCCTGGTTTCTCGCGTCCTGGGCTTCGTGCGTTCAGCGCTTCTGGTTGCAGTGTTGGGCGTCACCGCCGGGGCCGCCGAGTCCTTCTCCATCGCCAACACCCTGCCGAACATGGTGTACAACCTGCTGGCCGCAGGCATCATCGACGCCGTTCTCATTCCTCAGATTGTCCGAGCTCTCAAAGGACGCGCCGGAAGCAGCTACGTCAACAAGCTCCTCACGGCCGCAGGCACGTTGCTGTTCCTGCTCACCCTGCTGGCGATGGTTGCGATCCCCGTGATCATCACGGTTATGGCTCCAACCCTCACTCCTGGGATGCGGGCGCTCACCGTCACCTTCGCGATAATCTGCGTGCCGCAGATCTTCTTCTACGGCCTGTACAATCTCCTCGGCGAGCTGCTCAACGCCCGCGGCATATTCGGGCCGTACATGTGGGCGCCGGTGATAAACAACGTCGTCGGAATTGCCTCCCTGGCCCTATTCCTGCACCTGTGGGGTCCTGCCGGAGACATCCGCGCGGCTGAGTCCATGACATCCGCGCAGATCGCCGTAGTCGCGGGTCTGTCTACTGTCGGCGTGATTGCGCAAGCCCTTTGGCTGTTCCTGCCCATGCGCAAGTCAGGTCTGAGACTTCGCCTGGACTTCCACTTGAAGGGAACCGACTTCGGGTCGGCCAGCAAGGTTGCATGGTGGACCTTCGCCACCCTCTTGGTCAGCCAAATCGGTGTCATCTCCACTTCCAACCTGGCCACCCGCGCCGGCGCGTGGGCCCAAGAGACCGGGGAGATCGTCGCAGGCATCCAGGCCTACCAGTACGCGTTCATGCTTTACATGGTGCCCCAGTCCCTCATTTCCGTGACGCTGGCTACCGCCATCTTCACGCGCCTTGCAAACGACGTGGCGGACGGCAACATGAAGGGTGTAGCCGACAACTTCCACCGCGGCGTAGAGCTCATAATGCTCTTCTCTTTCTTTGTCGCCGCCGTCCTCGCCGTTACCGCGACGTCGGTTATGCAGATGATCATGCCGACCTTCGGCTCCGTGGCGGCCACCATCTACGGAAACGTGCTCATTGCACTCATATTCGCGCTGCCCTCCACCGGCATGGTGCTCATGTCGCAGCGCGTATTCTTCGCGTTCGAGGACGCCAAACCCGTGTTCCTAATGGGCATCGTCCCCACCATCCTCCAGGTGGTGGTCGGCTGGGGCATCTACTTCATTTCTGAAGCGCAGTGGTGGACCATCGGGGCGTCGGTCGGAGAAACCGTGTGTCGCGTAGTGCAAGGCTTCATCGGAATCGTCTGGGTTGGGCGGCTTGTGCGACAGGTGAACGTCGGGCGCCTCGTGACCCGCTACCTCCGGTTCCTGTTCGCTTTCGCTGCCTCCGCCCTCGTCGGATGGCTTTCGATGCGGATGCTCGGTGGCCTGACCACGTCAGAGTCTGGTCTGGGTCGCTTCATGGATTCCGCCTGGAAGGTCATCGTCGTGTCGTTGATCGTCGGAATCGTGTACTTCGCGATCCTGTCTCTCATAGATCCGAACTCCACTCGCGAACTCTTCGGCGCTTTGACCGCGCGTTTCCGTCCCCGCCCGGCCCCCGCCGTGCCTTTGGCTCCCGGGGCCGAGATGGACAGCGAAGAGGCAGTTGAGCAGACACTAAAGGAGACCAATCCGCCCGCTGGGACAACCCTCGACGAGGGCGAACGACTCGGCCAACCGGACCGCCACCACTCCGTGCGGCCGGAGTCCTGGGGGGAGGAACCTCCGCCGTGGGAGGACGTCCTGACCGGGGCGGGGGCTGAACGCGCACTGAGCCGTAGCCTGTCGGTGCCTGACATGAGCGTCACCGGTGCCCTTCCGATTCTCTCGGGCCCCCTGCCCGTGATCGGAAAGAAGAAGACCACCTCCGAGCCCTCGGAGCCGCCCGTTTCCACCGCCGAAAGTGGCCACGCCGGCCTCGCCATCCCCAGATCACAGACGGGGTCGGGGTCGGTTGCCGATGCGCCGCTACGGGGGCACCGGGGTAACGTTATAAGGACGGATTCCGGGAGGGATAAGCAGATGACGAGTGCAGAGCCACCACAGCCCGAGAACCAGTCCCCAGCTGAACAGGACGCATCGACTGGATC
>CAYFQC010000003.1:64292-70054 GCA_964345155.1 uncultured Actinomyces sp.
CGGCCGCGCCCGTGATCAGCGGTGCCACCATCCTTTCCTGGGACAATGACGATGGCGATCACCCTGAGTTGGCTTCTGCGCTTCTGGACGGGGACACCTCAACCGTCTGGCGTTCCCGCTACTTCAACCAGAACGTCTTTTCAGAGGGCAACCAGATAGCGATTCTGTTGACCCTGGCCGAACCGGCGGTCGTGTCCGAGATAACCATTAACGCGATTGGCGAGGGCGGAGAGGTTCTCGTAACCGACGCCAGTGCAGGTGACGCCCGACTTGGGCCCGTGCTCGCAACCGCGCCGATCACATCTGACACAGTAATCCGGCTAGCGCAGCCCACGGAAGTATCAGCGGTTGGCCTAGTATTCAACACACTGCCGGTTGATGACGAGGGCATGAACCGGGCGAAGATTACGGGTATCTCAGTCAGGTAGGAACTATGTCTGATCCAAACAAAGAGGCCGAGTCGGTCGAGGAGCTGGTCATCCTAGGATCCGGCCCAGCCGGATATACCGCGGCGATCTACGCGGCGCGCGCGGGATTTCAGCCGCTCGTCATAGCTGGCGCCCTGGACGCGGGCGGCGCCCTGATGACAACCACCGAGGTGGAGAACTTCCCTGGATTCCCGGAGGGCATCCAGGGACCCGACTTGATGGAAAACATGAAGAAGCAGGCGGAGAGGTTCGGCGCCCAACTCATCTTCGACGACGCGACCGAGGTTGATCTTTCCGGCGAATACCCTCTCATACGGCTGTACAACAGTGTGGTAGCGGCCAAGGCATTGATTATCGCCACCGGGTCGCAGTACCGGCACTTGGGGATTCCTTCCGAGGAGAAGCTGAGCGGACGCGGCGTGTCCTACTGCGCGACCTGTGATGGATTCTTCTTCCGCAATAAGCCAATCGCGGTGATCGGCGGCGGGGATTCGGCCATGGAAGAAGCCTTGTTCTTGAGTCGCTTTGCTTCCAAGGTGACCGTGGTGCACCGGCGTGACGAACTCCGGGCGTCAAAGGTCATGGTTGAACGCGCAATGGCGAACGACAAGATCGAGTTCGTCTGGGACTCGGTGGTCAGCGAAGTCCTAGGCGAAGAGACAGTGACTGGACTGCAGCTCGAGAACCTGAAGACCGGAGACCTCTCGGTACTTCCGGTCGATGGCGTTTTTGTTGCGATTGGCCACACGCCACGCTCGAAGCTCTTTGAAGGGCAGATCGGGCTTGACGACAAGGGGTACATCCGCGTGGACGAGCCAAGCACCCGCACCTCGAAGACGGGCGTATTTGCATGTGGCGACGTGGTTGACCACACTTATCGGCAGGCTATCTCTGCTGCTGGCTCGGGCTGCAAGGCGGCGCTGGATGCGCAAGACTATTTGGAGGGGGCATAGCACCCACTGAACAGGGCCTGAACACCGGTTTTGCGGCCGACGCACAGGCAACTAGAGACAGAGGGATCCCCGGGCGGTGCGGCGCTCAGCCGAGCATGCGGTGTGCGCCTGGGATCTCACCAACGACTGAATGTCTGTGCTGAAGGGCGAACTTGTGGGCGCGAAGAACTCCGATTGGTCATCCTTGCTGTCCGAGGACGGGCAGAACCTCAAAGAGTCGGAGATCCGCGCGTTATTTTCAGTGGTCTCCCGCCCGGAGGTGGTCTCTCTGGCCGGAGGGATGCCGAATTTGCGGGACCTGCCTCTAGCGGACATTGCCTCAATGACAGACAAGCTCATTGAGACAGATGGACAGCGGGCGCTTCAGTACGGTGATGGACACGGCTGGAATCCGCTGCGCGAACGCATCCTAGATGTCATGGCCAAGGAAGGCATTGACGGAGATCCGACGCGCATCCAGATCACCACCGGCTCACAGCAGGCACTCCAGTTGGTATCTGAGATTCTGGTAGATCCGGGCGATGTAATCCTTGCCGAGTCACCGTCATATGTGGGGGCGCTGGGAGTTTTCCATTCTCGCCGCGCCTCAGTTGAGCACGTCGCAATGGATGAATTCGGCCTGATCCCGGAAGCTCTCCAGGAGGCAATCGACCACCTTCGCTCCGAAGGGAAGAGGATCAAGTTCCTGTACACGATTCCCAACTACCACAACCCTGCCGGCGTCAGTATGTCGCCAGAACGACGCCCAGAGATTGTCGATATCTGCAGGTCAGAAGGCGTTTTGATTGTTGAAGACAATCCTTACGGTCTACTGGGTTTTGACAAAGAGCCAACCCAGGCTCTCCAGCCGCTTTGGCCCGAGGGTGTGATCTATCTGGGGAGTTTTTCGAAGATTTTTGCCCCCGGGTACCGCATCGGCTGGGCCTTGGCGCCAGAGATTCTCTACGAGAAGCTGGTGCTTGCTGCTGAGTCAGACATTCTGAGTCCATCGATGATGGGGCAGATGTCGATAAACAAATACCTAGAGGACTTTGACTGGTACAGCCAGGTGCGCGACTTCGCGAAGATGTACGAAGGTCGGTGGCACGCGATGGACGGCGCCATGAAGGAGTACCTGCACGGTTGCACGTGGACGGTGCCGACAGGCGGGTTCTATACGTGGGTGACGCTTCCCGAGGGCGTGGATTCCAAGGCAATGCTGGACCGCGCGGTGGAAGGTCTAGTCGCCTATGTGCCTGGAACGGCCTTCTACTACGACGGTCGAGGTCGCGACCACCTCCGCCTATCCTTCTGCTATCCCACCGAAGAGGAAATCGTCGAGGGCGTTCGCCGGCTTGGCGCCGTCCTCGACCGGGAAGTGGAGCTGCTGAAGGAGGGCTGACGCCTGGAGGCGGGTCCTATTTGGTTCTAGGCCCGCCAGCACCGACGTGCTTCCGCGTAGTTTTCACGTGGCCGGAACTTCCGCGACGCAGGTTGAGAACGAGTTGTCGCCGCTTTGGGGGCGAGCGAGTACGTCTACCCTTGCATTCCTCAGGCCCCTACGCGTTTGTCCCCACGGCGTCGAACTCTCTGTCCTCAGGCGTCTACGCGTCTATCCCCAGGGCATTCGCTATTCGGGCAAGGTCCTCCTCGTCAGCGAAATCGATCAAAAGGCGTCCCTTCTTGGCCCCCATACTGATCGACACGTTTGTTTCGAGCCTGTCGCCAAGAGCGTCGGAGATCCGTTGTTGACGGGGAGTGGGAGTGTAGGCCCGCCGAACGCGAGGGGTATATGGCTTCGTATCCCCATGCCGGACGATTTCCTCTGTGCTTCGGACCGAGAGACCCTCCGCAACGATCCTTCCCGCTAGTGCCGTCATCTGTGCTGGGGAGCCCAGACTCAGTAGGGCTCGAGCGTGCCCTGCCGTGAGGGCACCGGCAGCGAGCATCCGCTGCACTTCGGGAGGCAGACTCAGTAGCCGAAGACTGTTCGCGATCTGCGACCGTGACTTAGAGACCCTTTCGGCTACCTGCTCCTGTGTATAGCGGAAGTCGTCCATGAGCTGGCCGTAGGCAGCGGCTTCCTCCAAAGGATTGAGTTGGACACGGTGGATGTTCTCTATGAGAGCTTCGCGCAGAATATCGCTCTCAGATGTGTCGCGCACGATGACGGGTACAGTCTCCAAGCCCGCTATCTGGGCGGCGCGCCACCGCCGCTCCCCCATGACGAGCTCGTATCGGGCATCAGGGTTAGCAAGCAACGCTTCGCGCAGCTGGTGCTCGTTCTTGGTATTCGTCAGCATCCGTTGAGTGATACGCCGTACGACGATGGGTTGGAGAATCCCGACCTGGGCGATCGACTGCGCAAGCTGGTTTAGCTCCTCCTGACCGAATACCTGGCGCGGCTGTGAGATGTTCGGGATCACCATGTTTGGGGGAATCCGGCCGAATGTCACCCCGGGCACCTCCACCAGCTCTTCTGTACGGTAGAGGTCTTCACCCTCCCTGGGGACGTATGGATTCAAGATGGAGGGGGTGTGCAGTACCACCTGCTCCCGCCACTCCCGATTCGACGCTTCTCGGTCGAGAGTCTTGGGGCTCCCGGTCTCTCGCGTTTCGGCAGTGCGCTCGAGGCCATCCTTGGGACCTTCAATCCCGGCGCTCTCCAAAACGTCCCTGGGACTCTGAAACCCGGCAGCGCGTTCGAATGCGTCTCCAGAACTCCGAAACTTAGCGCTGCTTTGCTCCGTCGCCGCTAGGCTTTCACCACCTGGTTGCCCTGGAGATTTCCCGTTGTGGTCCCGCAGCTCGTCCGCTACAACGCTGGCCGTCTCCCCCTCCAGCACGGGAGACCCTTCCAGCGCCTCTCCCAAACCTTGAGCAGTCCCGGACTTCGCGCCTGCTGTGCCAGCATCAGCAATTGTTTCACGTGAAACAATTGCTGATGCGCCGGGCTCCGCGGGGCCGGACCCCTCCGCAATCGTGCCTGCAAGCCCCCCGCTCTGGTTAGCGGAAGCAGAGCCGTCCTCGTCTACCTTGGTGCTACGCGACAACCGCCCGCGCGGCTCCAACAGGTCCCTGGCCGAGCCTCCCCTCGGCACGGTACTGCGACCTGAACCTGCCGTGAGATCGGGAAACAAGACATCCAAGGGCCGCGCGTCCGTGGGCGTAGGTTCAGGCTCGCTGCTCGGAATGAGCGCCCCCAGACCCATTCCCAGCCCCCGCGCCGAGCGTCGGCCGCGCGCCCGACCCCGCGCAGCGGCCCTCCCGCCCGCTCCTTCGCGCTCTGCTGAAGGACTCGCTCCGTCACTATTCGACATATCCCAACTCTCCTCGCCCAACTCGAAGCGCACCCCGCCGCGGAATTCCCTCCGAAAACCTGGACCCCAAAAAGGCCGCCGGCTGCTTTCTTGGTCCGCAAGGATGCTAACTTCGCTGCGCACTCCCTGGACGCATCCGCGACCAGAGTGCCTCCCCAGGGTGCCTCGAAAAGCCAACAGCTGCCGCCCGTGGACTTCCGACTGTGCACATCCCCGACAACCCTACTGGGTTCCATCCGCACAACTCGAAGGGCCCGCCCGTCAGCCCGGCACGAGCACGAAATCAGGGCATCACGGGCCGCAGGAACGTCGTGAAACCGGCACGGCCCCGGCACGAGCACGATCCAGCGACGGTACAGCCCAGGCCCGCCGATGGGAGCGCCCAGGCCCGGTGCCGAGAAGCTCAGAGGTCAACGCTGGCGAAACCCAGGTCTCGCGCTCGGGTGACTCAGGACTGACTCAGGCGTTCCGCCAACTCCACAGCGGCTCTGCGGTACGCCACCGCACCGCTCCCCTTGGGCTCGTACGTGACCACCGTCTGCTGGAATGACGGCGCTTCCGAGATCCGCACAGACCTGGGTATCTCCGTTTCCAATACGCGATCGGAAAAGTGCCGCCGAACCTCCTCGCACACCTCCGCGGACAACTTCGTTCGACCATCAGTCATGGTCATGAGGATAAACGGATCACCCAGCGCAGGGTTGAGATCGACCCGAATGCGCCGCGCCGTGTCAACCAGAAGCGATAACCCCTCCAGTGCGTAATACTCGGCCTGCACCGGCACCACCATGTTGGAGGCGGCAACGAACGCGTTGAGCGTCAGGATGCCCAGAGAAGGCGGGCAATCAATGAGAATCACGTCCGGGACGAAATCAACTTCCGAACCGTCCGCCGATTCGCCCGGCGAGGGCGGCCGCGACTCAGTGGGGGAGAAGTGCGGGAAGTGTCGTGCCAATTCCTCGCGGCTCGCGGCGGGGGATGGGCGGGACATGGAACGCGTCGCCTCCTCACGAACCTCCACAAAGGGCGAAGGCGCAGCCCCCGCGCTCAGCGAATCCAACGAGGTCGAAAGGTCGCTGGCA
>CAYFQC010000004.1:0-64139 GCA_964345155.1 uncultured Actinomyces sp.
GGTCGCCCTTGGCGCGCTGGAGCAGGCATTACTTCTTGCGACGTCTCTCCCGGACCCGGACGCTAATCTGGATGGGGCTGCCTACGAATCCGAAGTCCTCCCGCAGGCGCCTCTGGATGAAGCGTCGGTACGCAGGATCCAGAAATCCGGTCGTGAACAGCACGAAACGCGGTGGGCAGGTGGAAGCCTGGGTGGCGAAAAGGATGCGAGGCTGCTTGCCGCCTCGGAGCGGATGCGGCTTGGCCGCCGTCAACCGTCCAATGAACGCGTTTAGCTTGCCCGTCGAGATGCGCGTCTCCCAGCCTTCCAAGGCCGTGTTCAGGGCCCTGGTTATCCGATTCACGTGCCACGTTGTCTTGGCGGACAGGTTGATGCGCGGCGCCCAATCCACCTGCACGAGCTCGCGTTGCTCCTGGCGCATGAGAGCCTCACGCTGCTCATCGTCCACCAAGTCCCACTTGTTGTTCACAATGACGATTGCCCGCCCGGCGTCGACTGCCTGCTGCACGACGCGCACGTCCTGTTCGGTCAGGGGTTCGGAGGCATCGAATAAGACCAGGGCCACCTCTGAGCGCTCCAGTGCTGCCTGCGTTCTTATGGACGCGTAGTAGTCGGCTCCCGTGGTCCGGTGAAGGCGTCGCTTGATGCCAGCGGTGTCGATGAACTCCCACTCCTCACCGTCGATCTCCACGATTTCATCAATCGGGTCACGTGTCGTGCCAGCCATGTCGTGGACGACGGCCCGGCTTTCCCCGGCGAGGGCGTTAAGCAGCGACGACTTGCCCACGTTTGGCCTGCCGACGAGGGCGACGCGGCGCAGAGAATCCCGCCGACGGGGCGCCGCGTGTGCGCTTTCTTCCGGCATTGCCTTCACGATCGCGTCGAGGAGATCTCCGGCTCCGCGCCCGTGCAGCGCCGACAGTGGGTGCGGCTCTCCGAGTCCGAGGGACCACAGTCCGGCAACGTCTGCTTCCTGCGCCGTCGAGTCAGCCTTGTTCGCGGCCAGGACCACCGGCTTGCCCGACTTCCGCAGAAGAGGGACTACTTGCTCATCCGTTGCTGTCGCTCCGACGTTGGCGTCCAAGACGAAGAGGACTACGTCGGCCAGGTCGATCGCGATCTCAGCTTGGTCTGCGATCTGCTTGTCGAGGCCCTGCGTGTCAACCTCCCAGCCACCCGTGTCCACCAGCGTGAAGTCGTGGCCCGCCCATTCGGCCTCGTACCGCACCCGGTCGCGAGTCACCCCCGGGGTGTCCTGAACCACTGCTTCACGTCGGCCCAGAATGCGGTTGACCAGCGTCGATTTGCCAACGTTGGGCCTCCCAATGACCGCCACGACGGGTCGCGTAAAGTCGGCTCGGTCCGGCCGAACGGGGTAGTTTTCTCCGCCGAGAAGAGCCAGGTCTTCCTCTTCCAGGGCGTACTGGTCCAGGTCGGCCCGCATCGCGGCCAGGCGGGCATCGTCCAGGGGTTCCACGTCCGCCTCGACTCCCGTGTTCTCCTCAGCGTTCATGGCGTCTCTCCCTGCGGTAGTTCTGGGTGCTTGCCTGATCCTACGGGCTGTCAGGGCTGGGCCGTGCTGCGGAGGACCTCGGTGGCGGTCTCCGCGTCGGAGTAACGGTGCATGACGCCACGCACTTCCTGGTAGGGCTCAGAACCCTTGCCGAACAGGACTATCAAGTCCTTGGGCCCGGCGGAAAGGATCGCTTCGCGAACGGCGTCCCGTCGGCAGGTGGAAACCTCAGTGACATCGTGCAGATCAGGCCGAACGTTGGAGACGCCCTCAAGTAGTTCGGCTCTAATTGAAGCCGCATCCTCCGTCCTAGGGTTCTCGTCGGTCACCCACAACACATCAGCTCCGCGGGCTGCGACCTCCGCAAGAGGAACTCTCTTGGTGGAATCACGATCCCCGTCGGTGCCGAACACCGCGACCAACCGCCCTTCCGTCAGGGGTCTCATGTCCTCCAGCAGCTGGGAGACCGCTTCTGGGGTGTGCGCGTAGTCGACGATCACGCGAGGCTGCCCGGGACCCGAGGGTATCCACTGCATCCTCCCGGGTACCGATGGGGCCGCGGAGATCTTCTCTATCGCCTCGGGCATGGGAACTCCGAGAGATGCGGCCCCAACCAAGGCGAGCGCGGCGTCCTGCACGTTCACCAGGCCAGGAATCGGGCAAAATGCGTTGTGGTCTGCGCCCGAGGGATCTTGGATGATGAAAGAGGTGCCTCCCCGCTCCAAGTTGGGCTCGATCTTGGTCACCCGCCACAAGGGGACCGGCAAGTCCACCTGGTCATTGGTCAGAACCTGAACGGCTTGTGCCGGTATCTGGCAGTTCTGGGCCAGCCGGCGCCCGTAGGTGTCATCGACCGCCACGACCGCCTGCTTCGATCTGGATGGGTCAAACAGCATGGCTTTCGCGTCGAAGTACTCCTCCATGCTGTTGTGGTAAAAGTCCAGGTGGTCGTGTTGCAAGTTTGTGAAGACGGCAAGGTCAAAGGAGATTCCAAGCACCCGATCAAGGCTTAGGGCGTGGGATGACACTTCCAACACGGCTCCGCGCAGACCCGCCTCTGCTGTGGCCGCCAGTGCCCGGTGCAGCACCGGGGATTCGTGTGTGGTGCGCTCAGCCGAAGTGCGGAAGCTGCCTGTGTCAACCTCGACGGTCCCTAGAAGTCCCATCGGTCCGATCAGCGGAGCCAAGGCGGCCCTCAGAAGGTAGGTCGTCGTCGTTTTCCCGTTGGTACCGGTCACACCGACCACCGTGAAGTCCCGCTCCGACTTCCCGTATATCGCCTCCGCGATTTGGGCGGCGGCTCGGCGCGGCGACTGGACGACAACTGTGGGCAGCCCTTCTTCCAAACCCCACTTCGCGCCCTCGTGGTCCGTAACCAGAACGGCGGCGCCATGCGCTTTCGCGGATCCAGCCAGGCTGGCCCCGTGGCGGCGTTGACCGGGCACCCCCACGAAGATCCAGCCTGGTTCGAGGTCGTCTGTGGACACACTCACGCCCCCGACAAGGATCTCCGGTTCCACAGGGCCTGCCAGCAGTTCCCAGGAGTCGACGCTGCTTAGCGCGACCTTCAGGGGTACGGCGGTAGTCTGGGGTCTGATAGCAGAGAGCGATGTCATGGCGCCATTCTAGGCGCCGCTTCCGGCAGACCAGTTGGGGGTGGATGGTGTTCCAGCAGGGATCGGACGATCCGGCCGCATCCATGTCCCTGCTGCGCCGCATCGAGGAGCATTCCCTGGACCCCGCCTACCGCAGCGCTGCCGAGGAAAAGAGAACGACTCCCAAGAAACGTTCCCCGTGGGTCTCGGGCGTAGTTTTGGTGGCAGCAGTCGGCCTTGGATGGGGAGCTACTGCAGCTGCCTCAAGCCTTCGAGTGAGCGCAGCCGATCCCGTCACCCGCGACTCGGGTTTGGTGGCCGAGGTGCAGGACGCGCGCAATACGGTTGCCGCCCTCGAAGATACAACGGCAGACCTGAGGGCCCAGGTCATAGCTTCAGAAGTATTGGAAGGGGGCGCGGTCGCGATCCCTGAAGGGGTCGCACTGCTGGCCGCAAACACACGTGTGCAGGGACCGGGAGTAATCATCACCCTTGAAGACGGAGCATCTGCGGTGGGGACCGGAGCCGTCACGGACCAGCAGCTTCGGGCGGTGCAGAACCTATTGTGGGCGGCAGGCGCCGAGGCTATGGCAATCGACGGAAACCGGATCGGACCAGCAACATCGATCCGCACTGCCGGCTCTTCGATCCTGGTGAACCTGCAGCCGGTGACCTCTCCGTACGTGGTGGAGGCCATCGGCGAGCCGGCGGCGCTTTTGGAGGCAATCCAAGGTGACAGTGGAGCCCAACGAATCGGAGAGATAGAGCGGGCAACCGGATCCCCCGTGTCCGCGGTTCGCTCCGAAAAGCTAACGCTCAGTGCGCTAGCGTTGCCAACGACCTGGACGGTCGAAGTTGCCCAGAGCGGAGGAGAATACGGATGATCGCCGTGATCGGGCTGGCCATCGGCATCGTGTTGGGACTTGTTTTCGATCCGGTGGTCCCGGTGGCGCTGCAGCCTTACCTGCCGGTGGCCGTCGTCGCCGCCCTCGATGCTCTCTTCGGCGCGCTGCGCGCCTCGCTGGAAGGAGTGTTTTCCGACCGGGTGTTTGTGGCTTCTTTCTTTTGGAACGTTTTGGTCGCCTGCTTCCTGGTTTTCCTTGGAGTGCAACTGGGCGTGGGCGGTGCGATGACAACCGCCGTGATCGTTGTCCTGGGCATTAGGATCTTCTCCAACTCCGCCTCTATCCGCAGGCTCCTGTTCAAGGCGTGATTTGATGTCTGATCGCGCAGAGGAACGGGCCCCGGGGGAAGCGCTGCCGACTCGCTCCGCTCGCCACCTTGGGGAGCGAAGCACCAGCGAAGTCCCCGGCCGCCTCCGTTCTTCGCGGGCGCGGACGAAGGGCGCCACCGCGGGTTCTCGCGGCCCGTGGCGCACTCTTCTGCATCCACACAGGGGTTCTTCGCGGGGAATCCATGTGCTCGTTGCACTGCTCTTCATAGTCCTCGGGCTGGTCGCCACAACCACCGTGCGCTCCCGCTCCGCTGATCCTCTTGCAGGACTGAATGAAGACCAGCTGGTGGCGATCCTGGCGGACTTGGATACGGCAGAAGAATCCCTCGTGTCTGAGCGTTTGGAACTTCAAAGGCAACTGGCCGAACTGAGTGTCGCTGCAGACGCGCAGCAGGCCGCCAAGGAGGCGTCCGAGCAGGCCCTCTCACGTGCAGAAGTCGCGGCTGGGACTTTGCCTGTGCAGGGTCCGGGGATTGTGGCGCACGTCTATGGCGACGCCTCCGCGGTTCCCGTCTCTGTTTTCGTGACCACCCTTGCAGAGCTTCGCAACGCCGGAGCTGAGGCCATTTCACTAAACGGGGTGCGACTCAATGTGAGGGCCTGGTTCGGTGAGGGTTCCGACGGGGAATTGGTGGCATCGGGGGTGGCACTCACGCCGCCTTACGAATGGCGGGCCATAGGGGACGCGGACACGCTGTCGGTGGCGTTGCAAATCAGGGGCGGTGCGGTGAGTCAGTTTGAGGCCTACGGAGCGGAAGTCCAGATCGACGAGCGCTCTGAGGTTGTGATCGACGCAGTCACCGAGCCTTTGGAGTCTCAGTGGGCGTCTCCGGCCACCGAGTAACTCGGCATTGCTTCGATTGCGTGCAACTCAGGTGTCGCCGCGGCATCACTCTGAGTAAGATTGTCGGAGTCCAGCCCTGAGGCCCGCGCCTCGCTAGGTAAGGAGGAACTTCGGTGGAAGAGAAGCCTGATTTTGACCCCACCAGTACCGCGTTCTTCGGCGCCGCGGAGGATCTGGACGGCTCCGACAGCGTTCAGATGCCCCTTTCGGCGCGCGACCAGCAGGCCGTTGATGCACTGCCTAGAGGGAATGCACTGCTGATCGTTCAACGTGGCCCCAACTCGGGCGCGCGTTTCTTGCTTGACCAAGAAGTGACGAATGCGGGTCGGTCTCCGTCGGCGGATATCTTCTTGGATGACGTAACAGTCTCCAGAAAACACTGCCAGTTTCTGGTGTCCGGCAGCGGACATCTGGTGCGTGACTCGGGTGCCCTGAACGGAACCTACGTGAACCGCGAACGCGTGGACCAGGCAGAATTGCACGCTGGTGACGAGGTTCAGATCGGAAAGTACCGTCTCACTTACCATCCCTCTCCGGCTGAGTAGATGGGGGAGAGAGCGTACTCACATCGGACGTCCCGGGCTGATGCGGAGGTAGAACCGGCGAGAGGACCGTGGCCACGGAACGTGTCCGCGCAGCCGGTGATGAGTATCGGCCAGGTGGTGAAAGTTCTATCTCGGGAGTTCCCGGCCACCACCGTCTCCAAGGTTCGTTTCCTTGAGGAAAAGGGGCTGGTCGCGCCAGCCCGGTCGGCCTCCGGTTACCGACGGTATTCCCAGTCCGACGTTGAACGAATCCGGTTTGTGTTGGCGCGTCAGCGGGACTCCTTCGCGCCGCTGAAGGTCATAGGGGAGGAGCTACAGGCACTTGATGCCGGCCTCGAAGGTGACGTGGTCCCCAAGGCACGTCTCGTTGCGGACAACGGGATCACGGTGTCGATGCCGGACTCCCGCACGCTCTCGGCGCGTGAAGTCTGCGAGCTCTCGGGCTGCTCCTCCAGCGAGTTAGAGACCTTTGCCGGGTTGAACCTGGTCCAGCCGGGTCTGTCCGGGCAGTTCCAGCCCTCCGCCGTGAGAATTGCGCGCTTGTTGTCGTCTCTGGTCTCCGCGGGTGTTCCTGCACGAATGCTCCGCTCCATCCGAAACGGTGCGGAACGCAACGCCGACCTGGTTGACCAGATCGTTTCCTCCTCATCGCGCAGAGACCGGGCGGGGGACAAGGAACGGGCTCGCGCACGTGTAGAAGAGCTCGCAGAGTTGACAGAGGCGCTGCACCACGCTTTTTTCCAGGTCGCGATCGAGGCCGCGCAGGACTAGCGCCGAAATGGCGACACGCCGAACCCTGAAGTTCGACTTGAGGCTTAGGTTTGCGGGGAAGGGCTATCGTTAGTGCTGGTGAAAGATACGGACGGCTGCGGATTCCGTGGCCGGGGGCCCCGGAGGAGTGACAGTGAGCGCTGAGGGAACGTCGCCGCAAGGCGAGAGTCGGCAGGGAATGCTCTTCGGTGACGCCCTCGCACAGATTGACCCCGCCGCGGGGTACCGGGGTCCGGTAGCTTGCGAAGCCGCAGGCATCACGTACAGACAACTGGATTATTGGGCACGCACCGGCCTGGTTGAGCCATCCCTAAGGTCCGCGGCGGGTTCGGGTACGCAGCGTCTCTACTCGTTCAAAGACGTCCTCGTCTTGAAGGTGGTGAAGAAGCTGCTGGACACGGGCATCTCTCTTCAGCAGGTGCGGGTGGCAGTCAAACAGCTGGCCGAGCGCGGCATTGACGACCTGGCCTCCATAACGCTCATGAGCGACGGCGCTTCCGTGTACGAATGCTCCTCACCCGATGAGATTGTTGACCTGCTCCAAGGCGGCCAGGGAGTCTTCGGCATTGCCGTTGGACGGGTCTGGCGTGAAGTGGAAGGCTCCTTGGCCCAGTTTCCAGTGGAGAGGGAGAGCAGTGTCGTTGGCATGGATGAGCTGGCTCGGAGGCGCCGGCAGAAGCAAGCCGCGTCCTGAGAGGACCCAGGATGCCCGCTGCTGAAGGCCAGTCCGCCCTGGACATTCGCGTCACAGGACGCGTTCAGGGAGTCGGTTTCCGATATCGAGTTATGTGGGCCGCTCAGAACGAGGATTTGACCGGTTGGGTGTTCAACGAGGACGACGGCTCGGTGTCTCTGCACGTTGAGGGCGCGGATCACCGCGTCGAGGCGTTCATGCGGATTCTCCGTGAGGGCTTTCCCGGCGTGCACGTGGCCCGCCTCGAAGCGTCCCGGGGGAGCGTCGAAGGGTTCACCAAGTTCCGTGTAAGGTACTGATCCTCTAGATTATCGGACATAATATACATTATCGGATCGGGCTTGAGTTAAGCCCAGGGCTGTTAGGGGTTCTGCGGCGTGTGCCGCCCGGGTAAACTGGGCCGCTGCGAGGAACTGCGGGACAGTTCTTGACTTAGGAGATGCAGTGGCTGATCGTGCGTTACGTGGAATGCAAATTGGTTCGAAGTCGTTGGAATCTGAAGACGGCGTAGTTTTTGCTGAGCGGTTTGAGGCCAAGTACGTGTGCCCGAACGGCCACGACTTCAAGATCGCGATGGCCCTTGAGGCACAGCCGCCCGCCACCTGGGAATGCCGATGCGGAGAAACCGCTGAACTCGTTGGTGAAGCCCCCGAAGAGGAAGAATCGAAGGCCGCGAAGCCGCAACGCACCCACTGGGACATGCTGTTGGAGCGGCGGAGCCTGGAAGAACTCGACCAGCTGCTGAACGAACAGCTGGAAGCCTACCGCTCAGGCGAACTAGTGTTCGATACCGACTACCGCCGAGGCTGACCAGCCCGCCTGAAAGCGCGACGTCCTCGCCGGTAGGAAACCAGGGCCGCCACGGAGCAACCCAGTCCAGCGCTGATAACCACCAGGGGCAAGACTTGGGCCATTCGCGTGAACGGTGTTATTGAGGTTCGCAGGGGCAAGGACGCCACCAGGTGCGCGGCTTCCTGAGTTTCGGTTGCCGCTACTAGCGACCCATCTGGCCGGATCACTCCGGACACGCCGTTCGTGGAGACCTGGACGGCGGCGCGGGAGAACTCGGCGGCCCGGAACTGGGCCATCTGAAGCTGCTGGACAGATTCGTCGGAGTTCTGGAAGTGGGCGTTGTTCGTCGGGATCACGATGGCCTGCCCTCCAAGAGAGACGCCCGCAGCGATCAACGGTTCGTACGCAACCTCGAAGCAGATCCCCACAGCTAAGGGAACGACCCGACCATCGGTGAGTGTGACCGTCATGAGCGCCGGGTTATCCACCGCCACCATGTCTATGGAGACCTGGGCTGCCGCCGTCGCGAGGAACTCGGTGACCTGACGGAATGGAACGTATTCTCCCCACGGGACCGGGTGCTGTTTGCCGTACATGCTCTGTGACAGTCCCGTATCCGGATCCCAGATGGACATCCAGTTGTAGCGCTCATCACCGCTGTACTCCATGATTCCCAGCATTAGCGGAATGCCCGACTCATCAACAACGCTTTGAACCAGCGCAGCTGTTTGAGCGTCCGTCCGCGGGTCCAGGTCGGTGGAGTTCTCCCCCCACAAGATCAGATCTACCGACTGCGACTGCGGCTGCGCCAGCATCACCTCGGTTTCACGCACGTGGTTCCCGGTGACTTTGCGCGGCGTGGCGAAGGTCTCGGCCATCGGAATCTCAACGTTCCCTTGGATGAGGGCCACCTGCAGCTCGCCGGCCTCCTGCCTATTGGACAGAGGAATCAGCCCGGGCAGAACAAACAGAGCCAGGGCGAGGGCGGCAGCTGCGCCGCGCGCAAACATGCCCTCCTCCCCTGCTCCCCCGCTTCGGAACGCGAATGCCCGGCGGGCGAGGACCGCAATCACCACGACCACGAAGGAAACGAGTGCCTCTCCCCCATACGGAGCTAAACCCAGCAATGGGCCGTTCACCTGCGGATATGCCAGTTTTCCCCACGGGAAACCGCCGAAGGGAACACGCGAACGCAGCTCCTCGAAGGCGACCCATAAAAGGCCGGCTGTCACTGCTTCACCGGTTATCGTCCTCGCCCACGCCCAGGTGCGCGTGGCCGCGAACGACAGGCCCCACAGGGCCAAGAAGAAAGCTTGAGCCCCGGCCAAGGCGAACCAGGCCAGCCACGTATGGTCGGTTGCGATTTGCATCCACGAAATCAGGGGCAGGAAGAACACCATGGCCCACAAGGCCGAGTACCCTGCTGCGCGCCACGGCCGAACTCTATCGACAACTGAGATCAAGGCGGCAAGAGCAATCGGGAGCAGCAGCCACAGGTTATATCCGGGAAAGGCTAGCCGGGCCGCAAAGCCGGACACCGTGACGACGAGCAGGTCGATGCCGGTGTCACCGCGTTTCTTTTCTGCGCTTTGCGGCCGCCGAGATCCGCGCGCGCCAGAGGGGGAAGCCTCTGTTTTGGTGGCTGCGGAGCGACTCACGCGAATTCCGTCCACGCAACCACCCCGTGCAAGAGCCGCTGCCTGGCCGCACTGGCAGCTTTTGCCACAGGCGTCCCTTCAATGCGACGAAGCTGGTCCAGCATGTCCAGGACCTGGCGGATCCAGCGAACGAAGTCTCCGCCAGAGAGCTCGGTCTGCTCAAGGATGGCCGCAAGAGACGCGTCCTTCGCCCACCGGTAGACCGCGTCCATCAGTGCGCCCGATGGTTGGGAAGTGACCTCGTGGCCGTGAGCCAACTCAACCTTATGGATCTTGTCGAACGCAGCCTGGGTGTCGGCCCACGCGTCTTCCAAGCCGCCCGTTGGGAAGCGATTGGGCGCCTCCGACACGTCCTCCCCCCGCGGCTCATACACAAGGGCAGACACCATGGAGCTGAGCTCTTCGGGTTTGAGGTGATCCCACGCTCCGGCAGCCACGGCCTGCGCAACCAGCAGATCGCGGTCCCCGTATATGCGCCGGAGCCTCTGCCCTTTTCCGGTGACCCTGTTCCCGTCAAGGAAACCCAAGTCGTCTAGCACTGCGCAGACGGAAGCGAAATCGTCGACGATCTTTGCAGACCGGGCGTTGATCTTCTTGGCCAGGGCCTTCTCTTCGCGGAGCAGCCGGGCGTACTGGTGACCAACCACCGCGTGCTGGTCCAAGTCGGGACACCCGTGGACCGGATGGGCGCGCATCTCGGATTCGAGGCGGGCAGCCTGGGATTGAAGTTCTTGGGCCGCGTCGTCCTCGCGCCCCACCTTCTTTGTGTTCTTGCGTGAGTAGTCGCGGTGGCGAAGGGCGGCGGCCAGCGCGGCTCGGTCTTTCGGGCGGCGCGCTCCCGCGCGGGGGACGACCATGCGGCCCAGCACGCTCAAGCCATCTTCGGCTTCGCGAGGTCCCACCGAGCCCAGCTTGGCGTCCTCGTAGACGACCCGCGCCACTGGAGTCGAAAAGTCGGGAGAGGGCGGCTGGACCACCACAGCGGAGATGAAACGCCGTCCCCGGCGCGTCTTGACCACGTCACCGAGGCGTAGATGGCGAAGCGTGGCCTGCGTCTGTTGGCGCTTGTCGGCCCGCCTCGCCCGGGAAATCTGCTTCTGGAGAGACCCGATTTCCTCCCTCAAAGCGAAATACTCGGCGGCGTCGCCGCGGTCACAGTGCAGCCGCCTGCTTGCCTGAGCCAGATCAGCGGTGACGCGCTTTAACTTCCTTGCGTCCTTCACCACGGAGGCGTCGGCCTGAAACTGGGCAAAGGAGGATTCCAGGATTTCCTGAGCTTGCTTGCGGTCCAGGCGCGCAAGCAGGTTCACGGCCATGTTGTAGTTCGGGACGAAAGCACTGTGCAGCGGATAGGAGCGTCCAGAGGACAGGTCAGCTACCTCTTCCGGGGTGACTACCGAACGTTCGAGGACGACTGCGTGACCTTCCACGTCTATTCCCCGGCGACCAGCCCGCCCGGTTAGCTGTGTGTACTCCCGCGGGGACAGGCGAACGTGCTCTGATCCGTCCCACTTCTCCAAAGCCTCAAGGACGACGGTGCGCGCGGGCATGTTGATGCCCAGAGCGAGGGTCTCGGTTGCGAACACCACCTTCACCAGACCCGCGTCAAAAAGGTTCTCGACGGCCTCCTTCTGCTGGGGCAGGAGGCCAGCATGGTGCGCCGCCACGCCTTCTTCCAGGTTCCAGGCCCACGCATGTAGTCCAAGCGCGGTGTGGTCCTGGGCGGGAATCGTGTCCAAAGTTTTGGCGACCTCGGCGCGGATGGCCTCCCTTTCTTCCGACGAAGTGAGGTTCAGGCCGTACCGTGCCGCCTCGTCCGCGGCGTCCTCGCACCCAGCGCGAGAGAATATGAAAACGATGGCGGGAAGCAACTTTGTGCGCCGCAGAGAGTCCAAGACGCGGAATCTCTGTACGGGGGCCGGCCTGCGGTTCCCGCGGCGCGCGGGGCGGCCCTCCCGGAAGTTCGCCTGTTGCACGGCAGCCAGCAGGTCCGGGTTCAGTGGGCTGGAACCGGGATGCTTGGCGGCCTGCTTAGGACGTGCATAGAGGTCAAACAAGCGTCCGCCGACGATCATATGCTGGTACAGGGGTACCGGCCGTTTCTCCGAGGTGACCACGTCGCAGGTGCCCCGCACGCTTTCGACCCAGCGTCCGAATTCCCCTGCGTTGGACAAAGTGGCGGAGAGTGCAACGACCCGCACGTGGTCTGGCAGTTGAATCAGAATCTCTTCCCAGACTGGACCTCGGAATTTGTCCGATAGGTAGTGAACCTCATCCATCACCACAACGCCCAGATCGGACAGGTCAGCTCCCGCGTAGATCATGTTGCGCAGAACTTCCGTGGTCATGACGATTATGGGCGCATTCGGGTTGATTGCGGTGTCCCCCGTGAGGAGGCCGACCTCGGATTCTCCGAAGCGGTCCCGGAAGTCCCGGAGTTTCTGGTTCGACAAAGCCTTGATAGGCGTCGTGTAGAAGACGCGTTCTCCCCGCCTTCGGGCCAGATCAGTTGCCCCCTCCCCCACGACGGTTTTTCCGGCGCCAGTGGGAGCACAGACCAGGACGCTGTGGCCAAGCGCCACTCTTTCCAGGGCTTCCTCCTGGTAAGGATCCGGCGAAAACCTGAGCGAAGACAGGTACTGGGTTAGCCCCGATTCTTCGATCGCCATGTGCTGACGGAATAGCTCCATGCGCTCTGCCGCGGTGCTCCCTGGGTCACTCAAAGGTCTCTCCCTCTACCAAGCTCGCGTGGTCAGCCGGCGCGGGGGCGCTTTGGCGCCTCAGTTGCGCATCCCTTGCATAGCGGCCGGCCACCTGCAAGTACTCTGGCGGGTCGGAAGCGATGACCCAGGGTGCCAACAGCAGTAACTCCGTTCGGAACCACTCGTCGTCCCAGATGCCGAAAGTGGCTTCGATAAGTCCGTCCTCGCGCACTGTGACCGTGGCCGGGGAAGACTCTGTCAGGACCCACTGAGCGCTCGCGTCCAGCAGCACCGTGACCGGCACCGGATCAGCCCTGTTGGGCGAGGGCGGCGCCTCCGTCTCTACCTCCACTGGCGCGTCCGAGGTGGCGGTCACCTCGCTCATCCGGTCGAGGCGGAAATTGCGTTCGTCACCGGAGATCAGGCACTGCCCGGTGACGACCCACCCATCGCGGCCCAAAGAGACGAGTTCGGGTCGAAACGTCCGGGTGGTTCGCCTTCCCTTGGCATCACGGTAGTTGAAGCGCAAAATCGCGGAGCCCTCGATGGCGTCCTCCAGCAGGTGGATCAGCGGACGCAAAGGGTTCCTGACTGCGGTTGTGAGAGACACTATGTCTTCGCCCTCGCCCTCGCCCGGCGCCTGCGTCCCTGTCATGGGAAGGAGCAGGGAAAGCGCGTGAGGCAATTCGGCCAGTTCGCCGTCATGCAGGAGCGGTGCCAGTGCACTGAGCGCCGTCGTCAGGCGGGCCAACTCCGCCGCGGTCAAAGGCAGGGGTGCCGACAACTGAAGGGGGCTCCGCAGCGCCACGCGCCCTTCTTCGAGGTAGAGGTCGTAGTCAATCTCAAAGGTGTTGCCTGGAAGCAGATCTGCGATACCGGCGCGGTCCAGGGTCTCGATGTCGGCTCTGATGGCCCTTGGTGGACGCCCGAACCGCTCGGAGAGCTCGTCTACGGTTATTCCCGGCTTTTCGTCGATGACGTGGACCATGGAAACCAGCCGAGCGAGTGTGGTGAAACCTTTTTCAGCCATCCGCCCGCCCCCACTGAGCTGCGAGCGAAAGGTGTCGTGCGACTTGCTTGGCAAGCCAACGCGGCTGTACCACGACCACCGCGTCTACCTCCCGTAGCAGGTAGTTTTCCCACGTGGAGGAGTCCGCATCGCGACCAGCAAATAGCTCCCAGTCCCCCCTCTTAGTTCCCGTAGAACGGGCAAGATTCACGCAGTGCGCGGCCCGCTCCGGAATCGCCCAGAACGTGGGGGCAACCAGGAAGGCGGACTGGTCAAAGGGCACCTCAGCAAGTGGTCCCTCGGGTGCAGCGTCGCCCGGTTCTCCAATGGGCTGCGGTGGCGTAAGCATACGTGAGAGGCGGAAAAGCCGGGGCGCCCACCGGTCGAGGTCGAAGCCCCACAAGTAGAACCAACGGCCCCTAGTGACGATCCTCCATGGCGCCACGGAGCGCATCGATACTTCGGACTTCGACGCGTACTCGAACTCGACCGCTTGGCGCGCAAGAATGGCGGACACCAAAACCTCGACATTCTCTCCGCCTTCTAGGACATAGGACACGGGGCTGGCATCGGAAGGCAAAGGGCCCGCCGCATAGCCGCGGAGCTTATTTAGGAGAGTTAGCTTCAGCGCATCCTCTTCTCCCCACGCGGATGCCGCCCGGGTGAGGAGCTTTGCCTCCACCTCGGACAGATGTAGACCCTCTCCCCCAAACTCGGAGTTGACGACACGGTAGCGGGGATGCTCCCCCGAGGAGGCGTCAACGACCAGTCCAGCCTCACGCAGCGCTGCCACGTCCCGTTCGAAGGTTCTCCTGGCCGAATCAGGGGTGGCGTGCTGGTAGCCGGGAACGGACTGCACCAGTTCGGTGAGTGTCTTGCCGTTCCGGCTGTTGATGAGGCTGAGAGCCAGGTTGAGTATGCGCAAAGGCGCGCTGACTCTATCGGCTGCCACCATCCACCGTCCTTGCTTGAACCTCCGCCTAGCGTAGTCGAGAGGCCACCAGAGCCGTGACGATTACCCCTTCCGCACCCACTTTCAGCAGCTCGTCCATCACCTGGTTGACCTGGCTGCTTTCCACGACGACGCGGACTGCTTTCCACTGAGGTTCGGCCAGGGTGGAGATGGTCGGGGATTCCAAGCCCGGCGTGATCGCCACGGCGTCGGGAAGCCTATCCGCCCGGATGTTGTAGTCGACGAGGACGTGGTCCCGTGCGACTATCACTCCTTGGAGGCGGCGCTCCAAGACCCGCAGGCCGGGGTTGTCCATGTGCTGCGAAGCGGTAATCAAAACTGCTTCAGAGTCCATAAGGGGCGGCCCAAAAACCTCCAGACCGGCAGCTTTCAAGGTAGACCCGGTTTCCACCACGTCCGCGATCGCGTCTGCCACGCCCAGTTGAACTGACGACTCGACGGCGCCATCTAGGTGGACGACGGAGGCCTGCACCCCATGCCGGGACAGGAAGTCGCTCACTAAGCGGTCGTAGGAAGCGGCAACCCTTTTCCCTTCGAGGTCTTCCACCTTCGACATCGAACCCTGCGGCGCGGCGAACCGGAAGCGTGAGTGTCCAAACCCCAGGGGTAAAAGTTCGACGGCCTCGGTGCCCGAGTCGAGCAGCAGGTCGCGACCGGTTATGCCGGCATGAATGCGCCCAGCGCCGACGTACACCGCTATGTCCCTGGGGCGCAGGAAGAAGACCTCCGCGCTGTTCGCGGGATCGGCTAGCACCAGTTCTCGACCACGACGGCGGGTCCGATACCCGGCCTGGGCCAGCAGTTCAACGGCGGAATCAGACAGCGAGCCCTTGTTCGGCAGGGCGACTCGGAGCGTGCTCATAGGTACTTGTAGACGTCTTTCAGCTCCAGCCCTTTGGCGATCATCATCACCTGGGCGTGGTAGAGAAGCTGGGAGACCTCCAATGCCAAGTCATCTTTGGTTTCGTACTCTGCGGCCATCCATACCTCGGCGGCTTCCTCGACGATTTTCTTGCCAATCGAGTGAACCCCGGAGTCAAGCTCCTGCACGGTTCTAGATTCCGTCGGCCGTTCCTTTGCCTTCACCTGCAGTTCGGCAAAGAGGTCCTCAAATGAAGTCATGTGTAGAGCCTAATTCGCGTAGTCATTTGTCACCGCGCTGTCCACATCGGCGCTGGTGATCTCCTCACCGAGGACGCCGCCGAGGAAAGTCCCCATCGCCTCCCAGGTCTGAAGATCCTGCTCAGCGCTGGTCCCGCCGTCCACCTCCCACAGGGGAATCGTTGCCTCAAGAACCTTCGCGGCTCCGGCCCGAGCCTGAGAATCCTCGATGCTCGTGTCCCACAGCGCCGTAATCTCCAAAGCGTGCTGAGGGTTCTTGATGACGCGTTCTGCCCCCGCGGTTATAGCGCCGACAACTCCCGAAGCTAGCTCCGGATGCTCCTGCGCCCACTTCGTGGTTGTCACGATAGAGGCACCGACCAGGGGTGTATCCCCGTCCGTCAGCGGGATCGTCGTGATTGGGACGCCGAGCTCCTCCAGTTGCACCACATCCGAGTTCACGAATCCCACGATGGCATCCACCTGGTCGGAGGCCAGGGACGCCGCCTGCGTGTACCCAATGGGCACGACCTGGATGTCGTTCGTCGTCATCCCGGCGTTCTCCAGGGCCGCCAGTAATCCGAACCAGTTCGATCCGAACTCCCCTGGCACCCCGACCTTCTTCCCGGCCAAATCCTTCACGGTCGTGATTCCGCTGCTTTCCTTGGCAACGATCACGACGGGATAGCTGTGGTAGTAGGCGCCAATGGAGACTAGGTCCATTCCAGCCGCCCTCGCCTGCAGCACTTCATCCCCGCTGGCGACGGTCACGTCCTCCTGCCCGGACACAAGCGCAGTGAAGAGCCCCTCGTCCGCCCCGTGGTGACGTATCGCGGCGCCAATGCCTGCCGCCCGGAAAATCTCATCTGTTCCCGCCACGTAGACCGGCGCGAACTGGACGTTGGGGACGTAAGTCAGTCCGATCGTGACCTCCTCGCCTCCCGTTCCGAGCTCCACCGTCTGTCCCGCCAGGGAAGACTGCGCGTCTTGGACAGTTCCGCTCTGCGCCTGCTCCGAAGAGGCGCAGCCGACGAGGGCGAGCGCAGCTGCCGCACCAGCCGCGAGCAGACCTGCGAACCTCCTGCGCCCAACCGTGGGCGCAAATCTGCTTGATTTCACTGCGATGACCTACTTTCAACTTTCTTTGAACTTCCACGTTCTGGGCGAAGGTCCCGGCGCAAGCGCCGCTCGAGGGCATAGATCAGGCCGTACAGGCTCATGGCCAGGGCCGACAGAAGCGAGACGGTGACAAACATTCCAGCGGTGTCCAGGTTGTGACGTTGCTGGGTGAGAACCTGCCCCAAGCCTGTTCCTCCCATCACCATCTCCCCGACGATCGCCCCGGTCACGGAAAGAGCAAATCCGTTCCTTATGCCCGCAAGGATCGAGGGCGCAGCCAGGGGCGCCTCGATGTAGCGGATCATCGTCCAGCCGGAGGCGCCATCTAGGGCAGCTGCCGCAATCAGATCGGGGTCCATTTGGCGAAGCCCTACGGTGGTCGAAACCAGCACTGGGAAAAAGGTAATCAACGCGCAAAGCACGATGATGGGAGTCAGGCCATTGCCGAGCCAGAGGACAAGAATCGGGGCGATGGCCACAGCCGGAATGGCTTGCGTGGCTCCAAGGAAGGGCTCAACGCCGGCCCTAACGAACTCGCTGTTGAATATTCCCCAGGCCAGCGGAAGCGCCACGAGGGTTCCGACAATCGCCCCGATTACCGCTTCGCACGCAGTTATAGCCACCTTCTCCCAAAGCCAGGGCTGGGCAAGCAGGCCCCAGGCGCGCTCGAAAAACGCTTGCGGGGTGGGGAACATCCACGGCTCCACGTCCTGGAACGTGGTCAGAGCCCACCACATTAGGAGGAGGGAGAACAGGAGGATGGAGGGCGCTATCCAGGTGAGGGCTCTTGAAGCCTCTTGGTTGCGTCGCACTGTCCGGACCGTCCTTGCCCGGGGTGCGGACGGCAGGCAGCCTGACGCCGCGCTCCTCCCATCCGGACTTTAACCGTCGGTATCGGAGTTTCACCGATTCAACCGCCTGGCGGCGGGTCGCGGACTATAACCGCCGGCTCGGACTTTCACCGACCCCGGAGCTCAAGGCGATTATGCCACCTACTCGGGGATCCCGGAACTCCGGCTCAAAATCCCCTGGGCGATTTCGCGGAGGGCTTCAACTTCAGCGCCCGGGTTCGGCGCTCCGAAGACAGCCGAACCGGCAACGAACACGTCTGCACCCGCCTCCGCGGCGAGGCCGATTGTGGACTTGTCAATGCCGCCATCGACCTGGATGCGCACGTTGGCGCCGGAGCGCTCTACTGCTTCGCGTGCCTGCCGAACCTTGTCCATCATCGGCCGCATGAACGTCTGGCCGCCGAACCCGGGTTCCACGGTCATGATTAGCAGCATGTCAAATTCTGGAAGGAAATTGAGGTACTCCCCCAGTGGGGTTTGTGGGCGAAACGCCACCGCCGCTCGCGCACCTGCACTGCGCAGTTGCCGCGCCAAGGTGATTGGCGCTCGAGCAGCCTCCGCGTGGAAGGTGACGGATGCGGCCCCAGCTTTCGCGTACTCGGCCGCCCAGCGGTCCGGGTCCTCGATCATGAGATGCACATCCACCGGGAGCGCTCCGCCCCTCACGGCTGCCGCCGCGACCGGCAGTCCCCATGTCAGGTTGGGCACGAAGTGGCCGTCCATGACATCTACGTGGATCAGGTCTGCGTTCTTTACCCTGCCAAGTTCACGATCTAGGCAGCCTATGTCGCTGGCCAGAATTGACGGTGCGATGCGAGCTTCCACTTTGTCCTCCCAATTGGCTGAGTCACTTCTTTCGCAGCAGTGCGATGAACATGGCATCCGTGCCATGCAGGTGCGGCCACAGTTGCACCGTCTTTGAGGCTACTTCTGTTCCGCCGCCAAGGAGCAGATCCTCCGGGGTTAGGGTCTGCGCCAGCGCTGCGGCGTCTACCAGTTCGACAGGTAGTGTCTCCAGAGCTTTTTCCACTTGGACTAGCGTCTCTGAAGCGTGAGGTGAACATGTGACCCAGGCGATCACCCCGCCGGACCGGGTGAGGTGGATTCCTCGGGTGAGCAGAGCGTGTTGTAGGGGAACTAGGTCATCCAGGTCTGCCAGGGAGTGGCGCCAGCGGGATTCAGGGCGGCGGCGAAGTGAGCCAAGGCCTAGGCAGGGCGCATCCACTAGCACCCGGTCGAAAGGTTCTTTCGACTCGAAGATTGTCCCGTCCTCGACGCGAACCTCCACGTTGTCGAGCGCGCGCACAGAGCGTTCGACCAGACGTGCACGTTTCGGGTTGATCTCGTTAGCAACCAACTCAACTCCGCGCTCATGACCTAACGCCGCCAGCAGAGCAGATTTTCCGCCAGGGCCGGCGCACAGGTCCAGCCACCGCCGATCCGGCCCTTCGAGCGGGGCTTCCGCCAAAAGAACCGCGGCGAACTGTGAGCCCTCGTCCTGAACTGCGGCGGATCCGTCCCGCACCGAAGGCAGTGCGCCAGGGTCGCCCTCGTCGAGGACCAGTGCGTGTTCGCTGAGGAGTCCCTGGCGCGTGCCTACACCCAGTACCTCGTCAACTTCTTGCGCCAGCTCCACGGGAGAGATGAGGCCCGGACGTGCTACTAGAGTCACTTTTGCAGCCACGTTGTTAGCCTCCAACGCCGCGGGAACCTCTTCCCCGGGACGGCCCCGCTGCTTGAGTGCTTCGCTCACAGCGTCAACTATCCAGGCCGGGTGAGAGAACCTCACGGCCATCTGCTCGAGCGGATCGGAAATCTGCTCGATTCGTTCCCACACGGCTTCCTTGCCCTCCCGTTGGAGGGATCGGAGTACTGCGTTGACAAACCGCGCCGGACCCTCTCCGGCCAGAGTCCGAGCCACCTCCACAGTCTCGGAAACGGCAGCGTGATCCGCTACCCGTAAGAAAAGAAGCTGGTAGGCGCCCAGGCGCAGGCAGACGAGGACCGCCGCGTCGAGCTCCACTAAGGGCTTTGTGCAGTTCGGTGCCAGCGCGAAGTCCAAGGTACCTTGGTGTCGAATAGTCCCGTACACCAGTTGCGCGGTGAGCGCGGCGTCGCGGTCCGTGAAGGCACGGTTTTCGGTTTGCTCCGCGCGCAACGCACGCGGCAGCGCAAGGTTGGCGAACGATTGGCGTTCCTGCACGTCCAGAAGCACTTTGGCGGCGACAAGACGTGCCTGATTCGGCCCCGTTTTGGGACCCTTCCTGTATTTGCCCATCAGATTTCCACCTACGCCTTGCCTTGTCCCAGCCGAATACCCGCGGGTAGTCGCGCACCGCGCCACCAGTCGGCGGCGTTCATCCAGTTCTTCCCTGCCGGCGCCACCGTGCCTAACTCTACGGACCCCCCGTCGCCGCAGCGCACCTGAACTTCCCTGCGACCAGCCGTGACGGCCCCTGAATTGTCACCGTCGCCCTCGCCGGCACCTACGGTGGGCGATTCGACGACCCGGACGGGACCCAGCTTGAGGCGCGAGCCGTCGGGCAGTGTCGTCCACGCTCCGGGGGCCGGGGTCACCGCCCGGACGTGGTCCTTCACGGCGAGGGCGGACGCATCGAAGTCAACAAAACCGTCTGCGCGTGCGAGTTTCGGGGCGAAAGTGACCGCCGAGTCATCCGTCCCAGTATCCTGCGGTCGACGACGAGCGCGGCCCGCACCAAGGTCCCGGACCGTGTCGACAACCTGGCGTGCGCCAGCATTAGCCAGTTGCACCAGCGCTTCCCCCGAAGTGGCATCTGCACCCACCGGGTATCGGGCTTCAGACAGGATCGGACCGGTGTCCAGGCCTTTTTCCAAGACGAACACGGAGCAACCAAGCTCCTTATCTCCGCGCATCAGTGCCCGCTGCACGGGAGCTGCGCCCCGCAGGTCGGGGAGCGAAGAGAAGTGGAGGTTAATCCAACCTTCCGTCGGTGCCTCCAGGGCGGCTTCGCGCAAAATGGCGCCGTAAGCGACAATCACACCGAGGTCGGGGTCCAGATCGCGAAGCCAAGCGAGGGCTTCTTCTGAGTTCGGATTGGACGTCTCCAGCGTCTCAAGGCCCAGTTCTTCGGCGGCCACCGCCACCGGCGAGGCAACCGGTGTTCTGCTTCGTCCGCGGCTTTTCGGCGGGCGTGTGATCACCCCCACGACGTTCTCCCCGGCCTGCACTAGGGCTTCCAGTGTGGGAACCGCCGCTTCGGGAGTGCCGGCAAAAACGATGCGTGGTTTCAAAGGTCTATCCTTCCAACGGCGCCAGTGTGTGTGGGTTGATGTTGAGGCGTGGCAGGGGACGTCCCTGCTCGCTGAGTTCGCGGCGCCCTCGTCCAAGAGCCGACATCAGAGTTTGGATTGCCGCCGGTCCGCACGACAGCACAACTGAGCTCGTCTCGGGCTCGGGTTGCTCCTCACTGACAAGGGTAAGCGGAGAGAACGGTTGGCCCGGCAGGTGAAACTGTGCGCGTCCGAGGGCGTCCTCGGCGTAGTGCCGCATCGTGGCTACGCTACCCGGCGCGCCTTCCACCACGACAGTCCACCGAGCGGGGGGGAAGCCGAGTTCGACCCTCTGGTCCAGCTCTGCTGCGGCTAGTCGCTCCGGCCGCCACAGCACCAGGGCGTCCCACAGAGGGCGTGGGACTTCACCGACGAGCAGAGCGGGACATGCGTCGCGTCCGAGCGCAAGGGCTCCCATCCAACGCCTGCACGCCTCCAGGCTGGCGTTCAGACTTGGCGAGTAGGGCAGTCCGGAGGCGCCGGTGATCACAACTCCCGCGTACCCGCCCGCCACGCCTGGTTCCGCGCCGGGGGTGGAAACGACGATCTGACTGCCCTCCTCGACCTGTCGGAGGATCCCTGCGGTGGAAGAGGAGACGCGAACTGGGACTTCTGGGAACGCCTTCTGGATCTCTTCTGCGATCCGGTCCGAACCGATGACGAGCCGGTCGTCCTCGCCCGGCGTGACGTATCCCGCGGCGGGAACTTGAACGAGGACGGGGCCGGAGGGCAGAGCTTCCCGGATCAGACGGTAGGCCGCATCCGGAAGGCGCATGCGTCCAGTTGGCCCCTCCCGCTCTGCCTCGAAGGAATCAAACGACCTGAGTCTGGGCACCCGGGTGCGCCCGGAGCTGTGGTCTGGGACGACCTGCTGGGCCCAGCCAGATGCTACCAGCGCCTGGTCTTTGACCGAGCGCGCGTAAGCCACCGCCTGCAGCTCCACCCCTTCGACGTGCGAGCGCGCCACCGCCACGTCTAGGGCGTCGAATCGGGGCGCCCTGCGCTCCTGGTACCTGTCATCGCCGTCGTCCCAGATCAGAATGGACTGAAGGCCCGGGAGTGGAGTCCACACCGCCGAGCGCGTGCCAACGAGCACGTCGAACTCCCCCAGCAGCGCGCGTACGAAGGAGCGATAGCGGCGGGTTGGTCCCTGTTCGTTGTCAATCAGGCCGACGCGTAGGCCGGTGTCTTTCGCAAGAGATTCGGCAGCCCCCTGCGCTTGCGTCGCGGCCGCCAACAGGACCAGCAAGGTGCCTCCTGATTCGGCGGCGTCCAGCGAGGCGCGGGCGAACACTTCGCTCGGCTCCCCAGGCAGACAGCTGACGACTCTCCGGAGGGGGCGGTCATTTGGATTGCTGGTTGCGAATACTCCCGTATGCTCCGCCCTGGCTTCCGCGATCGTGTCGGCCAGCTTTCGGTCCACAGCGGCCACGCGCTTCGGAGCGACCAATGACAGGATCTGCGAGCGGCTGGCGCAGTACCGCTCAGCCAGATACTCGATGGTTCGCAGGCTGGACGCCGAAAAGATCGGCACCGAAGAAACAACTCGCTGCAGGGGCGCCACTTTTCCGGAGAAGGCGGGCCGCTCCGTGAGTTCCATCACGTAGCCGGTAATGAGTCGTCCAGAGAACCTGACCCGCACCGCTTGCCCCACCGTGATCTCCCGGTGGAGAGCATCGGGGACGCGATAGTCGTAGGTCTGGTCAAGGTGTGGAACGTCCAGGTCCGGGAGGACACGCGCGAAGAGTTCGGCCACGTCACGTCCCTCCCTTCTACCTACAGGCCGGCGGCCTCCCTGACCACTTCGACGCGATTCGTCTCTTCCCACGGGAAACCGGGGCGTCCGAAGTGGCCGTAGGCTGCCGTGTCTTTGTAGTGCACCGCGCTGGTGTCAAGGAGGTTCAAGTCCTCGATGATACCCAGCGGCCGTAGGTCGAACACCTCTTCGATTAGAGCAGCGATCTGGGCGTCCGGCAACATCCCGGTTCCGTAGGTGTCAACAGTTACAGACACGGGGCGGGATGATCCGATGGCGTAAGCCAGCTGGAGCATGCACCGCTTCGCTAGCCCAGCGGCGACCACGTTCTTCGCGATCCACCGCGCCGCATAGGACGCTGAGCGGTCCACTTTCGAGGGATCCTTCCCCGAAAATGCGCCCCCGCCGTGAGGGGCGGAGCCGCCGTAAGTGTCGACAATTATCTTCCGCCCGGTCAGCCCGGCGTCTGCGGCCGGACCCCCGATCACGAAACGACCCGACGGGTTCACCAGGCGACGCGCCTTGGAATAGTCAAGATCCAAGCCCGAGTCAGCGAAAACTTGGTCGATCACCAGCTCGTTCACCGCCGCGCTCAGGTCAGACTCCAGCATCGTCTCCACATGTTGGGTGGAGACAACGACGTTGTCCACGGCAACGGGACGGTCGCCCTCGTACAGCAAGGTGACCTGTGTTTTCCCGTCGGGAAGGAGACCGGGCACACTGCCGTCCTTCCGGGCTTCCGCGAGACGGTGCGCGAGCCGCTGTGCGAACCAGATCGGAGCGGGCATCAGGTCCGGGGTCTCGTCCGTGGCATAGCCGAACATGATTCCCTGATCACCGGCGCCCTGGATGTCGCGGGGGTCCGCTGGCGCGCTCGCGCCCCGCGCTTCGAGCGACACGTCCACTCCCCCCGCAATGTCGGGACTTTGCTGTCCAATCGACACGGACACACCGCAGGAGTTTCCGTCAAAGCCGGCCTCTTGACTGTCATAACCGATGGAAACGATCTCCTCACGCACCACGGAGGGGATCTCCACGTAGGCGTCGGTCGTTACCTCCCCCACCACGTGAACCAGGCCCTTGGTTGCGATGACTTCAACAGCCACTCGAGCTGCCGGATCCTGCTCGAGCATCTGGTCCAAGATCGCGTCCGAAACGCGGTCGCACAGTTTGTCCGGGTGGCCTTCCGTCACCGATTCCGAAGTGAAAGGCGAAAGCGCGTGCGAACTCAATCTGTGTCCTTAACGTCTAGGAGGGTTGAGACCCTGCCGATTAGGTCAGCAGCTACCTGCGGTTTTGTTCCTGCCGCGGTTCCCAGGAACTGACCTTCTGCATCAAAGTAAAGCAACTCATTCGGCACTGCCCCAAATCCGCGCCCGCCACCGACTCGGTTGACAGCCAAGATGTCAGCCCCCTTTGACTTTGCCTTGGCTGCCCCCATTTCAGCTACTTCGGCCGGCGTGCCCGTTTCCGCTCCAAATCCGACGAGGACGGCCGGACGCTGAGGTGAAGATGCCACGGTGCGGAGGATGTCCGGGGTTTTCTTTAGTCGAAGTTCCAAAATATCGACGTCGGGTTTCTTCTTCAGTTTGCGGTCCGATAGGTCGGCAGGAGCGTAGTCCGCGACAGCTGCCGCCATGATCAGGGCATCGCAGTCCGCCAGATGTGCATGGACCGCGTCGTACATCGATTCTGCGCTCAAGGCGTCAATGAAGTGGAGGCGTGGGGACTCCGTCGGCGCTTCCGCCGTGGCAGCCGCGCGGATCACGGTTACTTCGGCACCTAGGGAGAGGGCTGCCTCAGCCAGAGCGTACCCCTGTGTACCCGTGGATCGGTTTCCGACGTAGCGCACCGGATCGATCGGCTCTTGGTTGCCCCCGGCCGTCACCAGAATTCTGCGGCCGGTCAACGGTCCGGAAAAGTTCAGCAGATCCATCGCTTCGGCGATGATCCGTTCAGGGGAAGGCAGCCGCCCGGGCCCGGTGTCCCCGGAACTCAAGGGCCCGTCATCGGGATCCACGACGCGTACGCCGCGCGAGCGAAGCGTCCGCACATTGTCCTGGGTGGCGGGCGCCAGCCACATTTGGGTGTGCATGGCGGGAAAAGCGATCATCGGGGCCGCCGTGGCCAGCACCGTGGTGGTCAGGAGGTCGGACGCCGCCCCTTGCGCCACCCTGGCCAGAAGGTCGGCGGTCGCGGGAGCAAGTATGACCAGGTCTGCCTCCGCGGCCAGCGCCACATGTCCGGGACCCTCCCCCGAGAACACGCTGGTCGTTACTGGGTTCTGCGAAAGCTCAACCCAAGTTGCGGTGCCGACGAAGTTCAGGGAAGCCTCAGTTGGAAGGACGTGAACATCCACGCCCCGCGCCTTCAGACCGCGGACGACGAAAGCTACCTTGTAGGCGGCGATCCCCGCCCCCACCCCAACTAATACGGTGTGCGTTGGGCTACTCTCCTGCTTGTCCACCAAGTTCAAGCTTGTCCTCAACAATCTCACGCAAAGCGATGGCCAAAGCCTTGTCGTCTGCCTCAATCGGTACGACCGGGCCGACAAACTGAATCATGTTGGACTCAAGCTGCATGCGGTAGGCGTTGATCTGCCTGGCCCGTTTGGCCGCCAAAATCACCAGGGCGTACTTGGAGTCCGCCCGCTCCAGGAGCTCATCAATAGGGGGATAGGTGATTCCTTCAGGCTGGGCAACGATTCCCGACATGCGTGACTTCTCCTGGATCCGACTACGGGTGCTGCGGGCGCAGACACTCCGGGAGACAGACTAGTTCACTGGCAGCGGTGGAACCAGGAATGCGACTATGCGATCCAACTCATGGACGTTCCAGACCGAGGACGGACGCCAACTCCGCCGCCGTGCTCTCAACGTCCTCGTTCACTAGCGTGATGTCGAACTCCTCGGCCGCCGCGAGTTCTTTTCTGGCGGTTCGAAGCCGCCGCGACTGTTCTTCAAGGGATTCCGTGCCCCGTTGGAGAAGTCGGCGTTCCAGCTCCTGCCAGGACGGCGGAGCAATGAACACAGTGGTGGCGTCTGGCATCTTTGCGCGGATCTGCCGGGCGCCGTCCAAGTCGACCTCCAGGAGAACCGGGTTGCCCTTCTCCCTCTGTTCTTGTACCCACTTGACAGGAGTCCCGTACCGGTACTTTCCGTGAACGACCGCCCATTCCAGCAGTTGTCCGCCCTCCACAAGCTTGTCGAATTGAGCTTCCGAGACAAAGAAGTAATCGCGGCCGTCAACTTCGCCCGGCCGCGGCTTCCTAGTAGTCACGGATACGGAGAGTGGCAGCGAGGGGTGATCCTTCCTGAGCCGCTTCACAACGGTGCCTTTACCTACAGCGGTGGGGCCGGCAACCACGAAGACAGGTGAAAGGACCATGAAGAAAGAATCCCACACCGATGTGAAAGAGAGAAATTGGCGTCTGCAAAATGGTTGCCGGGCGCCCTTGCGTCCTGATCCCTCAGCCGAATCGTTCTATCAACATCTCTCTTTGGACTCGACCCAGACCGCGCACGCGACGAGTGTCGGAGATGCCGACCTCCTGCATTATTTGACCGGCGCGGTGAACGCCGATCCGCGGCAGGGACTCGATCATCGACTTTGCTCTCATCTTGCCCAGAGCATCGTCCGCATCGGCCATTTCGAAGAACTCCGAGAGTCTTAGCTCCCGGCTTTTCAGTTTGGTCTTCACCGAGGCACGCCGTCGACGCGCCGCCGTAGCCTTGGCGAGGGCATCCTCCCTCTGGTCTGCCGTTAGTTCTGGGAGCGCCATAGTTACCCCTCCTGGCTAGGACATGGCGGGTTCTTCCCGCCTTCTGCCCTAGCTACTGTAGGCCAGGACTGGTCAAACCGGGGGTGTAACAGTGGACGAAGTGCGGTTGCGGCAACAACTAGTATTCGTTGAGCAGATCTTCGTCCAGGTCCTCTTCGGCCGCGGTTGAAGCGTCCACAGACCGATCTGATACCTGGTCGGTGGTTCCGCTGGTGTCCGAAGGTGCCTTCGAGTTTTCGATTTCCTTGCGGATGGCGTCCAGAACCGCGTTCACCAGGGCGGGTGAGTCCTCGGTGGAGATGGGCTTCACAACAGCGACGGCTTCGTCGATAGCTACGATCGGCGGGACCTCGTCCCGGTTGTGCAGCATCTCCCACACTGCTCCGCGAAGCACGGCAAGGTCAAAGGCAGGCAAGCGGTCCAGGGGTGTGTCCTTGGTGTGGCGTGCAAGCAGCTTGTCGATCTCGGGACGTGCACTGGCAACGCCCTCGACCATGCGCACCGCGTACGCGGGTAGCGGGGACGGAGCTGTGGTCATCGACCGGCGCTCCTCCAGCAGGCGGAGAAGATCGGGCGGAGACTTGACCACACCTTTTTGGTCGGCTTCGAAGAGGACCTCAGCTGCGCGTTTGCGAGCTTTGGTCCGGGAGGTGTACTTGCCCCGTTCGTGTGCCACACAGTCCCCTTGAGTTCGCGAGCGTGCGTTAGTCGTTTACGCGTCCGGCGTACTCACCAGTGCGGGTGTCCACCTTGATCACGGTTCCCTCGTCCATGTACAGCGGGACCTGGAGTTCGTAACCGGTCTCAACCGTAGCCGGCTTCGTTCCCGCAGAGGAACGGTCTCCCTGGAGTCCGGGTTCAGTGTGGGTGATGGTCAAGGTCACGGTAGCGGGAAGTTCCACGGACAGAACCTGGTCTTCATGGAAGGAGACGATGGCCGACTGATTGTCGGTCATGTAGTTCGCTGCGTCTCCGACGAGCTCAGCGGACAGCGGCGTCTGCTCGTAAGTGGAGTCGTCCATGAAAACGTAGTCTTCACCGTCGTGGTACAGGTACGTCATGTCACGGCGGTCAACTGTGGCCGTCTCCACTTTGATCCCGGCGTTGAAAGTCTTGTCAACGGACTTGCCGGTGAGCACGTTCCGGATCTTCGTGCGCACAAACGCTGGGCCCTTGCCGGGTTTGACGTGTTGGAACTCAACGACCTGCCAGAGATTTCCGTCCAGGACGAGGACCATGCCGTTCTTCAGATCGTTTGTGGTTGCCACAGGCGGCCTTTCTAGTCGTGAACCGGGTTGAGACCCAAGTTGGCGATTATCTCGTGTGCACACGCTGCCGGAGCGCACGTATCAGTATCGCACCAATAGTCGGCTATCGGCGAGTACGCCTCCTCGACGGCCTGCACCTGGCTACGGAACCACGCCCTTGGAGTTCCAAGGGCGGTGGGCCTGGCCGCGTTTAGCCCGTTGCGTCGGACCAGGGTGTCCAGCGACGCGGTGAGCGCTACCGTCCTCGCCGCGAGTTCGCGGCTGGCGTCAACGGCCGCTGCCACCTGCGGGTCTAGGGGCGCTGACGCGCTGAGCACCAAGATGGTGCCGGCCCCAGCCCCTCCAAGCAGAGCCCGCAAAGCGGCGTCCCTGAGCAGTTCCAAACCGCGCTCGGGATCAGAGATCATCATCGATGAGATGGAGGACCCCACCGCCTGTTCCGCCAGTTCTTCTGATTCAACTACATGAAGTCCCAGTGCTTCGCCAAGCCGCTCTGCCACGGAGGTCTTTCCGGTTCCTGAAGCCCCCATGATCACCACGACGGGGGCCTCGTTGCCGGGGGTGTAACACGTCATAGGTCAGCCTCCTGGTCGCTGTACAGATCTGCGGCAAGGCTGGCCACTACTGCCTCGTCTACTACGTGAACCTCGGGATTACCCTGCTCGGGAAGGAGGACAAAACGCATCTGTCCACCCCGGACTTTCTTGTCCGAGCGCATTCCCTCCAGCAAGGTTTCGAGGTCACCCTTATAGGACACGGGCAAGCCCAGCGCCCGAAGGGTTTCGCGTTGTCGGGTCACAAAGTCGGAATTGGCCAGCCCGAGGCGTTGCGCGAGTTCGGCCGCAAAGACTGATCCGATGGCCACCGCCTCGCCGTGGCGCACCTCGTAGTCTTCTGCGCGCTCAACCGCGTGGCCGAAGGTGTGCCCGTAGTTCAGGATCTCCCGCAGTCCGCCCTCGAGCCGGTCTTCCGACACGACTGCCGCCTTCACGGCGACGGACCTGCGGACCAACTCCGTGAGTTCCACCAACCCGGGTCCGGTGGCCCAGGTGACCTGCCCCAGACGCGGGTTCTCCTCTACGATCCTAAGAATCGCGGGGTCGCGAATGAAGCCGGTTTTCACAGCCTCCGCCAGGCCCGCCACGTACTCTTCCTCGGGGAGAGTACTCAAGTAGTCCACGTCGATGAGGACTGCGGTGGGGTCGTGGAAGGCACCCACCAGGTTCTTGCCAGCCCGCGTGTTGATGCCAGTCTTTCCGCCTATAGCGGCATCGACCATGGCTAGCAGGGATGTGGGCAGGTGCACGACTTTCACTCCGCGCAACCAGGTAGCCGCCAAGAACCCGGCTAAGTCCGTTGTCACGCCTCCACCGACGCTCACCACGAGGTCCTTCCGGCCGATGCCAGCCTGGGCGAGGGCGTCCCAGCCGCGGCTCGCTGTGCCGAGATCCTTCGCGCGCTCTCCGTCCTCGTGAACGAAGAGGCTTGTCTGCAGGCCCGACTTGGCGAGCCCGTCCCGCACATCTTCGGCCGCGTTACACAACGACTCGGACGTCACTATCAAGCATCGGGTCGCGCCGTTTGGAACCTGGGAGGTGAGGGCGGCCCGGGTCCCAACTCCCGTTATGACCGGATACTTATGCTCACCCGCGACCCAGGTCACGTTCCACCCGAGCGAAGCTGCCAGGACTTGGTCGACGACGGTGTCAAGCGGAGCATTTGTGGACCATGCAGTGACTGTGGCGACCTGTGAGAACAGCGGCTCGCGGCGTTTCCGCAGTTCATGAAGCGCGCGGGAGGGGTCTTCTTTGAGCAGGGGACGGTTGCTGTTGCGCCTGACCCGGCGCAGGAGTTCTGAGTGCTCGGCATCCACCCAGATGACATGCTGGCCGCTCAGCGCTTCCCTGACCGCAGCGGTTTCGACAGCGCCGCCCCCGAGCGACACCACCCCGGGCGAGCCTAGACAGTTACGCACAGCGTCAGCCTCCAAGGACCGAAACAGGCTCTCCCCACCATCCCGGAAGATATCCGTAACAGGCTTTCCGGCGTTTTCCTCAACGAGTCGATCGGTGTCGATGTGAGGTACACACAGGAGCTCCCCCAACCGCTCCCCCAATCTGCTTTTGCCGGACCCGGGGAGCCCGACGATGAACCAGGGTGCCTGCCAGGGCAAAGGGGCGTCCATCAGTTCTGCCTTTCCTCGCGTGCGCCGGCGGGTGCGAATGTCGAGCGGGACTGGACGTAGGCACGTTGCAGCTCGATCTGCTCCCGAACCTCTTCTATGGAGCGGCCCCCGAAACGTTCTGTTAGCGCCTGGGCGAGAACAAGGGCTAGTGCGGCTTCGGCGATAACCGCGCCCGGCACGACCTGACACGTGTCGGAGCGCTGGTGAAACGCGGACGACTCCTCCCCCGTGGACAGGTCGACAGAGGGTAGCGCCCGCGGCACAGTCGCGATCGGTTTGAAGCCAACTCTGGCGACGATCGGTAGGCCGTTTGAGGTTCCACCCTCGATCCCGCCGGCCTGGTTTGAAGCACGTTCGAGGGTCCCGGAAGCGCCCACGTGGATCGCGTCATGGGCCCGGGAGCCGACCGTCCGCGTTGACGCGAACCCGCCGCCAACCTCCACTGCCTTCGCGGACTGAATGCTCATCAGCGCCGAGGCAATGCGTGCGTCTAGTTTCTGCGATTCAGAAACGTGCGAACCAAGGCCGAGCGGTAGGCCGTAGGCAATGACTTCCGCCACTCCCCCGACCGTGTCTCCAGCGGCGGCCGCAGCGTCGATTGCGGCCACGAACGCGGCTTCGGCGTCTGGGTCTGTCGTGCGGACCGGCGATTCGCGGAGTGCGCGCCGGTCTGCTGGAGTGGGCGGGGCAGTTTCGGAGGTAGACGCACCCACGGCCACCACCCGGCCCACGATCTCTGCTCCACAGGCCTCGCGGAGGATCTGTTTTGCGACAGCTCCGAGCGCGACGCGGGCCGCAGTTTCCCGTGCCGAAGCGCGTTCGAGGACGTCCCGCGCGTCCAGATGCCGGTAAGACAGCACTCCCGCCAGATCGGCGTGGCCCGGGCGAGGGCGAGTGAGGCGCCGATTGCGTGCCATCTCCCTTGAGTCACCTTTTCCGGCATCGACCATCAGATCCTCTTCGGAGACGGGGTCTGGCGACATGACGGTTTGCCACTTCGGCCATTCGGAGTTGTGGATGAGTATGGTCACTGGGCCACCAGTGGTTTTTCCGTGCCGAACTCCGGTGAGGATCTCAACGCGGTCTTGCTCAAACTTCTGCCGCGCTCCTCGCCCGTAGCCGAGTCGGCGCTCTGCCAGAGCATCCGCTATGACAGCCGTTGACACGGTTGTGTGCACTGGAACGCCCGCGAGCGTGGCCACGAGCGCCGGGCCGTGTGATTCCCCGGCGGTCATCCATGTGAGCATGTCCGGATCCCTCTTCTCTGCGCCGTTATCGCTGCGCCTCAGACAGCGCCAGCGCTAATCGTACCGAGCGCCCACCCCAGGACCGCCGCGGAGACCAAGGGTGGTCCAAACGGGATCCGCGCAGTGTTCCCTCTCCGCCCGCCCCGCTGGGCCACAGCTGTGAGCCCCGCGAGAAGGAAAGCCAAGCAGAGTGCTCCAGCGGACACCGCGAGGGGAATGTCCCCCAGAAGACCTCCGATGACCGCCGCGAGTTTCACGTCTCCGAGACCCATGTGGCCAGCCACATGGGCAGCAGCGATGGCTACACCCCACATGCCTGCAGAAGTGAGTACCCCGACCCAGGGAGAACCTGCGGGGGGCGTCCCAGACCCGTCCAGACCGGACAGCAGAACTACTACTACGAGTTCGGCTCCCATCAAGTAGGTCAGGGCGTTCGGCAGGAGGAGGGTTCTACTGTCTGCCAGTGCGCTGAGCCAACCAAGGGACAGGAGAGTAACTGCAAAAGGCGGACTTGAGATTGATCCCGCTCCGGCCTGGAGAAGAAGCGAGGCCCCACCCAGTCCCGTGGCCGTCGTTGTCGCAAGCCCAACCGGTAGCCGCCCTAGCCCGTAACGACCGAAGAGCTCGCGGCCGCGTACAAGGAGCCAGACCGCGTTCGTCACAAGCATCGCCGCACCCAAGACAATGGAGGCTTCCACGGTTAGTCCTGGCGGGCCGCCCGAACGACTGCCTCGAAAACGGGCTCAAATGGAACGTCGCGTGCAGTCCAGAGTTTCACCTGCGCCACACCTTGAAGCGTGAGCATGGTCAAAGGGGACGTGGTTGCAGCCCCAGAGGCCTGGAACGCGGCCTCCAATGGGGTGGGGCCGTCTGAGTAGGTGACGTCCAGGAGCACGGCGCTGGGGCCCACGTCCAGCCGCTCCGCCAACTCCGCGGTAGCTGCGGGTGGGACGGTGCTGATCATGAGGCTGGTGGAGGAAAGGACTTCCTCGGATCGCTGCACGACCCGCCACAGGACCGGATGGACATCCAGGCCCAGGGCGTTTGCTGTGGCGAAAGCGTTGTCGTTTCCAGCGAAGCTGCGTCCAAGCAGGTAGACACTAGATGCGCCTAGCGACCGCACCGCCGCCAAAGCGGAGCTAGCGGTGGCGCCGGTTCCGATCACCACGGGTGGTGGCGCGCCAGTCAACGGCCCGGGCGCTTGGTCTTGAAGCATGGGGAGAGTTCTCATGCTTACACGCTCCGACTTTGCCAACGCTGGTTCAACCGTGTCAACGATGGCCTGTACATCCGTGTTGAAAGCTGCCTCCATCGGTGGAGAAAACACAAGGGTGTTCGCGGCATCGACTAACTTGGCCAAACCGTCAACCGCGGCTGCGTACTTGACCGCTTCTCGTTTCAGAGGTGCGGTGACACTGAGTCCTTGGCATTCGGGAGGCAGGGAATCGATGAAGCCGGGGAGCTCTTGTCGAGCTACCCGGACCTTCTTGTACTCCCAGTCCAATCCCAGGATCCGGTAGGCCTCAAGATGCAGTGCCGGAGACAACGAATGGTCAATCGGATCACCAATGACGGCGGCGAACTTCCTCAAGCTCAGCACTTCCCCGGGTTCGCTTCACACCATTCGCTTAGCTTTTCGATGTTCTTTTCTTGTTCAGCAAGCGTGTCAGTGAACAGTGTCTCCCCGGTGTCCAGGTTCACGGTCACGAAATAGAGCCAACTACCCTCGGCGGGGTTCAGGGTGGCTTCTATTGCTGCCACGGAGGGATTGGCTACCGGACCGGGTGGGAGACCTTTGACCCTATAAGTGTTGTACGGGGAATCGGAAGCCAGGTCTTCCTCCGTCGGCAAGCCACCTTGCTTTCCCACGCCGTAGAGAACGGTGGAATCCATCTGAAGCATTCCTCTTGTTTCACCGTCGGTCTGCTCCAGGCGGTTCGAAATCACCCTCGCGACTTTCGGCATGTCCTCGACGGAACCGGCCTCTCTTTCCAAGATTGAGGCCTTTGTGAGCACCTCTTCCCACTGGTCCTCCGGCACGGCCAACCCCTCTAGGGTTTGCTTCGTTGCCCGCACCATCTGGGCGAAGATGTCGGCCGCGGTCATGTCTTTTGCCACGTCGTAGGACCCGGGAGACAGCCAGCCTTCCAGGTCTCCATCTGCTACCGCGGGAAGACCGATTGCCTCCGTGTCCTGCGATGCAGCCTCCACTTCTTCTTGGCTGAGACCAGCCACGGTGACCATCTTCTCTTTGACTTCTGCCACGGTCTGACCAGCCGTTACGGTGACCGCATTGTCCTTGCGGTTTTGCTCGTCCAGCAGAGCCGCCAGCGCGGCGGCCGAGGTCATCCCCTTCTTCAACGTGTAGGTTCCGGGCTTGATCGTGGACGACGCAGAGTTCGCTTCAAATGCCTTGGTGAAACCCTTCGTCGTTTTGACTACTCCGGCGTCAACCAGGCTTTGCGCTATCTCAGAGCCCAGTTCTCCGCTCGTGATCGTAACCTCGATCGTTCCCTCTCCTGGGCCTGGGAAGTCGAGTTCTTCGGCGACGGTTTGTGAGCCCCGGCCTAGTTGGGAGATGGCCACGTAGGCGGCGCCACCAACCAGTGCGACGAGGATCAGGAGGACGAGGGCGACTCGCCACCGAGGGGCGCGTCTGGCCTTGGAGGCGCGCCTGGGTTTGGGTGGCGAGGTCCTGTCCTTATGCTTGCCGGTGGACCCGGGTAGATCCGCGGGCGGCAGGGATGCCGCTGCTTTGGGTTCGTGGGAGTCGGCGTCCTTCCGACTCGCCTGTGCGTCCGGCGGCGGACTCTTGTGGGCGGTCTGCCCTGTTGAGACGCCCGTGTGCGGGGCGGCCGAGTGAACGTCGCGCCGGGAACGAAATAGTTGTGGCTTGGGCTGCTGGGAGGCGGCGCCCCCCGTGGGCTTTGCGGCGACCGAGGACTCAGAATCGGGGGGCGTGCCAGCGCTGCGCGCCGTAGCCTCAGCGTGGGTAGCTGCTGTCTGCGCTGAGCGACCGCCCCGGTTCGGAATCCGGGACCGCAGGTCGCGTCTTGACGGTAGGGGGCAATCCGCCGAGGTCTCTTCGGACCGGTCCGCAGGCGGCTTCTCCGTGTGTTCGCGGTCACTCATCTCCGCTCCTCCCGCTGTCCCCATGAGACGCCACTTCTCCGGCCGGGACGCCCGTAAACGCCTCTTCCTTAAGAGCCCTTTCCAAAATGACTGTTGCTGCAGTCGAGTCGATCATGGACTTCTGGCTCCTTGCGGCCACGCCGGCATCGCGAAGCATCCCTTGAGCCTCCAAAGTCGAGCGCCGCTCGTCGATGAACGCGACCCGCACTCCCGGTAACTTGGCCGCGAGCATGCTACCAAATCGGCGTGCCTTGCTGGCAGAGGCGCCCTCGGCGCCGCTTAGGTGCTTGGGCAGGCCAATGTAGACGGCTGTTGCGCCCTTGTCTTTGACCAGCGCCGTTAGGAGACGCATGGCCCTGGACCGGGGGTGGGTTGGTACATAGTCCAACGGTAGGACTACACGAGTGCCGGCAGGCGAGAACGCGACTCCGATTCGAGATTCCCCGTAGTCCAACGCCAGCGCATTGGGGGTCAGGAGCGCACTCCGTCCACTTGGGTAAAGGCTGCCGCAAGGCCGTCTTGGAGCAGGTTCGCATCTGCTCCACCGCCCTGCGCTAGGTCGGCTTTTCCGCCGCCGCCGCCGCCCATCGCTTTAGCTCCGGCGCGGACCAAATCCCCTGCCCGGAGGCCGCGATCTTGGGCTTTTTCGTTGGCGGCGACCACCATTTGCGGCTTGTTGTTGACGACCGCGCCGATGATGGTGACCGTCGGTGACTCGGATCCAAGCCTGTCGCGCACTTCGGTGGCCACTTCGCGAATCGAGTCTGACTTGGTGACCGTACCTAGATCTGCTTTGGCCACCAAGAAGTCTCCGACGCGCACCGCTCCCTGCACGATGTCTGTGGCCTTGCCCAACAGGACTTGTGACTGGAGCGCCGCCAGCTGCTTCTCGGTTGCCTTCACCTTGTCCAGTAACGAGCTGACCTTCTCCGGGAGTTCCTGAGGCTTCCCGTGAAGCAGGCCGCTTAGCTGGGAGACCAAAGCGTGCTCCGCAGATTGGAACTGATAAGACGAATCTGAGACGAGCGCGTCGATCCTCCGCACGCCCGAGCCGACCGATGACTCGGAAAGCACGTTCAGCCGGCCGATGTGACCGGTTGAGGGGACATGAGTGCCCAAGCAGATCTCAAGGGACCAGTCGCCTCCTATAGAGACCACCCGGACGTCTTTCCCGTACTTCTCACCGAACAGCGCCATGGCCCCAGCCGCCTTGGCTTCCTCGAGGGACATGACGGTTTCGGTGATTTCAAGGTCATCCATCATCCGCTCGTTCACCAGGCCCTCCACATCTCCGAGCTGCGTGGGTGAGAGTGCGCGGTCGTGGCGGAAGTCGAGGCGCATACGAGACGGCGAGTTCTCAGATCCAGCCTGCGTTGCACGCTCGGATACCACCTCGTGAAGCGCCTTGTGCACCATGTGAGTGGAAGTGTGGGCACGGGCGATGGCGAGTCTGCGGTCGCGGTCAATCTCTGCGTATACGCGGTCCCCGACCGCAAGGTCACCATCGGAGAGTGTGGCTCGGTGCACTGATAGGCCGCGAATCGGCGCTTGGACGTCGAGGACTTCGGCTGTGGTTCCATTCTCAGAGCGGATGATCCCCTGGTCCGCCTGCTGGCCTCCGGCCTCGGCGTAGAACGGTGTACGGTCCAAAATGATGTCTACCTGTGCCGGTCCTTGAACTACAGGCACCTGCTGTCCGTCCACCAGGAGGCCCGCGATCTGAGACTCGGAACTGGAGCTGTCGTAACCGACGAACTCCGCGGTGCCCCCAAGCTTCTCCGCTAGCTCGTGGTACACCTTCACGTCGACGTGTCCGGCCTTCTTGGCGAGGGCGTCAGCGCGGGCACGCTCCTTCTGCTCGGTCATGAGCGCCCGGAACTTGGCCTCGTCAACCTGGATTCCCTTTTCCTGGGCCATCTCTAGGGTCAAGTCGATGGGGAAGCCGTAGGTGTCATGCAGGGCGAAGGCGTCCTCGCCCGACAGAATCGGCGTGTCGGAACGGCTGATATCCTCGGCCTTCTTCGCGGCGGCGTCGAAAATGAGTGTGCCGGAATCAAGCGTGCGGCGGAACGAAGCTTCTTCTCCATACGCGACTTCGGTGATGGAGTCCCAGTTCTCCAGCAAGTCCGGGTAGGTAGGAGCCATCGCGTCCCTAGAGACGGGGAACAGCTCGGGCAACGCGGTTTCGTCGACTCCCAGTAGCCGCACGGAACGCACTGCTCGGCGAACAAGCCTTCGCAGCACGTAGCCGGCGCCGTCGTTTCCGGGGCGGACTCCGTCGTTAATGAGCATCATCGACGAGCGCACATGGTCGGCGATGACACGCATCCTCACGTCGTCCTCGCCGTCCGCTCCGTAGCGCTTTCCGGTCATCTCCTCAACCTTGTCGATGACCGGCCGCACTTGGTCGATCTCGAACATGTTGGCTTTGTCTTGGAGTACAAAGGCGAGGCGTTCCAGGCCGGCGCCGGTGTCGATTGCCTTGCGTTCAAGTTCGTGGAGAATCTTGAAGTTCTTGCCTTCGCCCTCTCCCCGCATGTATTGGTCGAACACCAGGTTCCACAGCTCCAAGTAACGGTCGCCCCCGGGGTCGACAGCGCCCCCTTCGGCTTCTGGGCCGTACTCCGGGCCTCGGTCGTAGTGCCACTCACAGCACGGACCCGCAGGCCCGGGCTGCCCGGTTGACCAGAAGTTCTCCTCCTTCGGGAGGCGAACAATGTGTTTTGGATCCATGCCGATCTGGCGGGTGAGAATGTCGAACGCTTCCGTATCACCGTCCCAGATCGTCACCCACAGCCGGTCCGCGTCCAGGCCGTACTTGCCTTCATCCGTCGATCCGGACAGAAGGTCGTGGGCGAAGTTGATGGCCCCTTCCTTGAAATAGTCGCCGAATGAGAAGTTCCCGTTCATTTGGAAGAACGTGCCGTGGCGAGACGTGTGGCCCACGTTCTCGATGTCGTTCGTCCGAATGCACTTCTGAACCGAAGCGGCGCGCGGCCACGGTGGTTCCTCCTCCCCCGTGATGTAGGGGATGAATGGAACCATGCCCGCAATCGTGAAGAGGATCGATGGTTCCGGTGAGAGAAGTGGTACGGAGGGACGGATCTCGTGTCCGTTGGCGGCAAAGTAGTCGATCCAACGTTGGCGGATTTCGTGGGTGCGCATAGGACTCTCTCGGTGTGGAGCGGGGTTCGAGCTGGGTGTCTGAAGGATAGCAAGATGGGGTGGTCAACGGCGTTGACCACCCCAGAACGGAAGTTGCGGCAGGGCTCAGCGTGAGTAGTACTCGACGACCATCTGCACGTCGCACTCCACCGGAACATCCGCCCTCTTCGGCGTCTCTGTCAAAGTGGCCTTTAGCGAGGCGATGTCCACGTCCAGGTAGCCCGGCACCTTGGGAAGCACTTCCTGGTGTGCGCCGGTGGCGGCTACTTCGAACGGCACCGTGGTCTGAGACTTCGGCTTTACCTGAATGACCTGACCTGGCTTGACGCGGTAGGACGGGCTGGACACGATCTTGCCGTCCACGAGGATGTGACGGTGCACCACGGCCTGGCGAGCTTGCGCCATGGTGCGCGCGAACCCGGAGCGAAGTACCAACGCGTCGAGACGCGACTCAAGCACGGATACCAAGTTCTCACCGGTCATCCCAGGCATCCGCTTCGCATCGTCGAAGGCGCGGGACATCTGCGCCTCGCGGATCCCGTATTGGGCGCGCAGGCGCTGCTTTTCCTTCAGTCGTACCGCGTAGTCGGATTCTTGACGGCGGCGGGTGCGGCCGTGTTCGCCGGGCCCGTAGGGACGGCGTTCGAAGTACCGAACTGCTTTAGGGGTGAGCGGAATGCCAAGCGCGCGGGACTGGCGAACCTGTTTGCGGCTGCGGTTAGAAGCCAATTTCGAATCTCCTGTTTCAGTGGGTCATGAACCGGACGGCGCCCGATTCATGGGACCAACTCCAGCGGCCGGTTGCAGTCGCGTCGGCTAAGGTCCCAGGTCGGCCACAAAGGCCGCGTGCAATGCTACTGCATCCCTTGGATGTCCCGGATGGCCGCAAGCCGCTTCTCGATGAGCGCTTCGTCACCCCTGCCGGTTGGAACGTAGTACTCGGCTCCCAGCAGCTCCTCTGGGAGATAGGTCTGCCCAGCCGCGATCCCGTAGGGCTGGGAGTGGGAGTAGACGTAGCCGGAGCCATGCCCGAGGCGCTCGGAGCCTTTGTAGTGGGCATCGCGCAGGTGGGCGGGAACCACCCCCGCCTTACCACTGCGCACGTCGTCAAGCGCTCGGTCGATCGCGACGATCGCCGAGTTCGACTTTGGTGCAGTTGCAATAGCAATTACCGCCTCAGCGAGGATTATTCGAGCTTCGGGCATCCCCACCAGGGCAACTGCCTGCGCGGCGGCAACCGCCGTCTGCAGCGCGGTTCGATCTGCGAGTCCAACGTCCTCTGCCGCACAGATCATCACCCGTCTGGCGATGAACCGCGGGTCTTCCCCTGCCTCCAGCATCCGCGCGAGGTAGTGCACTGCCGCGTTCGGATCTGATCCCCGCATTGACTTGATGAATGCCGATGCCACGTCGTAATGCTGGTCCGCGTCCCAACGAACGAGGGCGGTGGCCGCAGCCGTTGACACGTCCTCTATGGAGACTTGCGTCGCGCCTCTCTCCGCCGCCGCTGCCGCGGAGGCTTCCAGCAGGGTCAGCGCCTTCCGCGCGTCACCTCCGCTGAGTCGCACAAGAGCGTCTTCTGCCTCCGGCGAGAGTTCCGCATGCCCGCCGAGTCCCTGCGCGGAAACGAGTGCACGACGAAGTGCCTCCTTGATCGCGTCGCTCTCCAGCGGGCGGAGGACCAACAGCAGCGAGCGAGACAGCAGAGGTGAGATAACTGAGAACGAAGGGTTCTCCGTAGTCGCGGCAACAAGAGTGACCCACCGGTTTTCCACCGCGGGAAGCAGTGCATCCTGCTGCGATTTGGAGAAGCGGTGCACCTCATCGATGAAGAGAACAGTCTCCTGTCCGGTTGTGGTAAGGCGCCGCTTTGCCTCAGCAATGACCTCGCGTACCTCCTTCACTCCGGCGCTGACCGCAGACACCTCCGAAAAGCGTCGTCCTGACTGCCTGGCGATCAGGTAGGCCAGGGTGGTTTTCCCGGTGCCGGGAGGTCCCCACAAAATGACGGACTGAGCGCCTTGCGAATCAGTCTCAAGGAGACGCGACAGGGGCGAGCCAACAGCGAGCAGATGGTCTTGTCCAAGCAACTCTTGGACTGTCTGGGGTCGCATCCGGACGGCGAGCGGGGAGGAGGGAGCTGTCTTGGGCAACCCATCCGAGTCGACTGCCAGCGAGTCGAACAGATCCATGTGCGTCAGTCGAACAGGTCGGTGTCCCCGGCGCCTTTGCGGATCACCTCCGGGAACTTGCCGGTGAAGTCCACGACGGTGGTGGCGCCTTCAGTGCCCACAGGGCCGTCGACAACCACATCTACCCGGCCGCCCACCTCGTCAATAACTTCCTCCGCAGCGGTGAGAGGTTCCGTGTGACCGGGAAGGATCAAGGTTGAGCACAGGAGAGGTTCCCCGAGTTCTTCCACAATGGCCTGCGTGATCGTGTGGTCGGGCAGGCGCACACCCACGGTCTTCTTCTTTTTATTCAGGGTCATTCGCGGCACCTCTTTGGTGGCGTGCAGGATGAATGTGTAAGCCCCGGGGGTTAGAGCCTTGATTGTGCGAAACGCCTTGTTATCAACGATTACAAGCTCCCCCAGCTGGCCGAAGGAGTGGCACAGCAGCGAGAAGTTGTGCTTGTCATCCAGGTCCCGAATACTGCGGATCGCATCCATGCCAGCTTTGTTTCCAAGCTTGCAGGCGATTGCGTAGCCGGAATCAGTTGGGATCGCGATGGTTCCGCCCGCATTCAGCGCGCTAACGATCTTGGAGACCATCCGTGATTGAGGGTTATCTGGGTGCAGTGCGATTACGTCCATGTCTCCATGCTAAAGGTCTCCACCGACACTCGGGATTTGAGCTCCCGAATCTGCCGGTGGAGACCCCCGCCAACCGCGCCGCTTCGACGGCGACTCACTCTGGTTCGCTGAAGCCTACTTGGCGTCGCCCTCGCCCGGGTGAGCGGCGTCGTCTTCTTCTGGCACGTAGTCCACGCCCGTTTCGGCGCGTTGCGCGGCATCAATCGGAGCGGGCGCGTCAGTCAGCGGATCGTAGCCACCCCCCGACTTAGGGAAGGCAATCACATCCCGAATGGAATCCGCGCCGGTGAGAAGCGCCGCGATCCGATCCCAGCCCAGCGCGATACCGCCGTGCGGCGGTGCTCCGTACTGGAACGCGTTGAGCAAGAAGCCGAATTTCTCTTGTGCTTCTTCGGGGCCGATACCCATCACCTCGAACACGCGTTCTTGAACGTCGCGGCGGTGGATACGTATGGACCCTCCCCCGATCTCATTACCGTTGCACACGATGTCGTACGCGTTCGCCAGCGCGGCCCCCGGTTCCTGGTCGAATGTCTCCAAGAACTCAGGTTTCGGGCCGGTGAAGGCGTGGTGCACAGCGGTCCAAGCGCTTCCACCTAGGGCCACGTCCCCTTCCGATTTGGCGAGCGAGGACGGCTTGAACATTGGCGCATCCACGATCCACACGAACGACCACTCGTCCTTGTTGATCAGGCCCAACCGCTCCCCGATCTCAAGCCGAGCCGCCCCAAGGAGCGACCGAGCGGCGTCAGGATCCCCAGCGGCAAAGAACACAGCGTCCCCCGCAGATGCACCCACCGCCCGTGCCAACCCCTCGCGCTCGGACTCAGAGATGTTCTTGGCAACCGGACCACCGAGTGTGCCGTCTTCTCCGAGAGTCACGTAAGCAAGGCCTTTGCCGCCGCGTGAGCGCGCCCACTCCTGCCACTTGTCGAAGGCGCGTCGCGGCTGGCTGCCGCCACCGGGCATCACCACCGCGCCCACATAAGGAGCCTTGAACAGGCGGAACGGAGTGTCTGTGAAGAAGTCTGTCAGGTCCACGAGTTCCAGCCCGAAGCGCAGATCGGGCTTGTCGGTTCCGTAGCGCCGCATCGCTTCCAGGAAAGGCATCCTTGCGATCGGAGTTGGGAGGTCGTATCCGATAAGGGCCCAAATATTCTTCAGCACCTTCTCCGTCTCGGCCAGCACGTCTTCTTGGTCCACGAAGCTCATCTCAACGTCGAGCTGAGTGAACTCCGGTTGCCGGTCGGCCCGGAAGTCCTCATCCCGGTAGCACCGGGCGATCTGGAAGTACTTTTCCAGACCCCCAACCATGAGGAGCTGTTTGAACAACTGAGGAGATTGCGGCAGCGCGTACCAGGAACCCGGTGACAGGCGGGCCGGGACGACGAAGTCTCTGGCGCCCTCGGGCGTGGACCGAGTCAGCGTCGGTGTCTCCACTTCAACAAAGCCGTCGTCAAGCAGCGTCTCCCGGGCAACGCGGGACATCGCAGACCGCAGCCGGAGCGCGCGTTGTGCGGAGGGGCGGCGCAGATCCAAATAGCGGTATTTCAGGCGCACCTCCTCCCCAGCTTGTGGGTCGTCGGAGTGTGTCGATACCTGAAAGGGCAGCGCGGCTGACGAATTCAGCACTTCCACGTCATCGGTCAGCACTTCGATCTGGCCGGACGCAAGATTCGGGTTTTCGTTCCCCTCGGGCCGCGCCTGCACCGTACCGGTGACCTTCAGCACGTATTCCGGGCGCAGGGAGTGGCCCAGCTCCTCATCACGCACCACGACCTGTGCTATTCCCGAAGCATCGCGCAGGTCGATGAAAACAACCCCGCCGTGGTCGCGGCGCCGGTCGACCCAGCCGGCCAAAGTGACCTGCTGGCCCACCAAATCGAGGCCGAGTTCGTCCATGTTGTGAGTCCGTAGCAAGAGTGAGCCTCCAGTCAGTCGCGCCTGTAGCGATTACAACTTCCCCGATTGTACGCGTCGTGGCATTAGGGTTGTCGTGCGCAGCAAGCGCCGCTCATCAGCGGGAGTGACCCGCTTCTAACCCAGGGGAACTATGACTTCTGCTTCCGATTTGCCCACTTTCGACGACCTGGGCCTTCCCGGATACCAGTTGCGCGTCCTGGAGGAGTTGGGATTTGCCGCTCCCACCCCGATTCAGGCCGCCTCGATACCGGCGCTGCTGGCCGGGCAAGACGTGGTGGGGATCGCCCAGACGGGAACTGGGAAGACTGCGGCTTTTGGGCTGCCTCTGCTCGGACGTGTGAACGGCAACCAGAAGGGTGTCGCAGCCCTTGTGCTGGCGCCGACCCGGGAACTGGCGCTGCAGACCAGTGAGGCGCTGGCAGCTCTGGCCGGCTCAGGTTCCAAAGCTCGAATCGTCACGGTGTACGGCGGCTCTTCATACGGCCCCCAGCTGCGCGCGTTGCGTGAGGGAGCCCAAGTCGTGGTGGGGACGCCCGGACGCATCATGGACTTGATCGACCGCGGCGCCCTGGACCTCAGCCACGTCCACACCGTCGTTTTGGACGAGGCCGACGAGATGCTCCGCATGGGGTTTGCCGAGGACGTCGAGACGATTCTCTCCGGCGTGCCATCTGAACGTCTGACCGCCCTGTTCTCGGCCACCATGCCTAAGGCAATCTCCCGCGTTGCCCAGCACCATCTGCGCGATCCCAAACGCGTGGAGGTCAGTTCACCTGCTTCCACAGTGAGCACGATCTTTCAGACTTACTCGGTGGTACCCCCGAATTTGAAGTTGGAAGCCCTCGCGCGGGTCCTCGAAATGCGCGGCAACCACGAGGGACGGGATGGAGGTGCGGCCATAGTATTCGTGCGCACCCGGAAAGAGGCTGAAGATGTGCCAGCGGCTCTGGTTTCGCGAGGCATCCGGGCCTCGGGAATCTCCGGGGACATCGCGCAGCGCGAACGCGAACGCCTAGTGCAGGCCCTCCGTTCTGGGGATCTAGACGTTTTGGTGGCCACCGACGTCGCAGCGCGCGGGCTGGACGTTGAGCGGATCGGCCTGGTTGTCAACTACGACCTGCCACTGGAAGCTGAGACTTACGTGCACCGGATCGGAAGAACTGGCCGCGCTGGCCGCACCGGCCGGTCGCTGACCTTCTTCTCGGGCCGTGACCGCAGGAGGCTCCTGGCCATCGAGCGCCTCACGGGGTCCAAGCTCCACCAGGTACCCGTGCCGACTGCGCAGGAGATCATCGAAGCGCGCGCCCGCAGGCTCATCGAGTCGCTGAAGGAGCGCGTTGACGCGACATCTGCCAGTCCCGAAATCCATTCGGCGCTCGACTCAGCGAGGGCCTCTGGGCTGCGCTACCGTGACATAGCTGCGGCCCTGCTGTATGAAGCAGCCGTGCCTCCTGCAATGCAGTCCACATCTCCGAGCGCACGGGCCCGCACAGACGCGGCCTTCGCCAGGGAAGACTTCGCGTCCGCCGGTGCAAAGGGCAAAGGCGGGCGCAAGAGGCGCTACAGGCTGGAGGTGGGAAAGCGAGACGGCGTCTCGCCCAAGGCTATTGTCGGCGCGATAACCAACGAGGCCGGGATCACTGGGGACGCCCTCGGGAAGATCAACATCTACCCTTCGTTCTCAGTGGTGGAAATAGGCGAAGAACTCAGTGATACACAGATGTCAAAGCTCTCCCGCGCTACCGTTTCGGGGCGGAAGCTGCGCATATCCCCGGACCAGGGACCAAAGGGGGGCAAACGAACACCGCGGTCGGCCCGCCCTCGACGGTAGCCGGCTACGGAAGCCAGGTCTCGGGGTCGCTTGGAATCTGCACGCCTGTGCGAATGTCCCGCACGGAATGGGAGCCGTCCTCGGCGATGAACCAGACATACGGGGTGCCCTTGCGGTCCGCGTAGCGGATCTGCTTGCCGAATTTCTGGGCGGTTGGAGACACTTCGGCCGCCACACCCCGGGAGCGAAGTCGACGCGCCACCTCCAGGGAACTATCCCGCGTCTCCTCGGAGTTGACAGCAACGAGGACTCGATCTTGTGCGGCTACGCCCCTTGGTAGCAGTTCCGCGGCCAGGAGAAGGGCAACCAGGCGGGTCACGCCCACGGATAATCCCACCCCTGGGAAGGCGCGGCGCCCGTCGGAGACGAGCTTGTCGTAGCGGCCGCCGGAACAGACGGAACCGAATCCCTCGTGTCCCCGGACGACCGTCTCGTAGACGGTTCCCGTGTAATAGTCCAGTCCACGCGCGATGCGGAGGGCCGCCCGGACCTTTCCCGGAGCGAAGTCGTGGAGGCGGTCGAGGACGTAGCCCAGCTCGAATAAACCCTCGCCCAACAGGGACTCTGTCTTGGAGGGAGCTATCTGCGCCCGCTCCAGGGCCGCCCGCAGCTCATCCCCCGTTTCGACCTGTATTTCGGCCGCGGCAAGTAGCCCGTCGGCTTGATCATCGCTCACCCCGGCTGCGGCGAGTTCGCGACGGACACCATCAGCGCCGATTTTGTCCAGCTTGTCGAGGGCACGTAAGGCCGCGGCGAAGTCAGGGATTCCCAACTCCTCGCAGATGCCCTGTAGCACTTTCCGGTTGTTGATCTCCATCAGCACGCCATCCACACCGAGAGCCGCGAAGGCATCGAGCATGACCTCGGCAGCCTCAACCTCGTGGTGGATGGCCAGGCTCCCCTGTCCAACTATGTCGACATCCGCCTGCGTGAACTCCCTGAAGCGTCCCTCCTGCGGCCGTTCCCCCCGCCACACTTTCTGGATCTGGTAGCGCTTGAACGGGAAGGCAAGAGCGTTGCTGTTTTGGAGCACGTATCGGGCCAGGGGCACCGTCAGGTCGAAGTGCAGTCCCAAGGGATCGTCTACCAGCTCCAGCGCTTCCCCGGCTTTGGCAGCCTGCAAGCGCTGCAGCAAGTAGACCTCTTTGGAGGTCTCCCCTTTCGCCTCAAGTGCGCTGAGGGGCTCGACCGCCCGGGTCTCAATGCCCACGAAGCCGTGGCGTTCGAAGGTTCTCCTGAGCGTGTCCTCTACCCAAACCTCGAACGCTCGGTCCTCCGGGAGGAGCTCAGGGAAGCCGGAAACGGCTCGTTTGGACATCGTTGCTCCTGTAGTGGAAATCGGTCACTGTTGGGTGCGCCGGCGGGCGCGCAACACGAAGGGGTTGGTGCTCAACTCGTCACGCCAGACTGTGCGGGCGCCGTGCCCGGGAAGGAGCATAGTGGCGGGGTCGAGGACGTCCGCAAGCGTTCGAAGCGTCTCCCTCATGACCCACTCGTCCCCGCCGGGAAGATCAGTTCTGCCAACTGACCCGGCAAAAATGACGTCCCCGGACAGGGCTACGGGCCCTTCGGTTGGGGGCGTGGCGACCAGGAATATCGAAGATCCCGGGGAGTGGCCCGGTGCCGGCACGGCCCTTAGCGTCAGTCCTGCCACCTGGAGCACTTCAGATCCGAGGAGAACAAGTTTTTTCGGACGGCGCCACTGCCCCAGGGCCAGAGACGACGGAGCTAAGCCGAGAGCGCCCACGGGATCTGACATGAACTCGTTGTCTGCGGCGGGAAGGAATACGGGAATCTCAGCCCCGGCGAGTTCCTCCGCATCCCAAACGTGGTCCACATGCCCATGAGTTAGCAAGACCCCGACCAGACTCAGGCCTTCGCGGTCGAGGAGCGCTCGCACTGGGACGGCGGTTCCCGGCCCGGGATCAACCACCAGCGCGTCCGAGCCGCCTTCGGGCCAGAGAACATAGCAGTTCTCGCCAAAGAGGGCGCCCGGAACTGTGCGAATGTTCACGCCAGTCACTCCAGGGTGGAGCGGATCTGCTCCAACCACAGCTTCTTCACCTTGAGCGCGTTGTCAGTCTCCTCAGCCAGCCGCCTATCGCCAGCTGCTTCCGCAGCTTCACGGGCCGCGGAGAGTTCAGCGATAGAGGTCTCCAACTGATTGAGCATTCCCTCCGCTCGCGCGCGGGTCTCCGGGTCAGAGCGCTGCCACTCACGGTTCTCTGCCTCGCGAAGTTCCCTCTCGACAGCGCGTAGCCGCCCTTCGATGCGTGACAGATCACGGGAGGGAACTTGGCCGATGTTGTCCCAGTCGTCTTGGATGCGGCGAAGTGCGCTTTTTGCATCGTCGATGTTGGAGATCGGCAACAACGCCTCGGCTTGGTCAGCCAGAGCCTCTTTCTTTGCGAGGTTCTCCGCAAAGGCTTCGTCCACCGCGGCGTCGTGACTGCGCCTCTGGTCAAAGAAGACTTGCTGCGCGGCGCGGAAGCGCGCCCAAAGAGCATCGTCATCCTTCCGGGACGCGCGACCAGCCTGCTTCCAGCGGTCCATGAGTTCGCGATATTTTGCGGAGGTTTCGCGCCAGTCCGTGGACCCTTGGATCGCTTCCGCTTCAGCGATGAGCTGTTCTTTGGTCGCTTTGGCCTGGCTGTGCTGGGCATCTAGGGCCGAGAAAAACTGTCTCCGTCCTCGGTCGAAAGTGGTCCGAGCAGCGGAGAACCGCTTCCAGAGGGCATCCTCCTGGGCCTTGTCCAAGCGTGGCCCCTGACGTTGGAGACTCTTCCATCGTTCAAGTAGCTCACGCAGGCGCTGACCGGAGTTTTTCCACTGAGTGCGTTCCGCTGGCTGCCCAGCAATTTCCTCAGCCTCGACCACCAGGGCGGTCCGCTGTTCCAAGGCGGCTTGCCGAGCGGCAACTCGCTCTTCGCGGAGCTGGTCCTTACGCGCCTTGACACGTTCCGACAGCGCCTCCACCCTCTGGCGGAGCCCGGGTAGATCGCCGATAGCCGAGGGCTCCGCCACCTGTTCGCGCAGAGACTTCAGCGTCGAGTCCAGATCGCGGGCACCCAGCTGCGGGAGACGCGCCTCGAACAGGTTCACCGTCGCGACTATGTCCTCGTAACGGCGCGTGTACAGGGCAAAAGGATCTTCCGGGGGGCCATCCGGGTAAGCACCTACGACCCTCTCCGCATCTCCGTCTTGCGCCCAGACGGTCCCGTCCGCGTCGATTCTGCCGAATGGGATCGCCTTCGGTGTGAAAGGGCCAGCGGATGGCGCAGCGGTCTGCGGGATGCTCTTCGAATCCGTCTGCGGCGAGGGCGTGGCATGCGCATGTGAGTTCTTTTCGGCTTCCGGTACCTGGGGCTTTGCTTCTTCAGTCAAAGTGATCCTCTGAGGGTAAGGCCAAGTCAATGGCGAGTCTGCGCAGTGCGAACCGCTGATGGCGCACTCCCGTCATACTATCGCGCCCGGGACCGATGGGCCGCCCTCGAGTACCGCGGGTGGCCGGCCTTCTAGGCCGGCGTCGCCTGCTGTTTTCGCGCGGCAGTGACCCGAGCGGCTTCGAATACCCCGTCTACTCGCCGAAGTCCCGAGAGGACCGCATCCAGGTAGTCTCCGCCGGGCAGACCGAAGCTAAAACGCGCTGAGGCGACCTGTTCACCGGAAGAGTGCATCGAACCAGAAACGATATCGACACCGTGGTCAGCGAACACTCTGGACAAATCATTCAGAAGTCCCGGCCGGTTTAGGGCTTTAATCTCCACCTCGACCAGGTATTCGCTGTTCGACTGGTCCCCGTCCCATTGCACATCAACTATCCGCTCGGGATGGGTGTCCATGAGGTGCTGGGCGTTTACGCAATCTTCCCGGTGAATGGAAACTCCTTGGCCCCGCGTGATGAACCCCACAATGCGGTCCCCTGGTACAGGCTTACAGCACTTGGCCAGCTTCACCCACACCTCGTTGGAGCTCATCCCGTCCACGGTGACGGCAGCCTCTCCAAGCGCTGTCGAGCGCGGCGATGAAGTAGCGACCCGCCCGGGCGTGATCGCTTCGGAAAGGGTTTCCTCCGTCCCGGCGTCGCCCCCTAGAATTTCCACCAGCTTGTTGACCACATTCTGCGCGGAGACGCGGTTTTCTCCCACCGCCGCGTAGAGCGCGGAAATATCCTTCAGACCCATCCCGGTGGCAACCGAAAGCACTGCGTCGTGAGTCATCAGCCGCTGCAATGGGAGGTTCTGCTTCTTCATCGCCTTGGCGATGTGGCTGCGGCCCAGATCGATGGCTTCTTCGCGCCGCTCCCTTTGGAACCACTGGCGGATCTTGGACTTGGCTCGTGAGGAAGCCACGAACTTCAGCCAGTCCTGGGACGGGCCGCCCTTCCCCTCCTGCGCGGTGATGATCTCAACTGAGTCGCCGGACTCGAGCCTCGTATCCAGTGCCACCAGACGTCCGTTGACCCTAGCTCCGACTGTGCGGTGCCCCACCTCTGTGTGCACCGAGTAAGCGAAATCGACGGGGGTCGCGCCCGGCGGAAGAACGATCACCTGCCCCTGCGGCGTGAACACGTAGACTTCGTCCCCGGCAATCTCGAACCGGAGAGATTCAAGGAACTCCTCCGGGTCCCCCGTCTCGCGCTCCATCTCCACCAGCAGACGGACCCAATCCATCTGTTCCTTCGGCGACATGCGATCCGATTCGGCCCCTGAGGATCCGGGGGCCTGCTTGTAGCGCCAGTGCGCGGCAACCCCGAATTCCGCTCTCTCGTGCATTTCTCGGGTTCGGATCTGGAGTTCTACTGGTCGGCCGCCGGGCCCAACCACGGTTGTGTGCAGTGACTGGTACAAGTTGAACTTCGGCATCGCGATGTAGTCCTTGAACCGGCCGGGAATCGGGTTCCACCGTGCATGCGCTGCGCCGAGTACTGCGTAGCAGTCCTTCACGGAGTCGACCAGGACCCGCACCGCAACCAGGTCGTAGATTTCATCGAACTGCTTGCCCCGAACGATCATCTTCTGGTAAATGGAGTAGTGGTGCTTAGGTCGTCCGGTAACGGTCCCTTTGATCTTGGCGTGGCGCAGGTCTTCTTCGAGTTGGCTGATAACGTCACCCAGGTACTCTTCGCGTTGTGGGGACCTTTCTGCGACCAACCGGTCAATTTCCTCGTAGATGTCGGGGTACAGGGTCTGAAAAGAGAGCTCCTCAAGTTCCCACTTGATGGTGTTCATGCCCAGTCTGTGGGCCAGTGGGGCGTAGATCTCCAGAGTTTCCCGGGCCTTGTTCTTGGCCGAGGCTGCCGGCACATATTTCCACGTGCGGGCATTATGCAGACGGTCTCCGAGCTTGATCAGAAGCACACGGATGTCGCGGCTCATGGCCACGATCATCTTCCGCAGAGTTTCCGACTGTGCGGCCGCGCCGTAGCGTATGCGATCGAGTTTGGTTACCCCGTCTACCATCGCCGCTATCTCCGGGCCGAAGTCGTCCGAGAGTTCTTCTAGCGTGTAGCCCGTGTCCTCGACGGTGTCGTGGAGCAGGGCCGCCACCAAGGTCGGCGGCGTCATTCCGATCTCAGCGAGGATGGTGGCGACCGCGACGGGGTGTGTCACATAGGGTTCACCTGATTTGCGGGTTTGACCGTCATGCCACTTCGCGGCTGTGCGATAGGCGCGCTCAATATCAGCCAGGTTTGCCCGAGGGTGGTGCGCCTTTACAGCACGCACAAGCGGCTCGATTTCGGGTATAGCCGACCGCCCTCGAGAAGAGAACCAGGACAGGCCAGAACGCACCAGCGAACCCGAAGGCGGCGTCTTCGGCCCGTCTACAACCTCGTTCTCCTCCATCACGCCATGATAGACCTACAGGTCGGCGCCCACCTCCAGCTCGGGGCTCACTTCGACGTCCTCATGGACCTCCAAGAGCGCCTCGACCGGCTCCCCTTCCAGAAGCTTCCGCCCCTGCAAGTCGACCAGTTCGATCATGAAGAACAGTCCTTCGACGGAGGCTCCGCAGTGCTCCAGCAATTGGACCGCTGCCCGAGCGGTTCCACCCGTTGCCAGCACGTCATCGACCACCAGCACCTTTGCACCTTCCGGCACAGTATTCGGGCGAACCTCCAACCGCGCAGTGCCGTACTCCAGCGCGTAATCGACACCGACTACCGGCGGGGGTAGCTTCCCCGCTTTGCGTAGCGTCAGCATCCCCACCCCAAGAGCGTGCGCGAGTGGAGCGGCCAACAGGAATCCCCTTGACTCCAGTCCAGCAACGTAGTCGATCTTGCCGCGGTACTCGTCCGCCAAAGCGTCGATCAGCCTGTAGAACACCTGGCCGTTGGCAATCAGCGGGGTGATGTCGCGGAAGAGGACTCCCGGTTCTGGGAAGCCTGGGATGAGTTCGATCTGGGCTTCGACTGCTTCAGCGATTCGTTCGTCCATGACCCTACTTTCTGTTCCGCTTCCTCTTTGGCTGCGCCGCTTGACCGAGGTGGTGCCCGGGCGTGCGGGCGACCTTCACCACTCTGGCCTCGTCGGGGTGAACCTCGTTATCCCCCACCGTAGTCTTTCGCGCTTCGACGATCGCGTCGTCCCGCTTCTTCGCCTTCGCGCTGTTGCCGTGAATCAGAGCGAGGGCGGGCGCCGCGATGAATATGGAGGAGAAGGTTCCCACGAAAATCCCGACGAAAAGCGCCAAAGAAATGTCGGTCAGGGTACCTGCTCCAAGCAGCAGCGAACCGACAAAGAGAATGGATCCCACAGGCAATAGCGCAACGACGGACGTATTGATCGAGCGCACCAGGGTCTGGTTCACACCCAAGTTCACCATCTGGCCGTACGTGTACCGACTTTGATCCAAGTGGTTCGCGGTGACCTCACGAACCTTGTCGAACACGACGACCGTGTCGTAAAGCGAGTAGCCGAGAATGGTGAGGAACCCGATGACCGTGGCCGGAGAGACCTCCACCTGGGTGAGCGCGAAAAACCCTGTTGTTATCACCAGGTCGTGAGCTAACGCTATGAGCGCTGCCGCACTCATAGCCCACGACCTGAAGTAGATGGTCATAAGCACGGCCACGAGAACCACGAAGATGGCTATGGACTGGAGCGCCTTCTTCGTTATGTCCTGGGACCACGTGGCGCCGACTGAGTTTGTCTGCACGTCTTCAGCCGGGACCCCATACGCGGCAGCCAGATCGGCTCGAAGTTCAGTGGTTTGGGCGGTGTCGAGGGACTGGGTCTGCACCCTGATCGAGTCGCTTCCAAGGGCCGACACACGCACGTTTTCAGAGATTCCATCCTCCGCAAGAGTTTCGTAGGCGATTTGCTGGTCCGCCTGGGAGGTGCCCGTGACTATGAACTGGGTGCCCCCGGAAAACTCTATGGATGGGTTCAGGCCACGCGTCAGCAGCAGGATCACGGAGATGACCATCAAAGTCACCCCGATGCTGAGAAACACTTTGGCCTTGCCGATGATGTTGTAGGAGCGAGTGCCGGAGTACAGCTCGTTGCCCCATTGAGAGAAACTAACCACTTCTACTCCTCCTCCCCGTCCTTGTTGTCTTTCTCCATCGCGGCGAGACGCTTGCGTTCAGCGAGAGAAAGCCGTTGCTCCCCGCTGGACTCCTCGGGCGAGGCACTAAACGATTCCTCGGCCTCCTCCAGGACAGCCGTCATAGACACAGGTTTCTCGGCGTGGTGGGTGCGTTCTGGTGCTGGCGAGGGCGCGGGAGAGGCGGTCGAAGACACCCCGGCAGGAACCGCGCTTCGTGCCACTTTGGGCTGCCGCTTAGGTTTGGGTTCGACGCTGAGCCGACCGCGGTAGGTCATGCCACCGGAAGCTCCCAGGTGCTCCGGATCCAGACCCGACCACCTATGCCCTTCCCCCCAGAACTTCGTCCGGATCATCAGTGAGAGCATCGGGTGCGTGAACCAGAAGACGACCGCCAGGTCAACGACTGTGGTCACCCCCAGTGTGAAGGCAAAGCCCTGGACCCCGCCCACCGCCAGCACGTAGAGCACCACGGCGGCCACCAGGTTCACCGCGTCAGAGATGATGAGTGTCCGCTTAGCGCGGGACCAGCCTTCCTCAACCGCGACGTTGAGGGGTCGGCCGTCCCTAACCTCGTCTCTGATTCTTTCGAAGTAGACGATGAAAGAGTCGGCGGTGATGCCCACGGCTATGATCAGCCCGGCCACTCCGGGCAGGGACAATCTGTAGCCCATCGTCCACGACAGAATCGTGATGATGAGGTAGGTAAGGAACGCGGCCACGAATAGAGACCCGGCCGAAAGCAACGCCAGCCCCCTGTACTGCCAGGCCATGTAGATCACGACCAAGATCAGACCAATGAGTCCAGCCCAGAGACCTTTCTCGAGGTGGTCGGTGCCCAGTGTCGCGGAGATCTGCTGTTCGGATTGCACCTCGAAGTTCAAAGGAAGCGAGCCAAACTGCAGTTGGTTCGCAAGGTTCTGTGCCTCAGCGGCGGTGAAGTTGCCGGTGATCTGGGCTTTTCCGTCAGTGATGGGGACATTCATGGAAGGTGCAACGATGACATTGCCGTCCAGCACCACTGCGAAACGGTTGCGCGTGGTGTCGGTTTCCTGGAAGCCGTAGAGGCGATTGGATGCCTCCGCAAACGCTTCAGTGCCTTCCGAATCCAGCTCGAGTGAGACAGCGTATCCGCCGCTCGGCTGCCCGGCGGAGTTGGTGGCCATTCCTGCGGAAGCACTCTTGAGGTTGGTGCCCTCAACGTCCACCGGTCCGAGAATGTACTTTTCGGTGCCGTCCGCATTGCACGTAACCATGACTGCATCGGGGTCGTCTTTGCGATCACCCGTCAGGTTTGCTGGGTCGGTGCAGTCGAGGAGCAAAAAGTCCCGGTAATCTGCTTCGGAAATCCAAGCGGTATCCGAGTTGTTCTCCGGCGTTGCGGTGATCTCTTCTGAGACCACGCCGTCGCCATCAGTGTCGGCGAGGTAGTCGGCCAGTTCCTCAACTGTCATCGCTGCCAGCTCAGTCTCACTTTGCGGCACCTGGCTGGTGTCCAGGGCGTCCGGGGTTGAGACCTCCAGCACCGGGCGGAAACGCATCGTGGCCGATGTCCGGACCAGGTCGAGGATGGACTCATCCGTCTGCCCCGGAATAGCGACAACAATGTTGTCGGTTCCCAGTGTAGATATCTGGGCTTCTGATACTCCCGAAGCATCGACGCGTTGACGGATGATGTCGATGGCTTCGTTCATGTCATCTTGTGTGACCTGACGGGATTCCGAGCCTTCTTCCAGCTTCGGCGTGAGGATGATCTGAGTGCCACCCTCAAGGTCGAGAGCCAGCTTGGGTACGAAACCCGCTCCCTGGGTGAAGTGCCCGATCGTGAGCACACCTATCGCGACGAGGGTCGCGATCAACAGTCCGAGCAGAGTACGCCCCGGATGCGTTTTCTTTGTTGCCAAATCCCTGGACCTTGCTAGATGCGTTGCGGAGCTGAGGTTTTACTTCTTTTCAGAGCCGAGCTCGGGGTCTTCCTGGGAGCCGGTGCTCGACGGATCGGCTGCTTCGTCGGGGGTCGCGGTTTCCGTGACAGTTTCGGTCGCTTCCTCCACAGTTACGTCCTGGCTGTTCTCCCGCAGCTCGGCCTCGGCCTTATCGAAGTCGTAGTCCGGGGTGATCGCCGGAGCCGATAGCTCAGGATCGGTGGCGTCATCACTGACGTCCTCGAACGGCGGGTCGGTGACCGCGCGAATCGCGGCCCGCACCCAGTAGGTCTCTTCTCCCGCCGGGGTCTCCAGAATCACCACGTCGCCGTCCAAATCGACAAAACGCCCGAAGAAACCGGAGTAAGTCTGAACCCAGGCGCCGGGAACCAGTTGCTCCCGGAGTGTCTTCTCTTGCTCATCTTGGCGCTTCTTGGCGGACTTCTTAGCGAAGTGGTTCATGACGAACATGCCGCCGATTAGAACGACCATGAAAAGTAACAGCTCTACACCCACGGTTTTGACCAACTTTCAGGCTCTTGACAGTGACTTCAGAAGTCTAGGGCAAAGGTGGCCCCACCGATAACCAGGTGTTGATCACGCAGAGAACAGCGAAGTCTCGGTGGGACCCTCCAAGCCAAGGTGCTCCCACGCTTTTGAGGTGGCCACCCGCCCGCGTGGGGTCCTGGTAATGAAACCTTGGCGCACCAGGTACGGCTCAGCAACGGTCTCCAGCGTTTCTGCCTCTTCGCCTACGGTGTGCGCCAGATTGGACAGACCAACGGGGCCGCCTCCGAAGTTCCGGCAGAGCGCAGTTAGCACCGCGCGGTCCAAGCGATCCAGCCCCACGGCATCGACTTCAAAAAGCCCCAACGCGTCGTGCGCTGCCTCCTCAGAGACCTGGTCTTCTCCCTTCACCTGCGCAAAGTCTGTGACGCGGCGAAGCAGTCGGTTCGCAATCCTAGGTGTGCCCCGTGAGCGCCTCGCGATCTCCTGCGATGCCGCCGGGTGTAGCTCCACTCCGATCAGGCCCGCACTTCGGTTCACGACGCGTTCAAGGTCTTCTGGGGAATAGAACTCCAAGTGGGCCGTGTAACCGAACCGGTCACGCAGCGGCGCGGGCAGCAGGCCCGAACGCGTGGTTGCGCCGACGACGGTGAAGGGCGGCAAGGTCAGCGGTATAGATGTTGCTCCCGGGCCCTTGCCAACGATGATGTCCACCCGAAAATCCTCCATGGCCAAATAGAGCATCTCTTCGGCGGTGCGAGCCAGCCGGTGGATCTCATCGATGAAGAGGACGTCTCCAGGCTGGAGCGAAGAGAGGATGGAAGCCAGGTCCCCGGCGTGCTGTATCGCGGGTCCAGAGGTCAGCCTGAGAGAAGACCCCATCTCCCCCGCGATTATCATCGCCAGAGTCGTCTTGCCCAGTCCCGGTGGGCCCACGAGTAGGACGTGGTCAGCGGGTTCCCCTCTTCCGCGTGCTGCCGCCAACACGATTGAGAGCTGCCGGCGAACGGCCGGTTGACCGATGAACTCTTCCAACGTCTTCGGACGCAGCGCGGCTTCGGCGGCGCGCTCCAACTGATCCGCGTCGGGAGCCACAACCCGTGAGCCCTCAGGGGTCCCCACGTCATCCATGTGTTCCTCCCAGCCGGGCGAGGGCGGAGCGCAGCAGTGTCTCCGCCGAGCTGCCACCACTGTCCACCTGGTCTACCACCCGCTCTGCGACCGGCCGCGGCCAGCCGAGACCCTCAAGCGCGGCAACAACAGTTTCGGCCTCTCCGGTTCGCACGGGCGACGCCGGGACCGTACCAGCAGCCGGGGTCGGTGCCACCGCTGACAGTTTGTCCCCGATTTCGAGCGCGAGGCGCTGAGCCGTCTTCTTCCCCACACCCGGCACCTCCTGAAGCACTTTCAGGTCCTCACTCAGAACTGCGGCATGGAGGCGCTCCAGGCCGACCGTCTCCAGCGCGGCCAGAGCCAAACGTGGGCCCACCCCAGATACGGATAGAAGAATCTCGAAAGCGTCGCGCTCCCCTGGCGTGGGGAAACCGAACAGCGTCAGCGAGTCTTCGCGGACCACCAGGCTGGTGTGCAGCGTCACGACTTCGCGCACCGCACCATGAGCCACCGCGGCTGGAACCTCCACGCGGATTCCGACGCCGCCCACAGCCACAGACACGGCCCCCGCGCCCAGGGGTGTGAACGGCCCGGTAAGGCTTGAGATCACCGGCTCCTCCTTAGAACGTTTGTACGATACCAGCAGCAGCCGACAGTTCAGCTCCTCACCGATTCCGCGTCGGGTCCACCGCCCCTTTTCTCCGCTGACGTGCTTCCGCTTCGGCCCAGGCCCTCTGAGCAGGTGTGAGAGAGGCCTTGGAAGTTACCTTTCCGGAAAGGGTAATCTCCACCTGGGAATCGCTGCCCGCGCCGAGGAGACCCGTACCGCGCCATGCGTGGCAGACCGCAATCGCCAGCGCATCGGCGGCGTCTGCCGGCCTCGGATCGGCGTCTAGTTGGAGTATGCGCCGGACCATGTGCTGGACCTGTGCTTTGTCGGCGCGCCCGTTGCCGGTGACCGCCGCCTTCACCTCCGACGGCGTGTATACGGCAAGGGGCAGAACGGCGCGCCCGACCTCGCTCATAGCCGCACCCATGACCTGCGTGGTAGCGGTTACGGACTGCAGATTGTCTTGGGTGAACACGCGCTCGATCGCCACCACCTCGGGTCCATAGCGGTCGAGGGCGTCGCGGATAGCGTCAGCCACCTGAGCCAGGCGAAAGTGCGCCGCCAATGTGGCCTTGGTTCGGACAACGTGAACGCCAACCAGGCGGGCGCGCCTTGAGTCGTCGACGTCCACTACTCCGATGCCGCAGCGCGTCAGACCCGGGTCGATTCCGAGGACCAGCACGGTTCTCTCCCGCGGCTAGTCTTCGCTGTCTATCTCCGCGATCACCTCTGCGGGGATGTCCATATTTGAGTAGACGTCTTGAACGTCGTCCAGGTCTTCAAGCGCGTCTACAAGTCGCATGGCTTTCACCGCGCCGTCCTTGTCGAGAGGGACTTGGACGGAGGCGTGGAACTCAACCTCCGCTGAGTTGTAATCGATTCCAGCGTCCTGCAGAGCCTTGCGTACCGTCACAACGTCAGAAGGAGAGCAGGTCACTAAGATCACGTCTCCTTGGTTATCCACGTCTTCGGCGCCCGCCTCCAGGACGACTTCAAAGACCTGGTCTTCGTCGACTCCCTCCGCGGGCACCTCGACGATTCCCCGACGGCTAAACAGGTAGGCCACAGAACCCGGATCAGCGAGCGATCCCCCGTTACGACTGAGCGTGACTCGGACATCGGAGGCTGCGCGGTTCTTGTTATCGGTGAGGCACTCAATCAGGAACGCAACTCCGCCTGGCCCGTACCCTTCGTAGGTGATGGACTGCCAGTCGGCGCCGCCTGCCTCCGCCCCTGAGCCGCGCTTTACAGCCCTGTCAATGTTGTCGGCGGGGACGGAGTTCTTCTTGGCCTTCTGGATGGCGTCATACAGAGTCGGGTTGGCCGCGGGGTCCCCGCCACCAGTGCGGGCGGCGACCTCGATGTTCTTGACGAGGCGAGCGAAGAGCTTCCCTCGCTTCGCGTCTAGCGCGGCTTTCTTGTGCTTCGTCGTTGCCCACTTTGAGTGTCCCGCCATACGTGTCTCCCTCTGAGTCTTCCTTCGCCAGTTGAAGATTCTACTCCGAGGTTCGCGAAGACCCCGCGACGGGCCTTAAGTCTCCCGGGTCCAGCCGCCGTCCGGCGGCAGCTCGACGGTCCGCCCATCCCATCCCTTAGACCAGGCGCGAACAAGTTGCGGCAGTTCCTTTGGATAGACCGTTTCTGATTCTGCCAGCGCTTCCAACTCCGTTGGCGCCAGCCAAGCGAATTCGTCGAGTGTCAGTTTTTCGAGATCCGTGAGCGATTGGCGGGACAGGTCAGGGCGCACGCCGGGGACTCGGGCGATGAAAAACACCTCTTCCTGACGGGCTAGGACGTTACGGAAGCGGAACTCGGCCCTGCGGTGTATGACGGGTCCTGTCACCTGGTCCGCGTCGAACCGAAACCCAGTCTCTTCCCTTGCCTCGCGGACCGCCGCTTGCCGCTGGGATTCCCCATCGTCTACGCCGCCCCCGACAGAAAACCACCACTGGTGGTCGGAGTCGTGGGTGTCATGGCCTTTGACAAGCAAGACATTTCCGTCGTCGTCAAAAATGAGGAGGCGTGCGCCAGCGCGACTTAGGATGCCATCAGCGTCTGGGGTCCACTCCGGCCCGAGGTCAGTCATGCGCATCCCCCGGCTGGAAGTGTGCGAGTTCCGATGCTTGCTGCGCCATCTCTCCCTGCTCGAGGAAGAGTGTGCGGTTAGAGATCAGCTCGGACAGGGACTTTCTTGCGACCATCGCGCGTGCGGGCGTTGGCCCAAGCCGTTCGAGTACGACCTGTTCCAGTCCCAGCCGGCCCCCGTCAACGAGGTATCTGCGCATGCATTTTCGCGCGAGACGCGAGGTCTTCCGTGCCCAGCGCTTGGCGTGTCTGCGGGCTCGGAGATCGGTTAGCGTCGCCAACTCCTCTGCCCCGATCCAGCCCGTGGCGGCGTAGGGCTGCAACCCCTTTCGAAGGCGCGGCATCTCCGCCCTCGGTCGCCGAAGAATCCAAACCAGCCAGATGGTGAAAAGGGGAACCTCAATCACGAAGTAGGCCAGAAGCCACATGGTTCCGATGCTTGCCAAACCGTTCCACAGGGCGTGAACCGCCATGGCTGCGGTGAATCCCAGACTCATCCTCCAGATCCAGCCCCAGGCACGCTTGCCGGCGAGGACTGCTGCCGTGAACCCGATGGCCGTGAGGGAGGTTGCCAGCGGATGGACGAACGGGCTCATGACGGCGCGGCCGAAGATCGTCACTCCCAGCACGGCGGTGCTTTCGGTGTGGGCATCGGCGAAGTAGATAAGGTTCTCGGTGAAGGCGAAGCCCGCCCCGACGAGCCCGCCGACCGCGATCCCATTAGCCAAGGTGACGACGTAGCGCCTGGCCATTAGCAGCAGCAAGATCGCGCCCGCGCCCTTCAGCGCCTCCTCCGAAACTGGTGCCACCGCGACGGCGGCCAGAGTCTCGGCCATCGTCGTGTCTCCTAGGTAGGCGAGGAAGTCGCTGTATAGGGCGGAGTTCACCACGGCGGCCACGGCCGTCGCGACCCCTGCCCCCCACAGGACCGCGAACACGAGGTAGCGCGCTGGCAAATGCGCGACCCGGTCGGCTCTGAGGAGTACCCACACGACCAGGGCAAGAGGCAGAGTCGCCAGGAGTATGAAAAGGCCCGCATGTCCCACTCCTGAATCACGAAACAGGTAGAAAACAGAGGTCAGAAGGCCAGCTATCGACAAGAGGACAAGGGCAAGCTCACCCCCTGACAAGCCAGTTTTGTCCCTAAATCGGGCTAGGCTCCCACGGGGCGGTTGCTGCTGGGGCTCCTCGAAGGGCGAGGTTCCTGGATCGCGGTGCCCTTCCCGGTGGCGTTCGTCGGCCTGGGCCGCCAGACGGTACCGGCGCCAGGGTTCGTCCTCGCCTGCGGCGGCGGGTGCAGGATCAGGCTTCGTCATCGATGTCCACGAAGTCCGGTTGTGACGCTCTGCCCGCCAGGTGGAAGACTCGCACCAGGACCGTGCGGCGCAGATCCTGCAACTGCAGCACGTCCTGATTGTGTATGTTGCGGGCAATCCGCGCCCGGTAAGAAGCCTCGTCGAGCGCCCTCAATTGCGCGGCTCCGAGCGCGTCCGCGGCGAGACGGTCTCGGGTCGGGCCAGTCAAGATTTCACGGATCGCCCGCGTCAATGCCGACTCAGCCTCCAGGCGTTCGGAAGTCTGGGCGTCATTTCCTTCCCCCTGACGCGCGAATCCGCCGACTTGATCTGCGGAAAGTGGGTATTCCGAAGCGAGAAGTGCGGCGAGCGCAGCCTCCTTCAGCGTTGCGGCGTCCGCGGGCCCCAACACCGGCGACTCAGCGATTCGCATTGCTTCCGCGCTGCGTCTAACCAGCTGGCGATCCAAGCCGAGCCTGCGCCCAGAAATTCGCCGGTACACCCGGTCGACCCTCGCCGCGTACCACCAGACCAAGACGGCCAGCAGGGCCACCAAAAGACCGACGGCCAGCCACACCCACCACGGCATAGGCACTCCTTCCCGATGAACCCGCCTAGTCTTCCACTTTTCCGAGCCGACCCCGAAGTGCCTCGTAAAGAGTGCCGGTGGACGGCGCAGCGCCCCGTGCCACCACCTCTTCGTACACCGCAAGAATCTGGTCGGTGACAGTTCCCCAGTCGTACATGTCTGATCGCGCCTGGCCCGCTGCGGCAAGACGATTCAGTCTGCGGTCATCGTCCAGCAAGTCGTTCACGGCGCGGGCGAGGTCGGCAGAGTCCCCGTTGGTGAAGGTAGCGCCTGCCGCCCCCTCGTCCAGCACGGCCCGAAAGGCGGGGATATCGGAGGCCACGACCGCTGTCCCCGCAGCCATCGCTTCGACCAGGACTATTCCAAAAGACTCGCCGCCCGTCTGCGGTGCGACATAGACGGAAGCCCCCTTCAGCAGGGAAGCCTTCTCCTCATCGGAGATTTCCCCGAGCATCTCCACGGAGTCGGGATTACGGGCCAACACGGCTTTGATCGGTTCGGCGGACCCGCGACCTGCGATCAAGAATCTGGTTCCAGGGTGCGCCGCCAGAATCTCTTCGATGGCGCCGGCAAAAACAGGCAGTCCCTTCCGAGGTTCATCCAACCGCCCCAGGAATACGACTACAGGTCGCTCTGATGTGCTGGCCCACTCCGGTCGGGGCACAGCTTCTTTGAATGACGCGGTTCGAACCCCATTGGGGATCACGATGGCGTCGCCAGCATGATGCTCCACCAGGGTGCGGCGCGCCTCTTCTGAGACGGCAATCCGTCCGGAAATCCGTTCCATCAAGGGCCGCACCAAACCAGCGGTTAACGCGCGGACCTTCGAATGGTCAAGGGCGGCATGAAAAGTCGCCACCACCGGCGCGGGCGAATTCCGCAGCGCGTGCATGCCCAGTGAAGGGGAGCCGGGTTCGTGGATATGCACGACGTCGAAGTCCCCTTCTTCAAGCCACTTCTTCGTTGCGGCGGCGGCCTTCGGGCCGTAAGCCAGGCGTGCAACAGACCCGTTGAACCGCACTGAAATGGAAGCACCGGCCGGAACGAGCCAAGCTGGGTGGTCATCGCGTTCCGATGGGGCCAGCACTGAGACGAAGTGGCCGCGAGAGATCAGCTCCTCGGCTAAATCGTGGATGTGAATCTGCACTCCACCGGGTGTATCGAAAGAGTAAGGGCTCACGATCCCGATCTTCACTTCCGCTCCTCACTCACCTAGTCAGTCTTCAGACGCCGCCCGCGCCTGTTTCGCCTTCTGATTGATGGACTCTGCGCCGCGCCCTCGCCAATCTGGCTGGGTCCAGGTCAGCGACGAAAACCTTCTGCATCATGTGCCAGTCCACCACGTGGTCCTGCATGATCGGGACAAGGCGCCGCACCCACTCCCGTGTCCACGCTTCCACGTCAGTCTCTCCCTTCGCGGGCATGGGCGCGGGGATCGGATCCGTGAAATGAGCGTATATCTGCCACAGCGAACCTACCTTCCGGTAGGAGATGTGTCCCGCTATCAGCGGACGCCCAAGCTTCTTGGCCAAAGCGGCTGGACCCGCGGCCACCAGTGCTTTGCCGCCACCCAGCTCCACTTCCACTCCGCTCCCCGCTATGTCCCGGTCGGCTAGAAGCGGAACCAGCAGAGACCGTCCGCGAGAACGTTCCACAAGTTGGTCGAAGACATGCTCACCTGGGGCTACTCCGATGATCTCCATTCCCAGGCCGGCGCGAAACTCAACGAACTGGGCAAACAGGTCGGGTGGCTCCAACTTCTCCGCGACTGTGAGGATTGGCCCGTAGTTTTGGCAAAACCACGCTCCGGCCAAATCCCAGTTCCCCGAATGGGTGAGGGCGAGGACGACTGGCCCATCTTCCATCATCTGTCGAGTGTTCGCGGCCTGGGGATACACGCAGGAACGGGCGACGAGGTTGCGGCTCCAACCCGGAAGTGTGAATTGCTGCGCGAAGCTGCGGAAGTATGAGCGGACGCCCTCCCGGACCTCCGCTTCCGTTGCCGGCCGCTGCAGAAGGCGAGTGTAGTTTCGGCGCAGCTGCCGGACGGAGCCACCATTCTTGCGCCACACTAGGTCGGCGGCCAGGTTGGCGCCCGCGTAGACGGCTGAAAGTGGTAGGCGAGGAAGCAGCTTCCAAGCCGCCCGGTAGAGGCTGTCAGCTCTCATGCTTCCCCTCGAGCGGCAAGCTCGCGGTGCGTGACCACCATCCGCTGGATGACGGTCACGACCGACGCAAAAGCCACCCACACCATCCCTATCGGGAACAGCACCTCTGGCAGCCCAAAGTCTGTCAAACCAGCGCCGACCTGGGCCACGATCAACCGATCGGTGCGCTCTGCAAGTCCAACTTTGGCTACGACACCGAAGTTCTCCGCCCTCGCCCGCGTGTAGGGAACCACGCCGATGGCGACCAGCGAGATTATGCCCGCAATCACGGTGGTCGTTCGGATGGCTCCGTCAGGGAGTCCGACGATCGCCCACCACAACAGCGCGCCGAAAACGAAGCCGTCTGTGATCCGGTCCATAGTGGAATCCAGGAACGCCCCGAATTCGCTGGACGTCCCGGTCATGCGTGCGAGAACGCCGTCCACCGAGTCGGCGAACAGGACCACTCCCAGGAGAATCCCGCCCCAAGCAAGGTACCCACGAGCAGTCAGGCCCATGGACAGACCCACGATCAGGACCGCCGAGGCATAGGTGACCATGTTCGGGGTGACACCCAAGCGCGCCAAGAGCTTGGCGAAAGGAGTGAAGATTGCAGTTGCGACCGAACGGCCGTGGTTTCCGAGCAAGTTCAGCGCTCACTTTCAGTTTGTTGACTCTCGGTGCTGGGACCGGAGGCGTACTCCGGCCACGCCTCCGCCAGGCGCGCGCGGGCGTCCTCCAGTAGTTCTGGAATCGCCTTCGTGCGGGCCACAATAGGAAAGAAGTTCGCGTCCCCCGACCACCGGGGAACCACATGCTGGTGAAGATGGCCTGCTATCCCAGCCCCAGCCACCGCCCCCTGGTTCATGCCCAGATTGAAGCCGTCTGGAGAAGCCACGCCTCTTTCCACTTTCATCGCCTGGGCGGTTAGCTCCCCCAACTCTTCGCGTTCGAAGGGGGTGAGTTCGGTGTAATCCGCAACATGCCGATACGGGCAGACGAGCATGTGCCCGGAGTTGTACGGGAACAGGTTCAGGAGCACGTAGCAAGACTCTCCGCGGCGCACTATCAACGCTTCGGCATCGGTGAGTGTCGGCGCCACACAAAACGGGCAGTCTTCTTCCGACTTCGGCTTGCCGTCTCCCTGGATGTAAGCCATGCGATACGGAGTCCACAGGCGTTGAAAACCATCGGGCACACCCGCGGGGACAAAGTCCTCGGCTGACGCCTCAGTCATCCTGCGGCCAGATCTCGTCGTCGTTCCGCCGCGCACGGTCGTGGTCCACAATCTTCCTCACGGCCTCGTCCACCGGCACGCCGTTCACCTGCTGGCCGTCGCGCATGCGGAAGGACACGGCGCCGGCCGCTTCGTCCTCGCCCCCCACAATCAGGACCACAGGGATCTTCTGCTTGGACGCGTTCCTGATCTTCTTGCCGAATCGGTCAGAGGAAGTGTCGACCTCCACCCGGATTTCTTCGGCGCGCAGCTTCGAGGCCACGGACTTCGCGTAGTCGTTGAAAGCTTCCGCGACCGGAATAATCTCCACCTGCACCGGGGCCAGCCACAGAGGAAAGGCGCCAGCGTAGTGCTCCAAGAGAATCGCGAAGAACCGCTCGATCGAACCGAACAGTGCACGGTGAATCATGACTGGCCGCTGGCGGCTACCGTCGGCTTCCGTGTACTCAAGGTCCAACCGCTCCGGCGTGTTGAAATCCAACTGGATTGTTGACATCTGCCAGGTGCGTCCCAGCGCGTCGCGCGCCTGGACGGATATTTTCGGACCGTAGAAAGCGGCGCCGCCGGGATCTTCAACCAGCTCAAGGCCAGAGTCTTTGGCGACCTCCCGAAGTGTGTTGGTCGCTTCTTCCCATATCTCGTCGGTACCCACGTACTTTTCTGGATCTTTGGTGGAGATCTCCAGGTAGAAGTCATCCAGCCCGTAATCGCGAAGCAGTTGCAGGACGAAGTTCAAGACCTCTTCCAGTTCGTCCTTCATTTGGGTGCGGGTGGTGTAGATGTGAGCATCGTCCTGGGTGAAGCCACGGGCTCTAGTCAAGCCGTGCACCACCCCGGACTTTTCGTAGCGGTAGACGGTCCCGAATTCGAACAGCCGCATCGGCAGATCCCGGTAGGAGCGCCCACGCGAGTTGAACACGAGGGAGTGCATCGGGCAGTTCATGGGCTTCAGGTAGTAGTCCTGCCCGGCCTTTGTGACTTCCCCTGTCTCCGGGTCTACCTCCTGATCTACGTGCAAGGCGGGGAACATTCCGTCCTTGTACCAGGCCAGGTGACCGGAGCGCTCGAACAACTCCCCCTTGGTGATGTGCGGAGTGGAGACAAAATCATATCCGCCAGCCAGATGCTGTTTGCGGGAGTGCTCTTCCATCTCCATGCGCACAGCTGCGCCCTTGGTATGGAATATCGGCAGACCCGAACCAATCTCATCGGGGAACGAGAAGAGGTCGAGTTCGGAACCGAGCCGTCGGTGGTCACGACGCTCTGC